>JAJSLI010000020.1 GCA_021272315.1 Methylacidiphilales bacterium | reverse complement strand
CTTTATCCTCCTTCAGTAAACAATCTGCCCGTACCGATGACCTTTTCATTCTGCAATTTCTCGCACCCGGAGTGATTTAAAAAAACCGCCGGTTCTGCGGACTTTCCAGTAGACTCCTGAGCCGCTTGCGTTACGATACGCTCTCTATGATCGTTTCTAGCCCGAAGCTCTCGTGGTATGAGAACCTTTATTTGCCCGGGATTTTTCAGGGTCTGGCCATCACCGCCCGTCATTTTATCGACCAAGTTCTCGGCCGCCGCAAGGTCACACTCCAGTACCCCGAGGAAAAGTGGCCCATGCCCGACGGCTACCGCGGAGCGCCTACTCTCGTACACGACGAGGAAGGCCGCGAAAAGTGCGTCAGTTGTCAACTCTGCGAATTTATTTGTCCACCGCGCGCCATTCGCATCCACCCCGGCGAAATCCCTCTTGACTCCCCCTACGCAAAGGTCGAGAAGGCGCCCAAAGCCTTCGATATCGACATGATCCGCTGCATCTACTGCGGCCTTTGCGAAGAAGTCTGCCCCGAGGAGGCCATCTTCCTCCTCAAGGACTACGCCATCACCGGCCTTTCCCGCGCTGAAATGGTCCACGACAAGGAAAAGCTTTACGAACTGGGCGGCACCCTGCCCAAACCCATCCATAAGTGGGACAAAGACAAGTAACTGGAACCGGGCCATAGGGCCATCCCGCGAAGATTTGAGACAACTCGGCGACTGGAGAATGAAATAATGCCAACGGCAAGCCCCCCTACTGCATTCATGCCGTGGGAGGCCCTGACCATCTGAACCAAACCATGGACACCCTCTTCTTCTGGTTTTTCTCCCTCGTCATGATCGTCTGCGGCCTGAGTGTCATCCTCAACCGCAACCCCGTGGCCAGCGCCCTCTGTTTTGCCTTCAGCCTCGTCAGCATGGCAGCGCTCTTTATCATGCTTGACGCCTATTTCCTTGCCGCCGTCCAGATTCTCGTCACTGCCGGCGGCGTCATGGTTCTCTTTCTCTTCATCATCATGCTTCTCAACGTCGAGGCCGCAGAGAGCATACCCCGGCAAAAAATCTGGATGGGGCTCACCCTCGGCCTCGCCCTCATCTTCATCTACCTCGTGAGTCTCACTCTCAACGCCACCCCTCGCGGTTTCGTCCCGCAGAACGCCCTCGCCGGGGAATCTCGGAGCCTCGAACCCGGCGCGCCCACACCCCCTGCCGACCTCCTCGACGACACCCAGCGCATCGGCAACCGCCTTTTTACCCATTTCGTCGCACCCTTTGAAATCACCAGTCTTCTTCTCCTCGTCGCTACCATCGGCGTCGTCGTCATCTGCAAGCAGGATGAACCGCGCCGCTCGCCGCACGAAGAAATCTCCCGCGAAGCGCCCTCCGCCCGGCCCGAAAAGGAAACCACCCTCACCCGGTAAGCGTCATGGAAATTACCCTCAACCATTACCTCGCCGTCGCGGCCGTGTTCTTCGTCATCGGCCTCATGGGCGTCATAATGCGGCGCAACCTCCTCATCATTTACATGTCGCTCGAGATGATGCTCCAGGCGGCCAATCTCACTTTCGTCGCCTTTAGCCGCTTCTACAGTTATCCCGAGTCCCCCTCCCGTCCCTACTTTAACCACATCGACGGCCAGGTTTTCGTCTTTTTCGTCATCACCGTCGCCGCCGCCGAAGTCGCCGTCGGACTGGCCCTGATCGTCGCTCTCTACCGCCTCAAAGAGACCACCCAGGTCCAGAACCTCACCACGCTCAAGTTCTAGGTCTCCCATGGACATCGCTTGGCTCCTTCTCCTATTGCCGCTGGTCGCCACCGTCGCGATCCTTCTCCGCTTTCATCGCGACCCCCTGAACGCCATAATCGCCTCTGTCGGCTCCGCTTCGCTCTGCTTTATCATCACTCTTCTGGTCGTCTTTGATTGGGTGCCGCAGCCCGCCACCTGGAACTGGATCTCCTTTCCCGCCTCCGGCAGCATTCCCGGTCTCACCATCGAAGTCGGCATGATCTTCGATCCGCTGGCCAAGGGCATGCTTCTCATTGTCACCGGCGTCGGCCTTCTCATTCACATTTATTCCATCGGCTATATGAAGGCTGATCCCTCCTGCGGACGTTTCTTCGGCGGGCTCTCCATCTTCATGTTTTCGATGACCGGCATCGTCATCTCCACCAACCTCATCGAAATGTTTTTCTTCTGGGAAGGCGTCGGTCTCAGTTCCTATCTCCTTATCGGCTTCTGGTATACCCGCGACAGCGCGGCCATCGCCGCCAACAAGGCCTTTGTCTGCAACCGCCTCGCCGATTTCGGTTTCATGCTCGGCATCCTTCTCTTCTGGAAAATGATGGGCACCGTTTCCGTCCTGCCCGAAAAGCTCGCCCAGTGCTACCACCAGAACGCCCTGCCCGCGATGCACAGCATCCTGGGTAACCAAGCCGGCCTGCACACCCTCTTTGCCCACGAGGGAGGACACTCGCCTGTCTTCCTTACCTTAATGGTTCTCGGCCTTTTCGCCGGGTGCATGGGCAAATCGGCCATGTTCCCGTTCCACGTCTGGCTGCCCGACGCCATGGAGGGCCCCACCCCCGTCTCCGCCCTCATCCATGCCGCCACCATGGTCGCCGCCGG
This sequence comes from Methylacidiphilales bacterium, assembly GCA_021272315.1. GTDB lineage: Bacteria > Verrucomicrobiota > Verrucomicrobiia > Methylacidiphilales > UBA1321 > JABDGH01. The sequence continues at coordinate 79,294 of JAJSLI010000020.1, read as the reverse complement.
CGTGTACATGCTCTGCCGTGTCTATCCACTTCTCGCCCTTTCCAACCTTGGCTTGGAATTCATAGCTTTCATTGGTTGCCTGACCGCAGTCGGCGCCGCTCTCATCGCCGTCCAGCAAAACGACATCAAGCGCATTCTTGCCTACTCCACCCTCTCTCAGCTTGGCTACATGGTCATGGCCGTCGGCTGCGGCGGACCCGCCGCCGCCATGTTTCACCTCACCACCCATGCCTTCTACAAGGCCCTCCTCTTCCTAGCCGCCGGTTCCGTCATCCACGCCCTGCACGAGGAACAGGACATCTGGAAAATGGGCGGTCTCTTCAAAAAAATCCCGCTCACCGCCTGGACTTTCGGCATCGGTCTGCTCGCCCTCATCGGCTGCCCTTTATTGTCCGGCTTCTACAGCAAGGATTTAATCCTCGCCTTCGCCTTCCACACCCATCCTCTTTTCTACTGGGTCGGCTCCTTCACCGCCTTTCTCACCGCCTTTTACATGACCCGGCTCTACGTCATCGCCTTCTTTGGCCCCGCCCGGACACCCGCTGCCGAGCACCCGCACGAATCGCCTTCGGTGATGACCGTCCCCCTCGTCATTCTCGCCACCTTCTCCGTTATCGCCGGCTGGTCAATCTGGGGGTACGGCATCAAGGACTACTACCACACCTGGGCCGTGAATGGCCAAGACATCCCCCTGCCTGAACTGCCCGGATTTTACGGTTTTGTCCCCCTCGTGCTGGTCGTCTCCGGCGTCCTTGCCGCCTACTACCTCTATTGCGACCGCTCCACCGACCCGCTCGACATCCGCATCCTCGCTCAAAAATTCTATATCGACGACTTCTATGACCGCAGCCTCGTCGGCGGCCAGCAGCATGCGGTCAATCTCCTTTCCTGGCTCGACAACTGGGTCCTCGACGGCTTTATCATCCGTGGCGCCGCCTACGTCACCGTCGGCATCGGCGAAATCCTCCGCCTCTTCCAGACTGGCAATCTCCAGACCTACGCCTTCCTCTTCAGCCTCGGCGGCGCCGTGGTGATTTACTTTGCCCTCTTCGCCCACTAATTCCTTCCACTCAATGCCCTCTCCGCTCCTTGTTCTCCTTTTGGTGCCGCTCGCCGCCATCATCGCCATCATTGCCGGAGCTCCCGCCAAACGCACAGCAGGAATCGCCGCCCTTCTCAACCTCGTCCTTTCCCTTGGCCTCCTCTATAACTATCCCGCCGCCCAGGGCGGATACTGTTACATCATGGATTGCCCGTGGGTCACCCTTTCCGGCGTGCCCCCCATCCGTTTTCACCTTGGCGTTGACGGCATCAGTCTTCCTCTCGTCTTCCTCACTGCCATCGTCACGTTCGCAGCCATCGCCATCTCCCCGAACAACATCCGCCGTTCCGCGGAATATTATTGTTACCTGCTCCTCATGTCCCTCGGCGCCATGGGTGCCTTCGTTTCCCTCGACATCTTTTTCTTCTTTATCTTCCACGAATTCGCCCTCATTCCCACCTTCCTCCTCATCGGCATTTGGGGTACGCAAAACCGTCAATTCGCCTCCTTCCAAGTTACCATCTACCTCATGGCCGGCAGCCTCATTCTCCTGGCCGGCCTTATCGCTCTCATTATGGCGCTGCCGGCCCCGAATCGCACCTTCGACATCACCGCTCTCCAGTCCTACATCGGGAGGCATCCCAACGTAATCTCCCATCAAGCCCAGGACGTTATTTTTCCCATTGTGCTTGTCGGTTTTGGCATCCTTGTCGGTCTCTTCCCCTTCCACTCGTGGGCACCTCCGGGGTATGCATCCGCGCCGCCTGCCGCCGCCATGCTCCATGCCGGTGTCTTGAAGAAATTCGCGCTCTACGGCCTGATCCGCATCGGCATTCCCATGCTTCATGACGGCTTCACCGACTGGCTTCCCGTCATTCTTACCCTCCTCGCTGGGAATTTCCTTTACGCCGGATTCATTACCATTGCCCAGAAGGAGCTCCCGACCATGATCGGCTTTTCCAGCATCATGCACATGGGCTATCTCTTCCTCGGCATCGCCTGCTGGAACACCATCGGCATCAGCGGCGCCGTTCTCCTCATGGTCGCCCACGGTCTCTCGGCCGCGCTTCTCTTCGGTCTCAGCGGCGAAATCACCCACCGCGCCGGCGAAAATCGCTTCACCGAGCTCGGCGGCCTCGCCCAGCGCGCGCCCCTGCTCGCCGTCTTCTTCAGCTTCGCCTCCATGGCCTCCATGGGCGTTCCGGGACTCGCCAACTTCGCGGGCGAACTCATGATCTTTTTCGCTTCCTTCGCCGCCGTTCTACCCTTCCTTGGCCCCCTCTTCACCGCCTTCGCTGTTTACGGCACCGTTATCACCGCAATCTTCCAACTTCGCGCCATCAAGACCATTTTTTACGGTCCCATGCCCGCCCGGTACGAACCGCGCCCGGCTGCCGTGCTGGCCAACACCCGGGAAACGGTCCCCGCCTCGGCAGGCATGACCGACACCGCCACCCTGCCCGAATACACGCCCTACGTTCTCCTTATCCTCGCCTCTCTCGCCATCGGTTTCATGCCCTTTCTCCTCCTTCACATCATCCAACCCAGCGTCTCCCTTCTGCCTTTCATTCCGCCGCTGCGCTAGCCCACCTGTCATGATCAACGCCAGTTATCATATCGCCTATTTCGCCCCCGTGATCCTACTCACGGTCTGGGCCCTGGGTCTGCTGCTGGCCGAAGCGTTCATTCCCCTTACGCCGCGCCAGACCGCCTGGACCGCGCTCGCCGGCTTGTTGCTCACCGGTCTCCTCACGCTTGCTTTCGACACCGGACCCTGGATTTTTTGGAGCGGACTCTGCAAATGGGACGGCGCGGCCAAGTTTTTTAACCTCTTCTTTGTCGCCACGGCCATGCTCGTCATCTGGATGGGAGACGAAGTCCAGGAACCGGTGTCCCATGACGGCGGCGAGTTTGTCGTGCTGCCCCTTTTCACCACTATCGGCCTCATGCTTCTCGCCATGGCCAACGACTTCATGCTCCTCTTCGTAGCGCTCGAACTCGTCACCATCTCCTTTTACATCCTGGTCGCCTACCAGCGCCGCAACCCGGCCGCGCTCGAGGCCGGGATCAAGTATCTTATCCTCGGCGGCCTCTCCTCCGCCTTTCTTATCATGGGTATTGCCTACATTTTTGGACTCACAGGCACCACCCGCTTCGATGCCATCGCCTTAGAACTTCAATTTTACCTGCGGACCGGCGTCGCCTTCGGCATGCTCCTCGTCCTCATCGGCATCGGCTTCAAGATTGCGATGGTCCCCTTCCACATCTGGGCTCCCGACGTCTACGAAGGCGCTCCCAACTCCATCACCGCCTTTCTCTCGGTTGGTTCCAAGGCCGGCGGATTTATCATCCTCATGCGCGTCGTTCTCGGCGTCTTTGGCGGGCCCGCCGGCGTCGGCATTTGGGTTCCCGTCCTGAGCGTCGTCGCCATTCTCTCCCTGATTCTCGGCAATCTTGCCGCCATTCCGCAGCGCAATTTAAAGCGGCTTCTGGGCTATTCCAGCATCGGCCACACCGGTTTCATCCTTGTCGCCGTCATCGGCGCCGTCACGCTCCTGCCCGGCCAATCCTCCCCTCTCTACATCACTGACCGCATTACAGGACAGATTGCTGTCAGCGTTTACCTCGTCACCTACCTTCTGGCCACTTTCACCGCCTTCATTGTCCTCGCCGTCCTGAACCGCCGCCTGCCCGGCCTCGAAATTCATCATCTGGCCGGCCTCTCGCAGCGTTCCCCCCTTCTCGCCGCGGCCTTCGCCCTCTCCCTCATCTCCCTCGCCGGTGTTCCACCGCTGAGCGGTTTTGTCGCCAAGCTCATGGTCATCCTTGTCGCCTGGAACCACGGTCTCTACACGTTGCTCTTCTTTGTCATCTTCGCCGCAGTCGCCGCCCTCTATTACTACCTCGGCCCGATCAAGGCCATGTACTGGTCCGAACCGCTCGATGAAACCCCCATCCGCGTCAACCTCTCCACCACCATCGTCCTTTACGTCCTCATCGTGCTTCTTATCGGCACGGGATTCTGGGCCCAATCGTTCTCCAGCTTCGTCAACAACTCTTATCTCGCCCACGCCGCGACCCATGCTGCCGGTTCACTCGCCTTCAAGCAGTAGTTGCGTCCGCCGCCCGTAGCGGCATATTTAAGCCACGATGGAAGAAAGTCTTCAACTCCCTGAAGGAGTCAAACTTGGCAACGACAAGCTTTGCAAGCTGACCGATAAGGCGGCGGACAAGCTCCATACCCTCCTAACCCGGCAGGGCCGTCCCAACGGAGCGCTGCGCCTGGCCGTCATCGGCGGTGGCTGTTCCGGCCTTCAGTACAAGATGGATCTCGTCGATGGCCCCGTGAAGCGCGATCTTTTCATCCGTTCCCATAACGTCAACATCGTCATGGACCCAAAAAGCGCGCTCTTCGTCCTCGGCTCCCTCCTCGATTACAGCGACGACCTCCAAAAAGGAGGCTTCAAGGTCACCAATCCCACCGCAACCGCCCATTGCTCCTGCGGCGAAAGTTTCAGTGCCTGATTCGAAATAAAATCGGAATTGACGCGATTTTCTTTTTACCATGCCTTACCGCGCCCACGCCGTCCCGATTGCCCTTATCACCTTGTTGGGATTTGCCGGCTTTGCGCAAAACTCAACTGCCGTTCCCTCCCAACCCTTCGGCAAAACGCCCCACGGCGAAAAGGTCACCCTCTATACGCTCACCAATAAGAACGGCATGAGCGTCAGCATCATGGACTACGGCGCGACCATCGTAAAAATTGTCGTGCCCGACCGCAACGGCAAGCTCGACGACGTCGCCCTCGGCTTTGATCACTTCGCTCCTTACCTCACCCAGACCGCCTACTTCGGCGCGACCATCGGCCGCTACGCCAACCGCATTGCTCGCGGCAAGTTCGAAATCAACCACACAGCCTACCAAGTCCCAGTCAACAACGGTCCCAACTCGCTCCATGGCGGCTGGCGCGGCTTCGACAAACGCATCTGGAAAGTCGAGCCGGTCGAGTCGGACAGTCCGGCCATCCAATTCACGCGCTTCAGCCCTGATGGCGAGGAGGGTTACCCGGGCAATCTCTTTGTCAACGTCACCTTCACCCTGACCGATGACAACCAACTGCACATCTCCTACCGGGCGACCACCGACAAACCAACCGTCATCAACCTGACCAACCACACCTACTTCAATCTTGCCGGGGCAGGCAACGGCTCCATTCTCGATCACGTCGTCACTCTCCATGCCAATGCTTTCACGCCCGTCGATGCGACGCTGATCCCCACCGGCGAAATCAAGGATGTCGCGGGAACGCCTTGGGATTTTCGCACCGCAACGCCAATCGGACTTCACCTCAGGGAAACCGGCGGCAACCCGATCGGTTACGACCACAATTATGTGCTGACCAAGGGCTTCTTTTCCAACTTCGGTCTTGCGGCGGAAGTTGAGGACCCGAAAAGCGGCCGTATTCTGAAAGTCTACACCGACCAGCCCGGGGTTCAGTTTTACACCGGCAATTTCCTCGATGGGACACTTATCGGAAAGGACGGCAAGGCCTACCGGCAATACGACGGCTTCTGTCTTGAAACACAGCACTTTCCCGACTCCCCCAATCACGCCAACTTCCCTTCCACCTTGCTCAGGCCGGGCGACGTCTTCAAAAGCACAACGATTTACGCCTTTGATGTGAAGTAATCGTTTAAAAACCCCTTCCAACCGATCCGGCCCATGACTCCCTGTTCCTTTGGTTCTGTCGTCTCCCTCGGCCCCATTGATCTGCTGATCATCGTCATCTACTTCATCTTCGCAGTTGGTTCTGGCCAACCTGCATGCCGACGTGTAGCTCGTCGGAATCATGCTCATTCTCGGGCTCTTTTATACCTGGAAATTTTGGCCGAGGAAACCAGGCCGCAGTTAAGAAAATCCAGGCAGTCTCTAGGGCAAAAATCAATTGTTACAATTAGGTGACAAATAAAACCTTTTCGCCTAAAGGATGTTATGGCTAAAACAAGGCGAAAGAAACACTCCCAAAAGATCAGGCCCGAAACGGCCAAGGAGATTTCCGTCTTGGCGTGGATTCAAGACGCCTATGGCAATGTTCTTCTTGTTCAGCAGGCCGTCGGCCGCCAGCTCTGGTCCTTGCCCGGCGGCAAGGTGCGCGCGTCGGAACCGCTGAAGCAGGCGCTGCGGCGCGAATTGAAGGAGGAAATCGGGCTCACGGTTGTTTCGGCCAAAGTCGTCGATCTTTTCGACCGGCCGCTTAGATCAAGCGTGGCGGTGCTCTTCCAAACCAAGCTGCGCAAGGGCCGGTTGAAGCTGGCCAAATCCGAAATTATATCCGCGGCGTTCGTCGGGCGGCTCCCGCGCAACGCAACTCCCTCGGTGCGCTATTTCTGGTCGCGACAGCTTCCGCTTATCAGCGCACGGGGCAACGTTCTGGATATGTAAGCGCCCGGTCCCCACGGGTTCGCAGGACCGGATGGCAATTGGCGCGGTTTTCCGTATCGTTGAACTCACCCATGAACCGATCCCGCTCCCAGGAACTTTTCGAACAGGCCCTGCGCTACCTGCCCGGCGGCGTCAATTCGCCCGTACGCGCTTTTCGCGCCGTGGGGGGAACCCCCTTCTTTGCGCAAAAGGCCGGCGGCGCCCGCGTTGAGGACATCGACGGGAATGTCTACATCGATTACGTCTGCACCTGGGGGCCGTCGATCATGGGCCATGCGCACCCCGAAGTCATCGCGGCGGTAAAAGCGGCGGCGGACCGCGGTACGAGCTTCGGTATTCCAAATTCGCTCGAAGTCGAGTTGGCGCGTAAAATCTGCCGGTGGGTGCCATCGGTCGAAAAAGTCCGCCTGACCAACAGCGGAACCGAGGCGACCATGAGCGCGGTGCGGTTGGCGCGCGGCTTCACCCATCGCGACAAGATCATCAAATTCGAGGGTTGCTATCACGGCCACGTCGATTCGCTCCTGGTCAAGGCCGGTTCAGGCGCGCTCACGCTCGGCCAGCCTGACAGCGCGGGAGTTCCTGCCGCATTGGCCTGTCTCACCCTTTCATTGCCCTTCAACGATGTCGACGCCCTAAGCCGGGCCTTTGCACAAAACAAAGGCGAAATCGCGGCGGTCATCGTCGAGCCGATCCCGGCCAATGCGGGGTTGATTCCCCCCCTGCCCGGTTTTCTCGAAACCATGCGTAAACTTTGCACCGAAAACGGCGCGCTCCTCATTTTCGACGAGGTGATGACCGGATTCCGGCTGGCCCGGGGAGGCGCCCAGGAACTGCTGGGTGTCCGGCCCGATCTTTCGTGCTTCGGCAAGGTGATCGGCGGCGGCCTGCCTGTGGGCGCTTTCGGCGGACGCGCCGATATCATGGACCATCTCGCGCCGCTCGGCCCGGTTTACCAGGCCGGCACGTTGTCCGGAAATCCACTGGCCATGGCGGCCGGACTGGCGCAGTTGCGCCTGTTGGAGGAGCAGGACATCTTCGCCAAGCTCGAAAAACTGGGTGCGCAGCTCGAATCGGAGACGCGCGCGGCGCTCAAGTCCGCGGGGCTCCCCTATACTTTTTATCGTTACGGATCGATGTTCTGTCTTTTTTTCACCAGCCGGGCCGTCCGGCAACTCAGCGATGCTCGGACCGCCGATCTGGACCATTTCGCGCGCTTCTTTCACGCGCTGCTCGACCGGGGAATTTATATCGCGCCTTCGCAATTCGAAACCGGCTTCCTCAGCGCCGCCCACACCGCCGACGACATCGAACAAACTGCCCGCGCCCTCTCCGAAGCTTTGCGGGCCTGACTAGAACCTATTTGTCGTTGAAACTCGCCATTTTCGAATTCTCCGCCCGGGGCACGGGGATAGGTGGAGAAGCTCGTCCCGAATGCTATTGCGGAGGAGGAGGCAGAGGCAGGTAACCGAGATTGATCAGACTACTCGCGTAAAGCCGGGCCTTGTTGGGAGCATAGATAGCTACCGCCGACGAGAGCCAGCCCCGGGCATCTTCCGTCTTATGATGGTACAAGGACCAGGCGACATTCGCAAAATAATAGGAGGCGTTCGCGCCAACCTGATTGAAGGCGGCGAGTTCCTTGGCCGCAACGTCTTCGTGTCCGCCGAAAAGGTCGCATAGAAATGCCTTGTAGGAGGAAATATCCCCCATGTCCGGGTCTTGCTCCAAGGCCACAAAACCGGGGCGTGCAGCGGCGTACTTCTTCTGCATGAACTCGATCTCGGCCAGGTTGAATTTTAACTGCGTATTTTTGACGTCAAACTGGAGCGCGGTCTGGTAGTCCTTTGCGGCCAGGTCCCATAGTTTCTTTTCAACGTAAATCGTGCCGCGCAGTTCATAAGCGTTCGCATTTTGAGGCGCGGCTTGGACGGCGGCATTCGCCTTGGCAAGCGCGTCATCGAGTTGTTGTTGCTCCAGGAACTGCAAGCCCTGTTTCAGCAGGAGGGAGACCTGATCGGGTGGAGGCGGGCTGGGCTGCTGCTGGGCGTGGCCCAGAGACGCCGGCGCGAGCGCCAGAAAGAAAAAAAGAAGAGTGGCCAACCCGAATTTTGAACCTGAAACCATATTGTATCAGCAATTGTAGCAAGAATCGGTGGATTCTGGCTATTGAAAGTGCACGATGCCCGCTAAACCCGCGCCAAGGTCAAGACATGGCGGGAAGAGGCATAACGCCCCTTTCAACAAACGGCTCAAATGCCTGAAATCTCCTTCAATCCGAAGCAAAACGGCGGGCGCTCCCAGTTGGAATCGAACCAACACTCTACGGTTTAGAAGACCGTTGCTTTATCCGTTAAGCTATGGGAGCCGGAGTCAGCGGCCCATCCCGTTGCCGCGATACGTTCTTTTATCGTTATCAAAAAGGAGCAAAAACCGCCATCCAACTCTTTGTCAGGCAAAATGGGCGATCACATATCGGTCCGTAATCAACAGGCACGGCTGTCCCGCAACAAAGATGCGGTAGGTCCTCACTGCTGTCGCCGCATCCTCGGAGCATCCCAATTCGGCCGCCCATGGACCGGCCGGCCCGGAATCGCAACCCAGTAATTCGCGGTAAGTCTCGATCCGCCTTTCGCGCATGAGTTCGCCGATGCCCAGCCGCCCCTGGACGAGGTCTCCGCGCACTTCCGGCCAGAGAATGTCCGCGCGAATGAAGCTCTCCGCCAAGCCGTAGAGCCGGTTCGTTGTTTCGCCAAACATTTGCACGCGCCGCCGCAAAATAATGCCGCCTTTTTTGATTTCAAGCGGGGTTATGTCTTCCTCCAACGGCGCTTCCGCGTGAAGCAGGGTTTTGACACGGATCCGTTCCAGATAATAAGCCTCGAGGAATTTTGTCACCGTGCCGTCCGACGATAAAAGCGTCCTCAAGACGGCCGGTAACTGACCGAACCATGTTGATGAAGATACGTCCACCCCTTCCATCGTAGGGACTTTTGCCCGCTGCTCAATCCTTCGGGTTACCGTTCTTTGACCACCGGTTTTTCGCTCTCGTAAACGAGCCCCGCCGAGGTGCGCCACGCGTCGAGCGCCGCCATGTTGCCGAGCGAGTCGGCCACCGTCACGTGGGGGCTTTCCAGCCTGCCCTGAGCCAGCGCGTCGCCCACCGCATCGGCTTCCAGCGCGTAAAGAGGCTCGTTGGTCTTGATCACGATCTCCTCCGGCTGCGCCACTCCCGCGCGAGTCAGGAAAATCGAGGTCGAATTGCCTTCCCCCAAACCGAAGGGCGTGGGCAATTCGATTGAACCTTCCGTGCCGAAAATCCGCACGCAGATACCCTGATGCAGCCCAACGCCCGCGGCAAGCTGGGCGAAAATGCCGCCCGAAAACTCCGCCGAGGCGACGGCGTAAAGATCGGTCCCCGCCTCGGGGTGAAGCTGCGCGAAACCGGTGATCTTCGTGGGATTGGCAAACGGGAGTCCCTGCGCAACGCCGGCGATCAACCGGGAATAGGACAGCGCGTAACATCCGACGTCGAGGATGCCGCCGCCGCCCAGTTCGTTCTTGAACAGTCGGCTCTCCGCGTTGTAAGGGGCCCGGAAACTGAAAGTGGCCCGGATGACCCCGACCTGACCGATGACGCCCGAGCGGATCAACTCGATCAACCGCGCTATTTGCGGATGGCACCGGTACATGAACGCTTCCATCAGGAAAACGCCGTTTTCCCGAACGGCCTCGACCACCACCATCGCCTCGGCGTGGTTCATCGTCAGCGGCTTTTCACAAAGAATATGCTTTTTCGCCTGGGATGCCTTGATGCACCACTCGGCATGCTGGGGATGGGGCGCACTGATGTAGACCACCTGAACGGCGGGATCAGCCAGGAGTTTTTCGTAGCTCCCGTGTGCCGTCACTCCTCCGAACTCTTTCGCGAATTTGTCCGCCGACTCCTGCGTGCGGCTCCCAGCGGCGACAAGTTTTCCAGTGCGGGACTTGGCCAGCGCCTTGGCAAACGTGTGGGCGATGGCGCCCGTTCCGAGGATGCCCCAAGCGAGACGAGGAGTGGAAGCGCTCATGTTCACCAGCTTGTCGCCGGGACCTCGTTCTGGCAAGTGGATCGAAATCCGTTTTGATTGTGCCGATATGGGTTTCGTGCCTATTTGATTGAAACAGTCATGGTCGAAATCGATTTCCATTCTTCGGTCGAAAGCAACACCCTGTACCGCGAGGCCGCCGACGCCTTGCGTGAAAATCGCATCGATTCGAAATTTCTCTATTTCACGCCGCGCCAAACCGCATTGTGGCGCGAGGTCTTTCTCCGGCACTCACCCCTTCACGGCAATTCCGAATTCACGCGGATTTACCGCGAGGCGTTTGCGCGGGTGGCGGAGCGAACCGGCGCGAAAAGGCGCTTCCTTGTTGGTCTCGGCTGCGGCACCGGACTCAAGGAGCTTGAGCTCCACTCGACACTGGCCGCCCGCGGCGGAGAAATACTGTTTGCGGCCATCGACGCGAGCCGTGACCTCGTCCGCGAATCGGCGGAACGCCTTATTGCCGCTGGGGCAACACATCATGGCAGCCTCGTCTGCGATCTCGCGCAAGCCGGCGATATAGGCCGGTGGCTCGATGACGTTGGCGGCGACCTCCCGCGTATCATCACATTTTTCGGTCTGTTTCCCAACTTTTTACCCCCGGTCATCACCCGTCTTTTCCGGGCGGTTTTGCGCCCCGGCGATCTCCTGCTCGCCAGCGCGCATCTCGCACCGGTCACCGATGGAATCGGCCACGACATCCCGGCGGCGATGAACGCCGTCCTGCCCCAGTACGACAATCCCGAGACGTTGATCTGGCTCAGCGCCGCGCTGGAAGAAGCGGGTCTCGAAAATCTCGTCGAGCCGCCTGAAATGAAAATCGGCCAAATCGGGAAAATACCTGCTTTCATCGCGTCGGCCCGCTGGAAAAGCGCCGCGCCCTTCGAGCAGTGGGGCCGCCGTTTCACGCCGAGACCGGACGAGCCACTGCGCGTTTTTTACAGCCTCCGCTACACGCCTGCGCTTTTTGAGAACCTCTTGAAACGGGAAGGATTTGCGGTCGAACGGCTAGCCCTCACTGCGTGCCGTCAGGAGGCAATTTGGTGTATCCGGCTTGGTTGAGCAGGCGCGATTTGCGTCGTGGGGCTGTGTCAAAGAGTTTCTCCGACCTTTTCTCTTGCCGCAGGGTCGGCGGCTTTCTAGTTTTAGACTTCACCCTTCGCGTGCTTCGTTCCCCCATCGTTGGCCTGGCGGAGCACCCTTTTTCATCTTATGCCTGACAATCTATTTTCCCCGAGCGAACGCATCGAACGCATCAACGTGGCGGAGGAGATCCGCAATTCCTTCCTCGATTATTCGATGTCGGTGATCATCTCGCGCGCGCTACCCGACGTGCGTGACGGGCTCAAGCCCTCGCAGCGCCGCATTCTTTTCGCGATGCACGAAATGGGGTTGCACCCGGGCCGGTCGACGTCGAAGTGCGCCGGCATTGTCGGCGATACGATGAAGAAATATCATCCCCACGGCGACATGGCCATTTACCCGACGCTGGTGCACATGGCCGAGCCGTGGTCGATGCGCGAGCGGCTGATCGAGGGCAAGGGCAATTTCGGCTCGGTCGAAGGTGATCCGCCCGCGGCCATGCGCTATACGGAGGCGCGGCTGACCCATCTCGGCGCGGTGCTGATGGAGGACATCTCCAAGGACACGGTCGATTTCATCCCCTCTTACGACGAGAAAAACATGGAACCGGTGGTCCTGCCGGCGGCCTTCCCAAATCTGCTGGTGAACGGCGGCACGGGCATCGCCGTGGGCATGGCGACGAACCTCGTCCCGCATAATTTGACCGAGGTGATCGACGGCATCTGCGCGCAGATCGACAAGCCCGACATCACCATCCCGCAACTCAACAAGATCATCAAGGGTCCCGATTTTCCGACCGGCTGTTCGATCCTCGGGATGGAGGGCATCCGAAATTACCTGCTGACCGGGCGCGGCAGCGTCCGCGTTCGCGCCAAGCTCCACACCGAGACGCCCAAGGGCGGCAAGGAGCAGATCATCGTCACCGAGATTCCGTTCAACGTGAACCGGTCTGAACTGGTGTCACGGATCGCGGAGCTGGTGAATACGAAGGAAATAACCGACATCACCGACGTGCGCGACGAGTCGGACGAAAGCACGCGCGTGGTCATCGAACTGAAACGCGACGCGGTGACCAAGGTCGTGATCAACAAGCTTTACAAGATGACGGCGCTGGAGACCTCGTTCGCGGTCAACCAGCTCGCCATCGACGGCGGGCGGCCGAAGACGCTCAATCTCAAGGAGCTGATCAACTGCTACATCGAACACCGCCGCGAGGTGGTGATGCGCCGGACCCGCTTTGAATTGAGGGAAGCGCAGCGCCGGGCCGAGGCTCTGGAAGGTTATCTCATCGCGCTGGCGAACCTGGACGAGGTGATCAAGATCATCCGCCGGGCGGCCGACCGCGAGGCGGCCCGGGTCAAGCTGGCCGCGTACAATTTCACCCGTGCCGAGGCGGAATCGTTCGGCATCGTGATCCACGCGCCGTCGCGGTTGACGAACAACCGCTACATCATCAGCGAGGAGCAGGTCAACGCGATCCTGGAACTGCGCCTCTACCAACTGACCGGGCTGGAACGGAACAAGATTGTCGATGAGTACAAGGAGCTGCTGAAAAAGATCAACGACCTGATCGACATCCTGGCGAAGGAAGTGCGGGTGCTGACGATCATCAAGAAGGAATTGCAGGCGATTCGCGACAAGCACGGCAACGAGCGCCGCACCGCGATCGTGCCCGACGAGGGCGAGATGGCAATCGAGGACCTGATCGCCAATGAGGGTGTGATCATCACCATCACCCACAATTCGCTGATCAAGCGGACCAATATCACCAGCTACCGCGCGCAACGCCGCGGCGGGCGCGGCGTGATCGGCATGACGATGCGGGAGGGCGAACCATCCCAGGACGACGATTTTGTCGAGCACCTGTTCACCGCATCGACCCACGATTACCTGATGTTTTTCACGAATACGGGCCGCGTCTACGTCGAACGGGTCCACGAAATTCCCGACATGGGCCGTGCAGCGAAAGGGCGTTCCATCGCCAACCTTCTCGAATTCAAACCGGGCGAGAAGGTGGCGGCGCTGATCCGAGTCGAGTCGCGCCGGGATGCGCAAGGCGAGGACCTGACGTGGAAGTCGGGTAGCTTCGTCCTGTTTGCTACGCGCCAAGGCACGGTGAAGAAGACCTCGCTGGAAGACTTCGCCAATGTCCGCAAGGGCGGGATCATCGCCATCGGCATCGAACAGGGCGACGATTTGATCGAGGCGAAGCTGACCAGCGGCAGCAGTGAGGCGGTCCTCATCACCCGCGAGGGGATGAGCATCCGGTTCGAGGAGTCGGACGTTCGTGCGATGGGCCGCCCGGCCACGGGCGTGCGCGGGATTTCGCTCGAAAAGGACGACCGGGTGGTGGCGCTGGCCGTGGTGGACCTGGGCGCTACTTTGCTGGTGGCAGGCGAACACGGCATCGGCAAACGGACCGCTTTCGACGAGTACCGCGTCCAGTCGCGCGGCGGCAAGGGGATCATCACGATGAAAACGAACGAGAAGACCGGCCAGGTGGTCGGCGCGCTGACCGTGACGGACAACGATGAGATCATGTTGCTAACCTTGCAGGGCCAGATGGTCCGCACACCGGTGAAAGATATTCGCGAGGCGGGACGCAATACGCAGGGAGTGAAGCTGATCAATCTAAATGCCGGTGACAAGCTGACCGCGATTGCCCGGGTGGTGACCGAAAGCGAAGAGGACGGCCCTGAACCTGAGCTGGCGGGTTGATTCCCGATGAAAAATCTGGCCGCGATTTTCGTTTTAGGCGCGCTGCTTGGAGCAAGCGTCACAAGGGCGAGCGCGGAGAGGACGGTGTCGCGGGACGAGGTACTGAAGGCAATTTCGGTTTTCCAAGCCGACCCGTCGAGCCAGCAGGGATCGGAGGCCTCCGAGACAATCCTCGCTTTTGCCAGGACAAGCGACGCGGTCCACATTTCGCTCTCGCACGCCGTGGTGCCTTGGGTGAAAAAGGGGGATTCTCCCGACGCTGATACGCGCAATATGTTATTGGCGGCCTACGTGGCCGGGAACGTCAGTTCGCAACTCAAGAGCGGGAAGGCCCACGACGACGTTTACGCCGGATGGGAGCAGGTGCTGACGACTTACGCGCAACTCCTGGCCATCAACCCGGCGGCGAAGATTTCGGAAGTCGAGGATCTGAAGGACAGGGAAGCCGACGGCAAGCTGCAGGCCTACGCGGATGAGGTAAGCGGAAAATAAACGGTCCCGCAAAAATGCAGGGTTACTTCAAAAAGCTGAGCTTCCCGTTTTTTAGCGAGCGGTAATAGCAGGTCCGGCGGGTCTTGCCGCTGGCATCCTTGGTATGGCAGACGCCGCCGCCGACCATACGGACGAGGTAAAGGAGCGAGTTCTGTTCGCAATTCACCCGGACATCGACTAGTTGGAGGGTGTCGCCGGAGGTCTTGCCCTTGATCCAGAGTTCGTTGCGCGAAGTGCTCCAGAAGGTGGCAATGCCCGTCTTGAGGGAGTGCTCAATCGCCTCCTGGTTGGAGTAGGCCACAAGCAGCACGTCGAGCGAGTCGGCGTCCTGGACGACGACGGGCAAAACGGGCAGGCCGGTCTTGGCGATTTTTTGCAGCTTGGTGAAATCGAGCCGCAAGTCGCTTCCTTCTTCGATCTCTTTCATGCTCATAAAATGCCCGTGATTGCGGGCTTGTCGAGGATCAGTTCACGCGTGAGGGATCACCTCGCAAAGACCGAGCCAGAGAGCATCAACCATCCGGGCAAGTTGTTCGTCGGTAACGCAATAAGGCGGCATGAGCACGAGAACGTCGCCGATGGGGCGCGTGAGCAAGCCGTGTTTCCGGGCCGCTTCGCAAATCCGGCGGCCCATCCTATCCGCGAGAGGGAACGGACGGCGGCTCGCAAAATCGGCGACGATTTCGATGCCGCAAATGAGGCCTTCCCGCCGGACGTCCCCGACATTGGGATGTTCCCAGAATTTGGCTGTGAGCCGGGAAAGCTTTTCGCCCAAGACAGCATTTTTTTGAAGCGTCCGGTCGGATTCAAAAATTTTGAGGCTGGCCAACGCGGCGGCGCAGCCGAGGGCGTTGCCAGTGTAGCTGTGGCCGTGAAAGAAGGTCTCCTCGTAGCCGCCAAGGAACGCGTCGAAGATTTCCTGCGAGGCGAGGGTCGCGGCGACAGGGAGATAGCCGCCGGTGAGACCCTTGGCCAAGGCGAGGAGGTCGGGCGCGACTTTTTCGTCCTGAAAGGCAAACATCGGGCCGGTGCGTCCGAATCCGGTCATGACTTCGTCGAGGACGAGCCAGATGCCGCGCTCCCGGCAGGCCACCGCCGCCTTTTCGAGATAACCGCGCGGGTGCATGGTCATGCCTGCCGCGCCTTGGACGCGCGGTTCAAGGACGAGAGCGGAGGCCGACTCGCCGAGGGCGTCGAGCGCGGAGGTGAGTTCGCCGGCGCATTCCCAGTTGCACTGGCGCGTGACGCGGGCTTCGGAGCCTCGAATCGGCTTCGCGCGATTATGCGGGCAGCGGTAGCAGGCGGGACTCATCACCTCGCGCGATTCAAAAAGGAGCGGCTTGTAGGCGGCGTGGAAGACGGAACTATGGCCCGCGCTCATCGCACCCACCGTGTCGCCGTGGTAACCGTTGGCAAGCGAGACAAAGGTCTTCCGCTTTTTTTCACCACGCTGGATTCTCGCCTGATGGACCATTTTAAGCGCGGCCTCGATCGCGGTCGAACCGTCGTCGGAAAAAAAGACCTTGTGCCCCCGCAGTTGCGTCGCTTCGGCCAGCTCGCAGGCCAGCCGGGCGGCGACGTCGTTGGTCAGGCCGAGAAAGGAACTGTGGGCGATGCGGTCGAGTTGGTCGCGGATGGCCTGGTCAATTTCGGGCCGGCGATGGCCGTGAAGATTGGTCCAGATGGAAGAATTGCCGTCGAGGTAATCGCGCCCGTCATCGGCCCGAAGGAGGGCACCGCGGCCCTCGACGATAACGAGGGGCCGGTGACCGGGCGCATTCCAGTCGCGCATTTGGGTGAACGGATGCCATACGTAGTGGCGGTCCAGATCGGCGGGATTCATAAGGTCTGGCGGACGGCTGGAACGCTTCGCCTAAAAGAACCCTGCCGTGCGCTTTTGATAAGTTCTAGAGACATTTGCCGGGCGGGGCAACGTTGCAATCCCGGCTTGCCTGCGGGCGGTGGATTGATCTATATGGTGACATGCGTCCAGCGCTTCTCCTTGCCGCCCTTTTACTTCTGACCCATTGCAGCACAGTGTCCCAGCAAGACGCCAATACCGCCTCGCCGACGAGCCAGACGGGCAACCCAAGCGGCGCGGGTATACAGGCCCCGCTCTGGTCGAGCGATCCGACCCAGAAGACGATTACAAATCTGAATCCGGGCCAAAATTCCGGGCAGTAGAGCGCATTGCAAAGAGAAATGCATCCGCCCGGAAGCGTTGGGCGTATTATCTGAAGAAAACGGTCGGATTGGGAAAAATCTTGGAATAAAACCAGGGGTTCCGCGTCCAACTGGAAATGTCCGTTGGCCATTCGGCACGTGCCGGGGCGGACGGGCGAAAGGTACACACACTATTCGGAAACAAGAAAGGATCCACAAACAGATGAAAAATCCACGTCTCCTGAACAACACGAAAACCGTGCTTGCCACCGTCGCCCTTACGGGCTTGATGGCCGGCGCCGCCGCACGGGTCCATGCGTCAACGGCTAATGGCAACCCCACACTGTCTTTGTCCGCTCTCAAGGGTCAGTTGGCCGATGACTCTTCCGCGGGGCAACACAGCTGCGCCGGCAAGAATGGCTGCAAGGGCCAGGGTGGCTGTAAGACCGGCGATAACGGCTGCTCCGGCAAAAATTCCTGCAAAGGAAAGGGCGGCTGCGCCACGGACGGTTCCAAGAAACCCGCCTGAGATATTCTCTCCCGCGATTGCTCCGGGGCAGGCCTCTGCGCCACCCCGGAGCAGTCCGGAAATCCGTTTTTATGCCTGCAAATCGTTTCAATAATTTTACAAATTACGGCATAGGCATCGGGCTGCGCGTGCCGCATTACGGGCATATTCTTTCTCGCAAACCGACGGTCGACTGGTTCGAGATCATTTCCGAAAATTTCATGGTCGACGGAGGGCGTCCGCTCAAGGTGCTTGACTCAATCCTCGATCAATACCGGGTCGTCCAGCATGGCGTGGCCATATACTTCGGCTCGTCCGACGGCCTGAACCGCACGCACCTGGCGAAGCTAAAGCGGCTGGTCAAGCGGACCAACACGCCGTGGGTCTCGGACCATCTTTGCTGGGGCAGCGTCGACGGCAGTTACAGTCACGACCTCCTGCCCCTGCCCTATACCTTCGAGGCAGCGCGGCACGTGGCGCAACGCATCCGCGAAGCACGCGATTACCTTGAAGTCCCGATTTTGGTCGAGAACGTAAGCAGTTATGCCGAGTTTCATGCCTCGGAGATGACAGAATGGGAGTTTTTGAGCGAGGTGGTCGAGCGGGCCGACGCGGGCATTTTGCTCGACGTGAACAACATCTACGTTTCCTCGCAAAACCACAATTTCAACCCGTATGATTACCTGGACCATATTCCGCACGGGCGCGTGGGGCAGATCCACATCGCGGGCCACTCGAAGTTCGAGAAGTACATCCTCGACACGCACGATCATCCGGTACTCGACCCGGTTTGGAAGATGTACGCGCACGCCATCGGGCTGATCGGCCCAACGGCCACGCTCCTCGAGTGGGACGACCGGATTCCGTCGTTCGACGAGGTGCACGCGGAAGCGCTAAAAGCTGGGCGCTTCTGTACCGACTTGGTGCGGCAACCCGCCGCGGTCTAGAAGAGTTCTGGGAATTTTTGCCGTGAAAAAAAATCTCCTTTCCATCCAGCGCGCCTTTGCCACGGCCATTATGCGTCCGCTAACCCCGGGCGAACGGATGAAGGCGAAGTGGGTGAATGGGAAATCGACGCGTCAGGTCGCGACGGAATTCATCAAGCCGAACAACCGGCTGACCTCCTTCGAGCGGCTCGAAATTTACAACCGTCAGTATTGGTTCCGTCTCCTCGGTTGTTTTTATGATGATTTTCCCGGTTTGCTCGCGTTGCTCGGCGAAAAGCGCTTTCATGCCATGGCCGTCGCCTATCTCACGAAATATCCGTCGCATTCCTACACCCTGCGCGATCTGGGTGACCGGCTGGAAAAATTTCTAGCACACGAACCGCGTTGGACGGCGCGTTACCCCGGGCTGGCCCGAGACATTGTGCGGCTCGAATGGGCGCACATCGTCGCCTTCGACGGTGAGAGCCTGCCCCCGCTGGAGATTGACGATCTTCTCGGCAGCGATCCGGCGACCCTTCGGCTCACTCCTCAACCTTGCATCACTTTTCTCGCCTGCGACTATCCGGTGGACGATTTTCTGCTCCGCGTCCGCCGCCGGGTCGAGCCATCAGGCGAGGCGAGCAATGCCATGAATGAGCGGTCCAAGCGCAAGAAAGCATCGAAACCCAGACTGCCTGCCCCGGAGAAGATCTGGCTGGCTGTTCATCGCAGCGATAACGCGGTCTACTACAAGCGGTTGGAACCCGAAGCTTACCTGATCTGCTCGGCACTGAAGAAGGGACTCACGCTTCAGGCCGCCTGCGAACGCGCGCTACGCCGTAAAAAAGCGGACGAGCCTTTCAGCGCCAAACTACAAGCCTGGTTCGCCCAATGGGCTTCGTTCGGTTGGTTTTATCGCGCGGAATAAAGTCACATCGTCAAACGTCAGAATATTATGTCCAAACTCACCAACCCTTTTGTTGCCGGCGTCGAATTTCTTTACGGCCTCCTCGTACTCGTCGGCAATCATCTCCGATCGCCGCTGCTCCTGTTCATGCGCATTGTGTGGGGAGGGCAATTGATTCAGGCTGGCTGGGGCAAACTGATGAATATCGACAAGCCCATCGGATATTTCAAGGACCTCGGTATTCCTTTTCCCGTGGAAAATGCCTGGATCGTCGGTTTCACGGAAACGTTTGGCGGCCTCTTCCTGGTTCTGGGCTTGTTAAGCCGATTGACCTCCATACCGCTTACGATCAATTTCATCGTCGCCTACATCACGACGGAACAGGACGGGCTGAAGGATCTCCTGAGCTTTGACACCGATAAATTTTGTGGCGACACGGCTTTCCCCTATCTGGCGACCGCCGTGGTGGTTTTGATTTTCGGTCCCGGCGCCTATTCGCTCGATTATCTCATCAGCCGCTTGCGCGGGACGGAATGGAAAGGGCCGGGGCTATAGCGGTATGGGTTGCGTGGCAGATGTCAGAGCCTATTTTATTGGGTGCCTATGACGAGCGCTGGTCCTGTAATGAGCGATAGGGGGAAATTTATTCTTTCCTCGGCGATGATGTTGATTCTCACCCTTGTATTTGGTCTAGGGTTCTTGGTGTGGATCGTGTTCGGTGGAATTTTTGGATTTACCTTGGGTTACCGGAAGCGCGGCTTGGTAAAATTCGGTCTGATCTTTCTGGTGATGACGATCGTTTGCACTATTGGGTGGGAAGTCTTTGTGGATGAGAGAATTTATGACTCCACCGACTCAGTTCCCATGGGTTACCTCTACCCCGGTGTTTTATGGCCGGGCAGCGGTTGGCCCGTTATAAACGTCCAGCATATTGTCCCAAACCGTCCCATGGGTGATCCCGACGCTATTTTGCAAGGATGGAGTGTTGCCAAGTTGTGGTGCCTTTGGAGCAGTCTCTTGGTCTCATCCATCCTGGCCAGTATTGGTTTGGCTAAGATGTCGTGGAGCAGGCTTAAGTAATTTCTGTTCTTTGGCCGGATTTCGGTTAAGAAGCGGCGATGAAGATTGTAGTCGCTTATTCGGGAGGTCTTGACACCTCCATCATTTTAACGTGGTTGAAGGAAAAATATAACGCCGAAATCATCGCCTTCTGCGCCGACATCGGCCAGGAAGAGGAACTCAAGGGCCTCGACAAGAAGGCGCTCAAGACCGGCGCGTCGAAGTGTTACATTGACGACCTGACGGAAGAGTTTGCCACCGATTTCATCTACCCGATGATCCGGGCCGGAGCGCTTTATGAGAACCAGTATTTCCTCGGCACGAGCATCGCGCGTCCGCTCATTGCCAAGCGGCAGGTCGAGATTGCGCGGCTGGAAAAGGCCGACGCGGTGGCACACGGCGCAACGGGCAAGGGCAACGACCAGGTTCGCTTCGAACTGACTTTTGCCGCACTCGCTCCCGATCTGAAAATCATCGCCCCATGGCGGGATTGGGAGTTCCAGGGCCGGACCGACCTGATCAACTACGCGAAGGCCCATGGCATCGCCGTGCCGGTCAGCGCCGCCAAGCCCTACAGCAGCGACCGGAACCTGCTCCATATCAGTTTTGAGAGCGGCATCCTCGAGGACCCATGGGTCGAGCCGCCCGCCGACATGTTCAAGCTCAGCGTTTCGCCGGAAAAAGCGCCGGACAAACCGCAGGTCGTCGAGCTCGATTTCGTCGCGGGTAATTGCGTCGCGGTCGACGGCAAAAAACTCAGCCCCGCCGACGTGCTGCGGGCGCTGAACAAGCTTGGCGGCCGGCACGGCATCGGGCGGGTCGATCTCGTCGAAAACCGTTTCGTCGGCATGAAATCGCGCGGCGTCTATGAAACGCCCGGCGGTGCGATCCTTCATTTCGCGCACCGGCAGATCGAGACGTTGACGCTTGACCGCGAGGTCATGCATTTGCGCGACTCGCTTATCCCGCGCTATTCGGAACTGGTCTATTACGGCTTCTGGTTCGCGCCGGAGCGTGAATTTTTGCAGGCTGCGGTCGAGGAGAGCCAGAAGCACGTAACCGGCACGGTGCGGCTCAAACTCTACAAGGGGAACCTGATCGTTGCCGGACGCAAGAGCCCGGTTTCGCTCTACAATCCCCACGTGGCCACCATGGAAGCCGACCAAGGCGCTTACAATCAGGCCGACGCGACCGGTTTCATCCGGCTTAACGCGTTGAGGTTAAGGACGCGCTCGAATGTCCTGGCCGGCAAGAGAAAAAAATAACCGCGTTTTGTGGGAATCACCGTTCTCAAGCACAACGTTCCCTGGGGCCCGTTCACGCGGACGCAAATTCAGGACGGGCTCGCGCGCGGTGATTTCACCCTGCAGTATCTCGCTCATGCGCCCGGCCTGAAAGAATGGCTGCCGCTGGGCGAAGTACTCCATTTTATCGAACGCGAACCGCTCCTGCCGCCGGTGCCTGCGGCGCGCGACCTGCCGCCTATTCCACCGTCTCCACCCCCGCCCGAGTTGCAGGAGCCGCGTCTGATTCAGGCCCCGCCTGTGCCTGTGATGTCTCTTCCACCGCCCGTTTCGGCTGAAGCCAGACGCCAAGCCAGTCCGCCGATCGCGCCGCCGGTTCCCCGCA
This sequence comes from Methylacidiphilales bacterium, assembly GCA_021272315.1. GTDB lineage: Bacteria > Verrucomicrobiota > Verrucomicrobiia > Methylacidiphilales > UBA1321 > JABDGH01. The sequence goes on along the minus strand of JAJSLI010000020.1, from coordinate 57,236 downwards.
CCGAAGTTCAACTCGACACGGCGTCGTTTTTTCGGCGCGCCATCGCCTTTACGGTCGATTGCGCCGTCCTTTTCGTGCCGATCATTTTTCTTTTTGGCCTTGGAGCCCTGACTGTTGAGTTGCAGGGGCTGATCGAGCGCTCCGATCCCGAATCGATGCGCCAGGAATGGCTGCTCCTCGATCGGGATTTCCACCGGCTTCTGCTGCTGGTCGCCCTCGGCCTCGCCTGGATTTATGCCGCGTCCTTGGAAGCGTCCCCCTGGCAGGCCACGATCGGCAAGCTCTGGGTGGGAATCAAGGTAACCGATGCGGAGGGGGAGCGGGTCAGCTTCATGCGCGCAACGGGACGCCATCTCGGTAAATTTCTCTCCGCGCTGCCCTGCTTCCTGGGTTTCGCCGTCGCGCTGTTTAGTTCGCGCGGCCTGACCCTGCACGACCGACTGGCCGATACGCGGGTCATCCGGAAATAAGGCCATGATTTCGCTCCCCGACGGCTACACGATCTCGACGGACTCGTCCCTGCTCAATATCGACGTTATCCACGGTTTTCTGGCGGAATCATACTGGGCCAGGAACATGCCACGGACCCTCGTCGAGCGGATGGTCCGGCATTCGCTGAACTTCGGCGTTTATTACTTAGGAAAGCAGGCCGGCTTTGCCCGCGTAATCAGCGATTACACGACTTTCGCCTACGTCGCCGACGTTTTCATTCTGTCGGAACACCGCGGCAAGGGGTTAAGCAAGGCGCTGGTCGGAACCATCCTCGCCCATCCTAATTTACAGGGTTTGCGTCGCTGGATGCTAGTCACGCTCGACGCGCACGGGGTTTACGAGTCGTTCGGCTTCAAGTTGGTGGAGTATCCGGAACGGCACATGGAAATTCATCGCCCCGCGATTTACGAGCGTCCGCCTGACAGTAAAGAGGCGTGATCGTAACAGAAAGCGGATTGCCAAGCGGCTGCCGTGGTCTAGCGGTAGAGATATGTCCAATCAACTTCTCCCCTCCGCTCCCCATCACCACCGACCGGCGTGGTTCCTCGTGCTTGGCATTATCTACATCGTCGCGGGAGTCCTGGCCGTGGCGAGTCCCCTTGTCTTGACGCTCATCTCAGTTTACTTCTTTGGCGTCCTGCTCATGGTCGCGGGCTTCGCTACCCTCATCCATGCCTTTTCGGTACGGGGATGGGAAGGCTTCGCGGTTCAATTGCTCGCGGGCATCCTCGCCGCGATGATAGGCTTTCTGCTCATCGCGGATGCCGCGTCGGGCGCGGCTGTGATCACGCTGATCCTTGCATTCTATTTTCTTGTCAGCGGGTTGTTTCGCTTCGGCTTCGGCGTCTCGCATCCAGCCCTGCATCATCGCAGCTGGCTGCTGTTTAGCGGCGCAATATCAGTGCTTTTGGGCATTCTCATCGCGGTTCACTGGCCCAGTTCGGCACTTTGGGTAATCGGGACGTTCATCGGCATCGACCTTATCTTCTACGGTTTTTCTCTCGTCGGACTTTTCCGCCTGACGCGGTGAGCCTGGGACGCCCGCCGTGCTTGTTTTCGGGCCGGAAAAAAGGTTTAATGGGAAATGCCTCTTGATATCAAGGACCTGGTCACTTCCCGGCTGGGCGAAAATTACGAGCTGCACGATCTCTACCTGAACCGGACACTGGTCAAGGTCCAGCGCACCATTGGCTTCGATATCGTCTACGCCCGAGCCGAGGGCGCCTACCTCTACGACATGGATGGCAAAGACTACCTCGATTTTCTCTCCGGTTTCGGCGTCTTCAATATCGGGCGAAACCATCCGGTCACGCAACAGGCGATTCGCGACGTGCTCGACCTTAACCTGCCCAACATGGTGCAACTCGATTCCGCGCTGCTGAGCGGCCTTCTGGCCGAGCGGCTGGTCAAACGGCTCGCGCAACAGGGGGCGCCCCATCTCGACGCCGTTTTCCTCTGCAACAGCGGCACCGAGGCGGTCGAGGGCGCGTTGAAATTCGCCAAGTGCGCCACGCGCCGGCCCCGCATCCTCTCGCTGAAGAACTCCTACCACGGTCTTAGCTACGGTTCGCTTTCGGTTACCGGCAACGCCGCATTTCACGAGGGCTTCGGGCCGTTCGTACCCGGCTGCGAGACGGTCACGCTCGGCGATGCCGATGAACTCGAGCACGAATTGAAGAAGGGCGACGTCGCCGCTTTCATCATCGAACTGGTGCAGGGCAAGGGCGTCAAATTTCCGAAGGACGATTACTTCAACCGGGCGCAGGCGCTCTGCCGCAAGTACGGAACGCTCCTCATCTGCGACGAGGTGCAGACCGGCCTCGGACGAACCGGCAAATGGTTTGCCTTCGAGCATTGGAACCTCGAACCCGACATTCTTACTTTGGCCAAGACCCTCAGCGGCGGTTACGTCCCGGCCGGCGCCATCATCACACGGAGGTCGATTTATCAAAAAACCTTTTCGCGCATGGACCGTTGCATCGTCCATTCGACCACTTTTGGCCGCAACAATCTCGCCTGCGCCTGCGGTTTGGCCGCCCTGACCGTTCTTGAGGACGAAGGGCTTGTCGATAACGCCGCAAAAATGGGCGCCCATCTCGAAAAGGGCCTTCTCGCTCTGCAGAAAAAGCACGACATCATCAAGGATGTGCGCGTGAAAGGGCTCATGTGCGGGATCGAGTTCGCCGAGCCGCGCGGCCTTATGCCCAAGATGGGCTGGAAACTGGTCCACTCGCTCGATTCCAGCATGTTTCCGCAGCTCATCGTCACGCCGCTCCTGACCAAGCACCGCATTTTGACGCAGGTCGCCGCCAACAACGCCGACATCGTGAAAATCCTGCCGCCGCTCGTCGTCGGCGAGAAGGAAATAGACCGGTTTATCAAGGCGCTGGGTGAAGTCATTTCCGACCTTGGTAAGTTTCCCGGACCCATCTGGGAAATGGGCCAGAATTTCGTCAAGGCGATGCGCACGAACGACCCCCGCGATAAGGAACTGGCGACGGCTTCTTAAATTCTGTTACGCCTTCCACCCGTAGGTCCGGTAATCAAAGGCAACCGAGCCGTCGACGCCTAGATCGACCACGCCGAAGCCTTCCGGGCAGTCGAGCATCGGCCCTTTCCAGTAATTGCCGCAGACCGCGCCGCACGTGACGAAGTGGACGCCGTTCGAGTCGATCTTTTCGAGGTGGTGCAGATGGCCGGAAAGAACGGCGCGGACATTGTGACCCGGAAAATCGTTAAAGAGCAGGTTGGCGTTCGTGCAAAGGAGGTTTTTGTTGGTGGGTATCTGGAAGTTCGCCGCAGCGTGGGCAAGATAGAGCCCGAGAGGCACGGCCGACATGGTCGGGATGTGGGTACATACGATGGTCGGCATGGCGCGGTGGGCGTCGAGATCAGCCTTGATAAAAGCCAGCTCATCGTCGAAGAGCCGGCCGATGTAGGTGTGGTCAGGTTGCAGCGCGATGTCGTCGAGCACGACGAAGTGCCAGCCTTTCCAATCGAAGCTGTAAAAGAGATGCGGCAGATGAAAGCGCTCCTGAAAAAGGCCCTTGGCATAGTGCCGGTCGGCAGGCGAAACGGACGGATTGCTCGTGCCGACGAGATCGTGATTACCGAAGGTCCAGCGCGCAGGCAGGGAGGTGTGGTTGTTCCAGATGGAAAGGAACTGGTCGAGGGTTTGCTCAGCCTCGCGGATGGTCATATCGCGCGCGCGGTTGACCAGATCGCCGCCGACAAGAATGAACTCGGGCCGGGGGTTGAGTTTCTCGACCGCATCCAGGCACAGGGCAATGCCCGCATCCGAACGGAAGGACGGATCTTTCATCAGGTGCGTATCTGTGACAAAGGCAAAACGGAAGGCTGACGCGTTCGCGGGCGGAGAGGGAGGCGGCGTTTGCGCAAGGAGCGACTCCAGGCCGGTCGCGGCGAGGGCGCCCGTTCCAACGAGCTGGCGCAAAAAGCGGCGGCGGGAACAGGCGGCAAGGCCGGCGGGAATGTTCACGAGGACATCATGAATGGGTCGCGAAGCGGAGCATCGTCACGTCGTCATCAATGAGCCGCTTTTCCATCGCTTCCTTGTGCCAGTCGAGCATCGCATCCCAGGGGGACTTGCCCGCACGCGTTCTTTTTTCAAGCCATGTGAAAAATTCGTCATAGGAGCCGCGCCCGCCCTTCGGGTCGGACAATTCGTAAAGCCCGTCGGTGAAGAGATAAAGTTCCGACGAAGCCGGAAAATCGATGGTCGTTTCGGGTGAGTTGATCTCGGGCATAATGCCGAGGACGGAGCCGCCGGGCGCGGTGCGAACGAGCCGGGACTTGCAGCTTTCGCGCGTCAACAGCAGGGCGGGCGGATGACCCGCGTTGGCGTAGGTGATTTGCCGTCTGGAGCGCGAATAGACCCCGTACCAGACGGAAAAGAATTTGCCCGCATGGTCCTTCATCTGAAAGGTGCGGTTGAGACGATCTATGACGGTCGAGGGTTGCGCAAAATCAACCTGCGCGGCGCGGTTGCGGAGCAGTTCGAGCGCGCTCACCGCCAGCAGCGCGGAGCCGAGCCCGTGACCGGTCACATCGAGGACATAGAGGGCAAGCAAGTCGTCGTCGATCCGGCGGTAGCCGAGGCCGTCTCCACCCAGATGCGTCGAGGGATGGAAGTGCCAGTCGAGGGTCTCCTCGCCGGTGAAGGGCGGCGGCAGCATCAGGCGGACATACTTCGCCGCGTCGGCCATCTCGTGGGTAAGTTGGGCCTGTGTCTCAACCAGCTTCTGTCGCGTTTCGAGCAGTTCGTTTTGCGACTGGATGATCCGGCCCAGGTTGATTTCCCGCTCGACGATGGCGGCAAAGGCCATTAGGCGTGTGAGGTCCTCTTCGGTGAAAGTTCGCGGCTGCGTATCGACCAGGCAAAAGCTTCCGATTTTCTGCCCGCGCGGACCGGCAAGCGGCACGCCGGCGTAAAATCGCACAAACGGCTCCCCGATGACGAGGGGATGGTTGCGTCCGAGGGGATGAAGGTGCGTGTCCGGAATGACCAAGGGTTCATCGCGATGAATGGTATACTGGCAAAAGGAGGAGGAACGGCTGGTCTCCGCCATGCAAAGGCCGTGAGCCGACTTGAACCACTGCCGCTCGCGGTCAATGAGCGCAACGTAGGAGATTGGAACCTGGAAATAATTGGCTGCCAATCGCGTGATGCGGTCGAAACGGTCTTCCGGCGGAGTATCGAGAAGCTCCAGGGAACGAAGCGCCTCAAGTCTCTCGTTTTCAAGGTCGGGATCAAGAACGGGCAGGATCGGCAATTCCAAAGTCGTAGGCATGCGGTTTTACCTTACCGCATCCGGGATGGCCGACAAGGGGGCTTCGATTTTAACGTTTAGTATTGCTTAACCAATTGCCAAAGGGTGTAAAACGCCGTGCCCGAGAGCAGAAGATAACAGAAGGCGAGGCTCGGGTAATAAAGGGCGATGGTCCGACTGCGCACCGGGCCCTGGATGGCGCCCGCTGCCGCGCGGATGTGTCGAGCCAAATCGTGAGCCAGTTGGCGTCCCGACACGCCTTGGCGGTGGAAGGCCAAGTAAGCGTGATATTTCTGCGCGAAATAACGGACCCTCACGCGAAGCGCGGGAGTGACGTAGGTTTTATGCGCTTCGTTCCACTCGGGATCCAGTCCGGCCTGAGTGAAAAATTCACGGATGATCCGGTGGATGTCGTCGCGGCCGATGTTGAGTACGCGCATGGTGAGGTGGATGCGGAAAAAGCGGTAGAGGAAATAGAGGATCACCACGCTTTCGAGGATATGGGTGCCGTGGCCCATGCGCACGTACTGGTGGTCAAGCCATCCCCAGTAGACCGTGAGAAAAAACCGGAACATTCCCTCGACAATGGCGAACATGGCGAACATCGCCAGGAGGCGTTCGGATGGCGTCGGCACGTAGACTTTGCGCCATTTCGTATACAACGATTTTCGCCGGGCCAAGATCGCGGCCAGCAGTGCACCGAAACCCACTGCGGCCGCGCCACCTCGGGCGCTGTATTTCATGACCTTATTCTGTTTGAGCTGGTAGAGGTGGGGGTTGATCACCGATACACGCGGGAAATAACTGATCGTGCGACCGCGCAAATTGTAATAGTGATTGAATGGAGTGAGTGCCTTGTCGGTGTCCGTCTTGTAGCTGAAGGCCGCATAGCCGTAGACCGCGTTTTTCATGGGTTTATCGTTGGCGTCACGCAGACGCACCATGGTTGTGTCTCCCTTCACCTCGATCCGGATGGCTGGCGCGCCATATTTGGCGTTGATTGCCGGATGACCCTGGCCGTCGAAAAACTGCTGGCGCACGATCGTATTGTAATTGTCGTAGTCCTGCCGGATCACCGCCGCACCAAGATCGGCCACCACCTGCGGGCCGCCGTCGTCACCGAAGAAAGCCTTTTCGACCACCCGGTTTTTGTCGTCGTAACGGTAAGTCACTTTTGCATATCCCTCCTTGTGCAGGTTGCACGGGTTGCCGTCGGCGTCGAAATACTCCTCAGACAGCAGGTTTCCCCGCTCGTCGTACTGGCTGCGGCGTTCGTGAATCCGCTCATCGTTGTCAACCGTCGGAGCGCCGGAGGTATCGAAGTAGGCTTCGCTTAGGAGCAGGCCGCGTTTGTCGCAGGTGCGCTGGTATTGATGCACCCCGGTGCTCTTTTCCAATGTGGCCAGCCCCGAGGCATCGAAATAACTCTCGATACTCTGGGTCGAGTCGGGATAAATCGTGTAAGTGGTCCGAGTCATGGCGATACCGTCGGTGTTGTTGAGCGCGTTGCCCGAGGCGTCGAAGTTCCCGTATTCGATCCGATGGTCCAGATTGTCATATAGCGAACGGGTTTCGAATTCGCCGTTATTGTCGGTGATGAACGAGCCGAGCAGTCCAACGCGCCGTCCCACGATAATCCGGCCTGAAAAATCGAGCGTGCGGACATAATGGATCACACCGCTGCTGTCGCGCATCCGAGCCCCGCTTTCATCGAGATTGGTCACATCGGTCGGGTATCCCGCCGGGTTGAGCGTCAATTCCTCGCCTTCGTTTCCAGAGATGCTCTTGACCGGATTGCCCTGGGCGTCGCGGTACCAGCGGCGCTCGACGCCGGCCTGATACTCGATATCGATCCGCTCGACACCGAAAAGCGGATCGGGCTGCGGATCGCCCGCCCGCAGGTATTCGATCTGCCGAATCTTGCCGTTCGGGTAGTATAGAAAACGGTAACAGTTGGCTTTTGCCGCCGCATCCCCGGTCAATTCGCCGACTCCAACGATCTGGTAGCGCGGATCGAGATCGATGGTGAAAAAATAACGGGACTGGTCAGGCGAAAGCACAGGCACCGCCTGACCCGATGGCGTATCATCGGCCATTGCCCCAAGGCCGGTGAACGCCAAGACGAGCGACAGCAGACCAGCCGCGCAAAAAACACGCCGACAAGACATTAATCGATCGAAATGCGAAATCATGAAAACATCAGTTTGAGGCCGCCAACAACTCCCCAGCCAAGGCGCGAATTCGGTCCTCGTCAAGGTGCGGCCCGATGAAGACCAAGCCAGTGGTCAAGTCTTCTCTGTTTTCGAGCGGCAAGATCAGCAGTTCGGACTGGTCGCGCACCTGCTGGAAAGTATGAATTTTCTCCGGCTCGTCGTTGAAACGAACGAAGCCCTTGGCCCGGAAAACGGATGTAGGCAACGCGCCCAAGAAGCGCTGGAAAGCATCCCGACCGACCGGCGCGGTGAGAGGCAGGAAAAGGCTCGAGGCCGCGTGGGGCAAATGCTCATGGTGTTGATGGCCATGCTCGCCGCTTTCATGATCATGCCCGCAATGCTCCTGCTTGCAAGGCTCGTCCCCGTGATGGTTTGTCTTCCTGGAAACGTCCAAGCGGGCATGACTTGCGTCCCCATCGCTCAGCAACCCCGGCTCGACCTGCCCGTGCCGGGTCGTCACGATCCGGGCCGACGGGTTGAACTGCCGCAGAGTGATCTCCACCCGTTTCCGTACCTGCTCGTCAATCCGATCTGTCTTGTTGAGCAGGATCAGGTCGGCGTAACGGACCTGTTCCTCCTGCACCGCTCGGCCCCGCCACGAGCAGGGAAAATCGGTGCCGTCGATGACCTGGATCAGCCGCCGGACGACCGTGCTATCCTGCAAAGCGGGCGCGCTGAGATGATCGAGCACCTCCTCGGGATCGGCCAGGCCCGACGTCTCGATCCAGACTAGGTCGATCTCCGGATTTTCCGCCAAGGCTCGCACCTGTTCCACCAGGTCCTCAAAACTCTGGCAACAAACGCAGCCGCCCGTGATACTGCGCAGTTCGATCTGCCGTCGCGCCAGCAGAGCCGCATCGACGTTCATAGCGCCGAAGTCATTAATGATCACCACCGTCCTTTTCAGTGGAGTTGCTGTGTGCGCCAACCAGTGCTGAAGCGTCGAGGTCTTTCCACTGCCGAGAAAGCCGGTGAGAAGGATCAGGGGAAGAGGTTGAGTACGCATGGTGTCGTTCGATTGCCTTTTCGGCCGTTACATTTTACGGTAACCCGAATGTACCGGTCGTTGGCATTCTTTTTTTGGTTATTGGTTTGTAATCTAACGGCTTCCGCCGCGCCGGACGAGAACAGACTCGGCCTCGACGCCAAGCAGATGATCGTTTGCCTTGCGGACACTTCTGCCTCCTTCGAGGGGACTCTCCAGCTTTTTCACCGCGATGCCTCCGGCCGGTGGCAGCCCGACGGCCGGCCTTGGCCTGTCCTCTTCGGCAAGGGTGGTCTCGCTTGGGGTCGCGGACTCAACCCGCCGCAGCAGGGCCTGCAAAAAGTCGACGGTGATCACCGCAACCCCGCAGGCCTCTTTAAGATTGGTTTCGCTCTCGGTTACGCGCCAAAATTGCCCGACGGGGCGAAAGGCTGGCCCTACCACCAAGTCACGGATCGCGACGCCTGGATCGACGACCCCGCATTGGCCAGTCTTGGCTATAATCATCTCTACACTCTCCCGCCCGGCGAGCCGCTTCCCCCTTGGTGGGAGAAGGAAAAACTCCACCTCGGCGACGCGGCTTACCAGTGGCTCGTCCTCATCGAGCACAATTACGACAACCCCGTTCCCGGCGCCGGCAACGAAATTTTTTTCCATGTACGACGCGGCGATCACTACCGCACCGCCGGCTGCACCACGATGAAGCTGGAAGACCTCGAACGGCTCATCAAATGGCTCGATCCCAGCTCCAACGCCATGCTTGCTGAACTTACCCGCGCCGATTACGCCCGCGTATGGCAGGATTGGGGCCTCCCACCGCCGCAGAAATAAAACTCCCGATTACATGCTGAACCGGTAACCGAGGTAAATCTCGCGCGCAATCGGGTCATTGAGCAGAAACTCGCGCGTTCCCTCGGAGAGGACCCGCCCCTCGTCGATGATATAGGCGCGGTCGACGACAGAGAGCGTTTCCCGCACATTGTGGTCGGTGATCAGCACGCCAAGCCCGCGCTCTTTCAGGTGCAGGATGATCTCCTGGATGTCATGCACGGCCATCGGATCAACGCCGCTGAACGGTTCGTCAAGCAGCAACAGCGTTGGGGAGGTCACCAGCGCGCGCGCAATGGTGACGCGTCGCTTTTCACCGCCCGAGAGCGTGATGGCCACGTTTTCCCGCACATGCTCAAGGCCGAAATCCTTCAACAATTCGTCACACCGGATTTCCCGTTCATCCTCGGTCATCGGCAGCGTCTCAAGAATGGCGAGCAGATTTTCCTCGACGGTCAACTTGCGAAAAATCGATTCTTCCTGAGGCAGGTAGCCGATTCCGCGCCGCGCCCGTCGGTACATCGGCATGTGCGTTACGTCTTCGTCGCCCATGAAGACATGGCCCAACGTTGGAGGCACCAACCCCACGATCATGTAAAATGTTGTCGTCTTCCCCGCGCCGTTTTTGCCGAGCAACCCGACCACCTCGCCCGCATGCACTTGGATGTCGACGCCGTTGACCACACGGCGTCCCCCGTACTGCTTCACCAAGCCCTGAGTCCGGATCAGGCACTGCGCTGGACCGTTCGATTTTTCGTCTGCCACAGCGGATTTCGACGTCAGGAGAGGTGGCGGTCCAGAGTACGCGGGTTTGGTTTCAAATGCGATGGAGGGGTCCGAGACAATGATCTGTTTCGTGTCTCTCAGCGCTTTTATGGCTTGGTCGCCATCCGGAGTTGGCTCGGTCGTTGCAGGCTTTTCCTCGATGACAGCGGGCACAGGGTCGGGCATGACCGGTTTCTCGCTGGTAACGACAGGTTCCAGCCCGGTAAAAACTGGCTTCACCTCGGCAGGTACAGAGGGGGAGAAAGGCATCCGCGCCGGGAGCGGCGGCGGAGTAGCCCGGGAAGTTTTGACAGGCAGAGGCGGTGGCGTGACGCGGCGAGATTTGATTTCCGCCGGGGCTGTATCCCCGTTCGGCTTCGCTTCCTCCGGAGGAGTGTCAACAATCGATCCGAACGAATCTCGCTCGGTGGAAGAGGGATTTTTCGTCTGGTCCGGGGTGAGCGCAGGATTGACTGTCAGCCCAGAGATACCGGGATCGGCTGCGGAAGTTTCGTTCACGGGAGTCGTTGATGGAAAGATGACGGGGAGAGGCGGGCCGGAATCGGAAGGCAATCCGGACTTGTTCTCGTCGATTAGCAATTCAGCCTGCTCCATTTCGGATTGGCTTTCGATCCGCAACGTCGCGGATTTGGCCTTGGGTAGGCGGTGTTTCATGCCTCATTGAGCGTTGGAACCGGTCGGCGCCACACTGTGGGAGTCACTGGCGTGGCTTGTACTCTCTTGCGGAAGGATGGTTTTGGTGGGCCCTTCGGTGTAGAGCGATTGCTTGGTGCGGAAGATGATGATTTTCGGCGCTGAAATGACGTTGCCATTATCGTTGATGACCGGCGAATCGGTCAGGACGATCTTATCCTCGTCATGAAAATATTGGGCCTGTCCCGAATGGGTAACCCGTCCCGGCTGAGTGATCACCACGTCGCCTTTGCTCGTGATAGTATCCACCTTGTTGTCGTTGGTGAAATTGACCGTCATTTCCTGGCAGGTCATTTTGAAATTGGTTGCCGTCGTCACCACGTTGCCGGTGAAAACGGCGGTGTGCGTGGCTTGGTCCATGTGGAGATCGTCCGAGGTGATCACCGTACTGCCGGGCAGCGGCGTGGGTTCGCCGGTGGCGTCGGTCGCATCCTGAGCCTGAGACAGTGCCATTCCCGTGGTCAGGGCCAAAACGCAGAGTAAGGAGGTAAAGGAGCGGCTGGAGGGCTTCATTGGCTGGTTGGTGAGGCCGGGGCAACCGGGCCGACGTTGGTGCTATTGGAATAAGCTCCCGGCGAGTCAAGGAGCGAGTCATTGGCGTGGGTGGAGAGCGGACGGATGTTCGCCGCAGGGGCCGTCGGAGAGGCGGAGGCGTGTTTCCCGGAGGATTCCAAGCCGGAGGCGGCATTGAAATTTTTCAGGACCACCCGCACGTTGTCGGTAAGGACATATTTTTTCGTCACGAGATCGAAATCGCATCGTTGGGCGGTTGCAGTCCGGTCGGTCTGCTCGATCCTTACTGTGTTTTTGGTCCGCATGCGGCGCTCGGTGGAGTAAAGATCGGCCTTGGGGGACGTAATGATCGTCGTTACCTGACCGTTCTCATAGCCCTCAATTTTCATATCGGTTACCTCCGCGCGGTTGAGCGAGACGCCCGTGGCCTGCGTGGCGTAAAGTTTCCATTTGAGCACGCCACCTTCGTACATGGGAAACTCGAAATTTTTGTAGCTCTGGCCATAGGGAATTTGCGGGATGTTTCCGCTGTCGGAGACAGTCTGCGCCCAGGCGGCGCTGAGCACCAAGCACCAGGCGGACAGGCTAAGAACGAACGGCCTCATGGATGTTCTTCAAAGTTCGCAGCAGGGGCTCCATCTGCGCAAGAGGAATCATGTTCGGCCCGTCCGACGGTGATTGGTCCGGTTGGGGATGCGTTTCGATGAACAAGCCCTCGATTCCCGCGGCCACGGCCGCCCGCGCCAGCACCGGCGCCAGACTCCGGTCGCCGCCCGTGCTTGTGCCGTTGCCTCCGGGCCGCTGCACCGAGTGGGTGGCGTCGAAGATCACCCGGTGTCCGGCCCGTCGCATGATCGCGAGGCTCCTCATATCCACCACAAGGTTGTGATAGCCGAAGGTCGTTCCCCTCTCCGTGATGAAATAATCGGAGCAGCCGCCCTTGCGCAGCTTGGCCGCGATGTTGTCCACGTCGTCCGGGGCGAGAAACTGCCCCTTTTTTACGTTGACGGTCCGTCCACTCGCCGCGGCCGCCAGCAACAGGTCGGTTTGGCGGCAAAGAAATGCCGGAATCTGCAGGACATCGATCACCTTTGCCGCCGCTTTCACCTGCGTCGCATTGTGGATGTCGGTCAGCACGGGGCAGCCGAATTTTTTTTTCACGGCGGCCAGGATTTTCAGTCCCGACGCGAGCCCGGGTCCGCGGAAAGAAGTGCCGCTGGTCCGGTTGGCCTTGTCGAACGAGGCCTTGAAAATCAACGGCAGACCCAAGTCAGCAGTTAGGTCCACCAAGTGCCGGGCGATGGAAAATGTGAGCTCTTCCGACTCCAACACACACGGCCCTGCGATGAGCAAAAGGTGGGCTGGAGAAGAAGGGCGCGATCGTTTCACGGGTAAGGGAGAAGGCTACCGCAACTCCCCGGTGGAAGCGAACCGCATTTACATTTCAAATCGGTCATTTTTTTCCGCCGTTGCTGCGGGCAGAAGGAAGCGGATCGCCTACCCCCCCAAACGCGCCACCGCCGCTTTCACTAACCCGCTGAAGAGAGGATGGGGCTGATTCGGCTTCGAGTGGAACTCGGGGTGGAACTGGCACGCCGCGAACCAAGGATGGTCGGCCAGTTCGATCAGCTCGACCAGCTTGCCATCCGGCGTCGTCCCGGCGATCACCAAGCCGTGGGCTTCCATCTTCTCGCGGTAAAGATTATTGAACTCGTAGCGGTGCCGGTGCCGTTCGGTCACACGGTCGGTCCCGTAGGCCTGCTGGATTTTTGTTCCCGGCACGAGACGACAGATTGAAGCGCCAAGCCGCATGGTCCCGCCCAGCTTCACGACCTGCTTCTGTTCATCGAGCATCGAAATCACCGGGTCGGGCGTTTCGGTGTTGAACTCGGTGCTGTGGGCCAGGGCCAGTCCCAGGACGTCGCGGGCGAAATCAACCACCGCGATCTGCATGCCGAGACAGAGCCCAAGGTAGGGGATCTTTTGCGTCCGCGCGAAACGGGCGGCGAGGATTTTGCCTTCCACGCCACGCACACCGAATCCGCCCGGCACGATAATGCCGTCGAGGCCGGTCAAAAATTTCGCCGCGCCAAGTTCCTCGATGTCCTCGGCGTCGACCGGCACCAGCTTGATGCCTGCGTCAACAGCAGCCCCGGCGTGGGTCAGCGCCTCGTAGATGCTCTTGTAGGCGTCCTGATTCTCCATGTATTTGCCCACGATGCCGATCTTGATCCGGTGCTTCGGCGTGATAACCCGGTCCACGAAACTGCGCCAAGCCGTCAGGTCGGCGGGCGGCAGATCGAGCTTAAAATGTTTCACCGCCAGTTCGTCGAGTTTCTCCCGCTGGAGCATCAGCGGCACTTCGTAAATCGTGTTGGTCACGTCTTTTTCCTCGATGACCGCTTCGGGCGTCACGTTGCAGAACATGGAGAGCTTCAGCCGCAGTTCGCGGTCGATCGCATGCTCCGTGCGGCAAATCAAGACATGGGGCTGGATGCCGATCTCGCGCAGCTTGGCCACGCTTTGCTGGGTCGGCTTGGACTTCAGCTCGCCTGCGGCCTTGATGAAGGGCACCAGCGTGACGTGGATGAAAAGGGTGTTGTCCTGGCCCACCTCAAGCGCGAATTGACGAATTGCCTCGAGAAAGGGCAGGCCCTCGATGTCGCCGGTCGTTCCGCCAATCTCGGTGATAACGACGTCACAATCCTGGAACTGGCCGACCTGCCGGATGCGCTGCTTGATCTCGTCCGTCACATGCGGGATGACCTGCACCGTTTTGCCCAGGTAATCGCCGCGCCGTTCCTTGGCCAGCACCGCCTCGTAAATCTGGCCCGTGGTCAGGTTGTTCTTGCGCGTCAGCTTGGCCGAAGTGAAACGTTCGTAGTGGCCCAGGTCGAGATCGGTTTCGGCACCATCCTCCAACACGTATACTTCGCCGTGCTGGTAGGGGCTCATCGTTCCCGGATCGACATTGAGATAGGGGTCGAACTTTTGCAGCACGACCTTCATTCCCCGGTGTTCCAGGAGTGTGCCGAGGGAAGCCGCCGTCAATCCTTTGCCCAAGGAACTGACCACGCCTCCGGTGACAAAAATATATTTCATTTTTTTCCGCTCCGCATTTTTCGGGCCGGGCGCGCCTTGACCTGCCGGCGCAGCACCGTCTCCACCCGCGCCAAATCTGCGGGCGTATCGACGCCGAGGCAACGATATTTCGTTTCGATCAACTGAATAATCAGCCCGTTTTCCAAGGCCCGGAGCTGTTCCAGGCCTTCCGCCAGTTCCAGCGGGCTGGGTTTCAGCGCCACGAACGTGGCCAGCGCCCGCGCCCGGAAGGCGTAAATTCCGACATGACGGAGGAGGCGCGCTTCAGGGTTGAACTTCCGCAGGAAGGGCAACGGCGATCTCGAGAAATAGAGGGCCTCCCGGTGCCGGTTGCAGACCACCTTGACCACTTCCGGGCTGAGCCATTCCGCTCGCGACTCGATCCGGTGTCCGAGCGTTCCGATGGGAATGCGCGGGTTTTCCATCATCGCGCGGATCAGGTCGTCAACCGCGGCGGCGGAAAGGAGCGGCTCGTCGCCCTGAACGTTCACGTAAAGCTGCGCCGAAATCTTGTCCGCCACCTCGGCCATCCGGTCGGTTCCCGAGCGGTGCGACTTCTTCGTCATGATCACGTCAGCCCCGAATTTCGCCGCCGTGTCGGCGATCCGCTCGTCGTCGGTCGCCACGACGACCTGCTCGGTGAGCCGGCTCCGGCATGCCGCCTCCCAGACCCATTGGATCATGGGACGGCCCTGGATGCGGGCCAGGCTTTTGCCCGGGAAACGGGTCGCGCCGAACCGCGCGGGGATGACGATCGCCGATTTCATTCCAGTTCGTGGGTTTTCGGGGTTTTTATGGTCGAAGAGACCTGCAAAATCCACTGGGCGGCGTCCATCAGGTCGCCGGCGAGGTAATGGGCCCTCTGCTGGGCCTGCAAATCCTCCTCCGACACGTTGTTATGCCGGCTGGACTGCGGGTGCATGAGCAAGATCGTCCGGCAGCCCGCGTTGAGGCCGCACTCGATGTCCGAGAGCCGGTCGCCGACGACAAACGATGCGGCCAAGTCTAGCCCGTGCATTTCCGCCGCCTTGAGGAGGAGTTCCGGCGACGGCTTGCGGTCGGTCGCCTTGGGGTCCTCCGGCGGGGCGAACGAGTGGTAAAAGGCGCGGATGTAATCGCCGCCGAGCTGGCGCTCCAGCTCCACGTTCACCGCAAAGACCTGGTTGCGCGTGATGAGTTTGCGCCCGACGCCCGACTGGTTGCTGACCACGAAGAGCCAGAAGCCCGCCTGGTTCAGCTTCAGCAGCGCCTCCGACGCTTCGGGGAAAATCTGCACTTTGGACGGGTCACCCAAGTAGGGCACGTTCACCATCAGCGTGTCGTCCCGGTCGAAAAAGACGGCCCAATGCTTCCTCATGCCCGGTCTCCGCTTTTGGCAAACATTTCCCGCAATTCTTCCACGGTCAACGTCGCCGTTCCGAGCTTGCCGACGACCACGCCCGCCGCGTGATTGGCGATCTCCGCCGCTTCCACGCCATTGGCGCCGGCGGCGAGCGCGAGCGTAAATGCCGCGATAGCAGTATCGCCCGCGCCCGAGACGTCGAAAACCTCCCGCGCGCGAGTCGGGGTACGGTAGGGCTTACCGTCCTGTTCCAGCAGCAGCATTCCGGCCTCGCCCAGGGTGATCAGCAGGTAAAGGACCGCGTGCTTCTTCTGCAGGACCGCCGCGGCATTCAGGATGCTCTCCTCGTCATGGACGTAGGGTAGTCCCGCGGCGAGGAACGCCTCGCGCCGATTCGGTTTGAGCACCGTCGCGCCCGACCACTGGCACGGGTTGTTCGGGCTTGGATCGATGGCCACGATTTTCCCCTGCGCATTGGCCTCGCCGATCACCAGAGAGACCAGTTCCTGGTCGATAAGCCCCTTGGCGTAATCCTCGATGATGACGGCGTCGTGCCGCCGGATATCCTCCCGCAATCTGTTGAAAAGCCACTGTTTGCTCTCGTCGTCGAGCGGCGCGCGGGATTCGTCGTCCACCCGGACAATCTGCTGCTGATCCTCGATCTCGAGATGATCGTGCACCTGCCGGGTGATGGCGCAGACGCGCATTTTGTGGGTGGTGGGGCGCTGGGGCGTCGCCCGCAGGCCCCCGCAGGCGATTCCCTCCCGCTCCAGCAAATCGATAAGCTGCCGGCCCGGTTCATCGTTGCCGAGGACGCCCGCGATGGCCACCTGCGCGCCAAGGCTGGCCAGGCTTCGCGCCACGTTGGCCGCGCCGCCGGGGAAAGCGGCCCGGCGCTGCACCTCGACCACCGGCACGGGCGCCTCGGGCGAAATCCGGGTGACCTTGCCCCAAAGAAACTCGTCGAGCATCACGTCGCCGACGACAAGAATCCGGCTCTTGGGGAACGCCCCCAGGATGTCCCCGAGTCTGGCGGATGAAAAGCGCATGGATCAGTAAAAAAGCTTCTGCGCCAAAGTCAAAGCCGAATTATTCCGGTGTCTTCGGACAGAGGCGGAGGATTTGAGAAATAATGCCTCCAGAAGGTGTATTTTCCAAACAGGGCAAGGCCACACCGAGAGGGCTCTAACCTTTGCTCCGAAAACTCCGGGGGCTGGTTCCGACAAAATGGCGGAATTGGCGCGAGAAATAGTTGCTGTCCTGGAAGCCGGAGCGAAAGGCAATCTCGGTGATCGAGAGGCCGGGCGCGCGGGCGGCCAAGAGTTCCGTCGCGCGGCGAATCCTGGCGCGAAGGACGTACTCGACGGGGGAACAGCCCGTTGCTTCGCGAAAGCGGCGCAGGAAGGTCCGCTCGGACATGGCCGCCTGCCGGGCCAACTCCGCCAGGGTGAATTTTCCGCCGGCATTTTGCTCGATCCGGGAGAGGACCCGGCCCAAGCGCATTTCCAGGCGCGGGGCATGGGCCGTATTCCTACCGTAATGGCGCGCCAGCAGCCCGATGAGGAGGATGACCCACGACCGGGCGAGGAGCAGCCCGCCCTCCGACTTTTTGCCCGCCTCCTCCTCCAGCGCGTCAACCCAGCCGACGGCCAGCTTTAAGTCTTCCGCGTTAAGCCGGAGATGGCTGGTGAATTTTCGCTGCCGCCACCGCACCGGCTCGAGGGTGAAAAGGGCATGGTAGCCCGGCAACGCGCCCAGTTCCTTCTCCGTTTCCCGGAAGACGTCTTCGCGAATGAGGATATTCACGAGATTCAGGCTCCGGGTGTTCTCGTAGGCGTGGCTCCGGCTCGAATTGATGACGAGCACGTCGCCACCCTGCACCTGCTGGCGCACCCCTTCGGTGACATGAACGCCGGACCCGGACAGGACAATGACGATCTCGATGAATTCATGGCGATGCGCGCGCATGTCCCGCTGCACCGGCTCGCGATGGACCGCCACCTGGGCCCGCGGATCGGCAAAAAAGGTGGCCTCCCGCAAGTGGGCGATTCTGGGCATGGCGGGATTATGCTAATATTTGGCGGGAAATTCAAGGAGGAGATTCCGACGGCAGGCTAAGGATTGAGGATGAACCCCTCTCCCGTCTTTGCCCAAGCCTCTTGGATCGCCTCGCCCATCGCCGGCGGCAAGCGCACCAGCGCCCCGGCGCCGTACCTGCGTAAATTGTTCCGGCTCGACCAGCCGGTGCGGTCGGCGCAACTCGTCGTGACGGCGCTCGGCCTTTACGAATGCGAAATCAACGGCCGGCGCGTCGGTGATGAAATTTTCGCGCCCGGCTGGACCGATTATAACAAGCGGGTGCAGTACCAGACTTACGACGTGACCGGGCTGCTCCGCCAGGGCGAGAACGTGCTGGGCGCGATCCTGGGGGACGGCTGGTACTGCGGCTATGTGGCCTGGCATGGAAGGCAGAACTATGGCGAACGGCCCCGTCTTTTGGCCCGGTTGGAAGTGATTTTTCAAGATGGTTCCACCACGGTCATTGCGACCGATTCGTCCTGGAAAACGGCGCTCGGCCCGATTTTGGAAAGCGATATGCTCATGGGCGAATCCTACGACGCGCGGCTCGACCTGGGCGCGTGGTCCCAGCCGGGCAATGATGAAAGCCGCTGGCAGCCGGTGCTGGTTGCGCCGCCCGACCGCCCGGTCGAGCTCGTGCCCCGTCTCGGGCCGCCTGTCCGCCGGATCGGGGAAATCAAGCCGTTGAAGGAATCGAGAAAGGCAACCTGGAACAGCAAGTTTCGCATCTTCGATCTCGGCCAGAATTTTACCGGGCGGATCCGGATCAGCATCCGGGCCCCGCGCGGCGCCACCCTGCGCATCCGTTACGCGGAAGTCCTCAATCCCGACGGCAGCCTTTACACCGAGAACCTGCGCGAAGCCCGCTGCACCGATTACTACACCTGCCGGGGCGAAGGCACGGAAGCGTGGGAACCGCTCTTCACCTTCCACGGCTTTCGTTATGTCGACGTTCAGGGCCTCCAACCGGACGATTTCCTCGAAGTGACCGGCGTGGTGCTCCATTCGGACATGGCGCCGACGGGGACGTTCCGCTGTTCGCACGAGGGGCTCAATCAACTCCAGCACAACATCGTCTGGGGTCAGAAGAGCAATTTTCTCGAGGTGCCGACCGATTGCCCCCAGCGCGATGAGCGGCTGGGCTGGACCGGCGACGCGCAGGTCTTCATCCGCACCGCCGCCTTCAACATGGACGTGCGCGAGTTCTTTCACAAATGGATGCAGGACATGCGCGACTGCCAGGGCGCCGAAGGCGGCATCCCCTGCGTGGTGCCAACCATCTGGGTCTGGGGCGCGGAGGACCTCCCGGGCAAAGACGGCGGACCCGCCTGGGCCGACGCCGAGATCATCTGCCCCTGGACGATCTATCTTTGTTACGGCGACCGGAAAATTCTCGCGGACCACTACGAGTCGATGCAGCGCTTCATGGAATTCATGGCCAAGAATCGTTGCCGCGGCCACATCCGTGCCCATCCCGAGGCGTTTGAGTGGCAGGGATTCGGCGATTGGCTGGCCCTTGACGGTGGCGGCAAAACCGAGGGCATCACGCCGGTCGACCTGATCGGCACCGCCTTTTACGCCCACGACGCCGACCTGATGGCGAAGACCGCCGATATTTTGGGCCGGCCCGGCGACGCCAAGAAATACCGCATCCTGCACGGCGAGATCGTCGACGCGTTCCGCCGCCGTTTCGTCACGCCGGAAGGGCTGGTCGTGTCGGGCACGCAGACCTCCTATGTGCTCGCCCTCCATTTCGGGCTCATCGAAGAATCGACCCGCGCCACGGCGGTGCGCGAACTGGTGCGGGACATTGAGAAACGAAACTACCATCTCGCCACCGGTTTCGTCGGCACGCCTTATCTGCTCGACGTGCTGGAAAACGCCGGACGCCTCGACGTCGCCTACAAGCTGCTCGAACAGGAGACTTTTCCGTCATGGCTTTTCCCGGTCAGGAATGGCGCCACGACCATCTGGGAACGCTGGGACGGCTGGACGCCGGAAAAGGGATTCCAGGACAAGGGGATGAACTCCTTCAACCACTACGCCTATGGCGCGGTCGGGGCCTGGATGTATCGCACGGTGGCGGGACTCGAACCCGATCCCAACGAGCCCGGCTATGCCCACATTATCTTCCGCCCGCGTCCGGGCGGTTCGATCACGTGGGCGGAAGCGAGCTTGCAGACTGCCTTGGGTTTGGCGGCCATTCGCTGGGACCTCGACGGCGACACTCTCCAGGTACAGCTCACCGTTCCTCCCGGCGCCCACGCCACTTTCCAGCCGCCCCCCGGTTATGCCGCCAAGGAATCAACGCAACTCAAGGGCAGTCATCGGCTTGTGCTTAAAAAAACGTGAAGCTTAGCCTCCGTCATCCATAGCCTGCCGGATGATATGTTTGACGAGTTCATCGTGAAGATGATGACGCAAAACATACTCGCGGCCTTCTTCGGCTATTTTTTGCAAGCGGGGCTTGTCTTCGAGAGCCTGGCGGATCACGTCCGCGAGCAACCCGTCCTCCGGAGGGTAATAAATGGCGTGGACGCCGTTGATGAGGGGACGATGGAGGCGCACGTTGGGATAATTAATCAACGGAACCGATTTCATCAGCAGCGATTCATAATGGCGCGCGCTTTGCCATTCCGCGCCTTCCGGTGAAAGCACCAGCCACGATTCGGAGCAAAGCCGCAGGAACTCGCGGTGGGGTATCCTCTCCGTGGGAAGACATATCCTCATGCCTTCCTCCCGAAGCTTTTCCAGAACCATGAGTCCTTCCCGGCGCACCTGCGAATAGTGGAAATTGCCGGCAAAAAAAACGTCGTACTTTTTCTCGGAAGCGATGCAGTCGATGTGATAATCCTGAAAGTCGGCGCCAAAGGAGATGGGGCGGATTTTTTTGGCCCACGCCTGGTAGCGGGGATTGCGGAGAACGTTCCAAAGTTCGCCATCGCGCTTGGTCTGAAAGAGGAATGATTTGTGCAGATTGACGGCGGGGTGGACTTTGAAATAGAGATGGCAGACATCGAGATAAGGCCATCGTATCGTGGGAATGATGGTCAGGTCGTCGTAATCGTAGATGACCAGGCGTGTGCCGGACGCCTTGATGGTGGGCAGCAGGAGGCGCAGGCCGAAGTCGGGGAAAAAAAAGAGCAGTTTTTTGACGACATGGACCAGGTTGTGGGAAAATGAGTGGGTCGAGCGCCAAAGTCCCTCCCAGCATCCGTAGGCGATGATCAGGTCGAATTCGTGGGCCCGGATACGGCGGCGCAACGAGAAAAATTCCGACAAAGTCATCCGCCGCAGGTTCTTCGGTTCCGTTGGCATGGTTACCCTCGCGCAGAAAACCGGTTCCGAAACGGCGCAGAATGCGCGGGTCATCCCTTCGTTGCAGTAAGGGTGGTACAGGAAGAGGATTTTCATGATTCAGGCAGACAACTTCCGAATCAGAATCTCGCCGACGAGTTGGGGATTCGCGGTGCCTTTGCTCAACTTCATCACCTGGCCCTTGAGCGCGTTGACGGCGTTTTGCTTGCCTGCCTTGAAATCGGCCACGCTCTTCGGATTGGCAGCGATGGCCTGGTCGCAAAAGGCTTCGAGCTGGCCCACGTCGCTCACCTGCTCGAGCCCGAGTTCCTTGACCAGTTGCGCCGGCGACTTGCCCGTGGCCAGCATCTGCGCGAAGACCTCCTTCGCCTGCCGGCTGTTGATCTTGCCGGAGGTGGAGAACTCGGCGAGTTCAGTAAAAAAAATGGGGTCTACTGAAGGAAGGTTTGGAATTTCATTTTGTACATGTGATGCCGTTTGGGAATCTACCTTTTTAAGGACAGCTTCCGCAGCGGCAAAGGCAGGAGCAGCAAGTTTCATAGCTAAGAAATCGTTGAGCAGGAAATTAGCGACGGCAGCGCCATTGACCGGCTTGGGCTTGGCCGCTTTCTCGAAATAATTGGCCAAGGGCACGTCCGAGGCCAGAACGGCCGCCTGGTAGGCGCTCAGGCCGAAATCGCGCACCAGGCGCAGCTTCTTCGCCGCGGGCAGTTCCGGCATGAGCGACTGCGCCTTTTCATAGAGGCCGTGGTCGGTCCGTACCGGCTGGATGTCGGGATCGGGAAAATAGCGGTAATCGTGCGCCTTTTCCTTCGTGCGCATCAGCGTCGTCTCGCCCTTGTCGTCGTCCCACCGGCGCGTCTGCTGCTCGATTTGTCCGCCCGAGGTGACCACATCGATCTGCCGGGCGATCTCATACTTCAGCGCGCGGCGCACCCCGCTGATGCTGTTGAGATTTTTCAATTCGCATTTCGTGCCGAACTCTTTTTGCCCGCGGGGACGGATCGAGATGTTCACGTCGCAACGCATCTGCCCCTTCTCCATGTCGGCGTCGCTGACGCCGCCGTAGATGAGAATTTGCTTCAGGGCGGAAAGATAGGCGAACGCTTCCTCCGGACTCGAGATATCGGCCTCGCTGACAATTTCCATCAGCGGCGTGCCGGCCCGGTTGAAATCGATCCCGCTCGTACCGTCCTCGAAGTGGAACGATTTGGCCACGTCCTCCTCGAGGTGGATACGCACCAGCCGGATGGGCTTGTCGGCAGAGGCCGCGGCGTCCTTCTGCGCGTCCTTCGGGAAAGCGAGCAGATCAAGCCGCACAGCGCCGCCCTGGCAGAGCGGTTCGTCGTACTGCGAAATCTGGTAATTCTTCGGCATGTCGGGATAGAAATAATTTTTCCGGTCGAATTTGCACCGCGTCGCGATCTGGCAGCCGAGCATCTCGCCGGTCAGGATCGTTTTGATGATCGCCTCCTCGTTCGGTACCGGCAGCACGCCGGGCAGGCCGAGGCAGACGGGACAGACATGCGAGTTGGCCGGTCCGCCGAACTCGTTCTTGCAGGCGCAAAACATCTTCGTCTTCGTCTTGAGCTGGACATGGACTTCCAGCCCGATCACGGCTTCGTAATCGGTGGCGGTGAGGTGGGTGGTGGGTGAGTTCATTCTGGCGGAGCGATTTTTTTAAGATATGCGGCTAATTCCGCAGCTTGGGGCGTGCTAATATCAAAACCCTCAGGAGAAGACACGACGTGCATATCGGAGTTGATTGGCCATATCCAATGGCATTGGAAACAAATTGTTTCGCTTGCAATCAACTTACCGCTACGAAAAAACCATAGCGTGTATTGAGGGTTATTACATCTCATTCCAAAGTCTCCGACGGTTTGCTCTCGCACGAGCGAAGCCAAATAACGTGCGTCTTTACCCAGTAGCACAGCTGCGATGTTTTTACTGGTATTGCTTAAGATGACTTGGGCGCGATCCGGTTCTGGCAGCGCCTTGGTAAAAAAATGATCGCCGGGAATGGCACTGTCGGCATGTGCACAGCCGAAGCTCATGAGGGCCATCAACGAAACAATTCCTGTTTTCATCACAACGGCGGCTTCTCCTTGTGCCAGGGCGTCGCCTGTTCGTAGGCGTGGGCCACGCGCAGCATCGTCTCCTCGCCCCACTTCGGCCCGATGATCTGCAGGCCGATGGGCAATTTGCCCGAGGTGAATCCGCATGGGATGGAGACGCCGCAAATTCCGGCCAGGTTCACGGCGATGGTGAAAATATCGGCCAGGTACATCTGCAGCGGGTCCTGGGTCCGTTCGCCGAGCTTGAACGCCGGCGTCGGCGAGGTCGGGGTCAGCAGCGCGTCGCACTTCTTGAACGCCTGGCGGAAGTCGTCGGCGATCAGGTGCCGCACTTTCTGCGCGCGGTTGTAATAGGCGTCGTAATAGCCGGAACTCAGGACGTAGGTGCCGAGAATGATGCGCCGCTTCACCTCGGCGCCGAAACCCTCCGCCCGCGTCCGCCGGTAGAGGTCGAGAATGTCCTTCGGGTTCTTCGCCCGCCGTCCGTAGCGCACGCCGTCGAACCGCGCCAGGTTTGCCGAGGCCTCGGCGGTCGCGATGATGTAGTAGACCGCCACGGCGTATTGCGTATGAGGCAGCGAGACCTCCACGATTTCCGCTCCCTGGCCGCGGTACGCGTCGATGGCCGCGCGCACGGCTTTTTCGACCTCCGGATCGATCCCCGCGATGAAGTATTCCTTCGGCACGCCGAGCCGCAGTCCCTTCACGCCCATTCCCAGCGACGCCGCGTATTTTGGTACGGACCGGTTCACGCTCGTGTTGTCGCGGGTGTCGTGGCCGGCGATGATTTCCAGCAGCAGCGCCGCTTCCTCCACCGTTTTGCTGAACGTCCCGATTTGGTCGAGGCTGGAGGCGAAGGCGGTCAGTCCGTAACGCGACACGCGCCCGTAGGTCGGCTTCAGCCCCACGCAACTGCAGAGCGCCGCGGGTTGGCGGATCGAGCCGCCCGTGTCGGTCCACAGCGCGACGAAAGCCTCGTGTCCGGCCACGGCCGCGGCCGAACCGCCGCTGCTTCCGCCGGGAATGCGGTCGAGGTCCCAGGGATTATGCGTCGGACCCCAGGACGAATTTTCCGTCGAGGAACCCATGGCAAACTCGTCCATGTTCGTCCGGCCAAAAAGAATCGCGCCCGCCTCACGCAGCTTGGCGATCACGGTCGCGTCATACGGGGCGACGTAGCCTTCGAGGATTTTTGACGCGCAGGTGCAGGGATCGCCCTTCACGTTGATCACGTCCTTGACCGCAATCGGCACCCCGCCCAGCGGCAGGGCCGGGTTCGCGGAGTCCGCCGCGGCGCGCGCCTTTTCCGCGTCGACGTGCAGGTAGGCCTTCACCTTCGGATCGACCGCCGCGATCCGCGCCGCCAGTTGATCGACCACCTCGCGCGGACGGATTGCGCCCGAAGAGAGTTTCTGCCGCAGTTCCGGAATCGTCAGGCTCGTTGTTTCCATGAAAAAAATCCAGGCCCGCTCCGTTACTCGACAATCTTGGGTACGACGAAAAGGTTGTTTTCCTGCTTCGGCGCGTTGGCCAGCGCTTCGGCCACGGGCAGGCTCGCCCGCACCTCGTCGGTGCGCAGGCGGTTTTCCAAGTCAGCGTCGCCCAGCAATGACACTTTCGACACATCGACTTCTTTAAGCTGGCTCACGTAGCCAAGCACATCGCCCAGTTGTTTCTGAAACGTCGCCGTTTCTTCGGCTGAAAGTTTCAGCCGCGCCAGGTCGGCAACATAGGTCACGTCGATGCTGTCGGAAGAGGGATTGGCCATAAACCGTCAATGCTCTTCCGTTCGTTGAAAACGGACAAGCGTTTTTTCTTCTATTTCACCATGAAAAGAAATCCGGGGGTACGGTAGGTCACGGCATCCACAGGCTGCTTACTTCAACGCTGAATAATTCTTGTCGTCGAACTTCACGAAGTAGGACTCCGCGGCGTCGTCCAGCATCTCCGCGGTCACCGTCGGCTCGATCTGCCGGTAACGGCAAACGTCGAGGATGTTGTCCAGGATGTCGCGCGGCAGACAGCCGCGCAGCGGACGCCCGAAACTCCGCATGTGTTTTTCGACGAAGTAATCGACGATTTCGTCCGCATAGGGAACGCCCTTCGTTTCGCTCACGATGCGCCAGATGGCCCGGAAGTTCTCATGCGTCGGGTCGTTGATCGGAATCTTGTAACGAATCCGCCGCAGGAACGCATCGTCCACCAGGTCGCGCGGATTGAGGTTGGTCGAGAAGACGATCAATTCGTCAAACGGCACCTCGATCTTCGTCCCGGTATGCAGCGTCAGGAAGTCCGTGCGTTTTTCCAGCGGCACGATCCACCGGTTCAGCATTGTCTTGGGATCGATCCGCTGCCGGCCAAAGTCGTCCACCATGAACGCGCCGCCATTTGCCTTCATCTGGAACGGCGCCTCGTAAAAGCGCGATTCCTCGTTCCAGACCAAGTCGAGCGATTCCATCGTCAGCTCGCCGCCCACGATGATGACGGGGCGCTCGATCAGCCGGAAGCGCCGGTCGTATTTCCCCTGCACCCGCATGTCTGAGGCAGGTGGAATCTCCTTGTGATTGTACTCGTCGAAGACCTTGATGATCGATCCTTTCACCTCGACGGCGTAGGGGATGAAGATCGATCCGCCGAACGCTTTCACAATCCGCTCGCAAATGGAGGTCTTGCCGTTGCCGGGAGGCCCGTAGAGAAAGATGGACCGGCCCGAGTTGACCGCCGGCCCCACCATGTCGAAAATTTTCTCATCAAAAATCAACCCGCGGAAAGCGTCGCGCAGATGGTCCGCGTGTACTGTGCTGTTCTTGAGGGTCTGCTCCGCAATGACCTGCACGTAGGTCTCGACCGAGACCGGCGCCGGCCCCATATAGGTCGTCTGCTCGAAATATTGCATGGCGCGATTGCGGCCCACCTCGGTGATCGTATAAACGTACGAAATCGCCGCCATGTCTCCCCGCGTAATCTCAATGAGACGGTTGTCCCGCAGCGTATTCAGGATCGGCTCGATGACCTGAAAGAATGGCAGGCAGACTTCAGCCGCAATTTCGTGCGCCACCATCGAATTGTTCACATGCATCAGCCGCAGGACCAGTCCCGTGATCACATGCTGGTTGATGTCGAGTTTCTCCAGCGATTCCGGCTCCGGCGGCGTGTACAGCGACGCATTGGCGAACAATTCGGCTGACATGATTTGATGTTGGCGGCGATGCCGTCCCTTTGCCAAGGGATTTTTAAGCGGGTTCTTGCGGACGGCAGTAACACTTCGCCCAAAGAGAGTGCTTGGGAAACAAGTTTAGGGCTCCAGATTGGTCGGACGCTATTGTTACCTGCACGGAAGCTATAAATCGGCCAGCAACTCCGCGACGTGCTCCGCCGGCTTCACCTTGCGATAAACCGCCTTGAGCCTGCCGCCGCCGTCGATCACGAACGTGCTTCGCTCCACGCCCATGTACTTCTTCCCGTACATGCTTTTCTCGACCCACACCCCGTAGGCTTCCGCGATCTTGCGGTCCTCGTCGGCCAGCAGCGTGAATGGCAGCGAAAATTTCCGGACAAACTTTGCGTGCGACTCGGCGTCGTCGGGGCTCACTCCGAGGACCACAGCACCCTTCTTCCGGATGGCCGCAAACTCGTCCCGAAACGAGCAAGCTTCGGTCGTGCAGCCCGGCGTGTCATCCTTCGGATAAAAATAAAGCACCACCGTTTTCCCCTTGAAATCGTCCAGGGAAACCACCGTCCCCGACTGGTCCGGGGCGGAAAACGCCCGAGCCTTCGCGCCCACCTTCAGTTCGCTCATAGTCCCAGAAAGCAAGCACCGCTTCCGCTTCTGTCAACCGCTCCAGAGCAGGCCGGCCGCGCACTCCCGGCTTGTCTGGTCTGGTGGGGCTGCCATTTTGGAGGGAGTGAGTTATTTGGCAGATCTCGACTACTCCGTCGTCCAGCAATGCATGCATTGCGGCATGTGCCTGCCCACATGCCCGACCTATGTCGAGACCAAGATCGAGCGCAATAGTCCCCGGGGGCGCATCGCCCTCATGCGCGCCATCGCCGACGGAAAGCTTGAGGCCCGAAAAGCCTTTGCCGACGAAATGTACTTCTGCCTCGGCTGCCTCGCCTGCGAAACCGCCTGTCCCGCTGGCGTCGACTATACCCACCTCTTCGAAATGGCTCGCGCCGAGGCGGAACGGAGCCGGGCGCTCGATTCGGTCCCGCGGCGGCTCCTGCGCGGCTTTCTCCTCGGCTTTCTCTTTCGCCGACAAGGGCGGCTTCGTTTCGCAGGACGCCTCCTTTGGCTCTACCAAGATCTCGGTGTCCAAAAACTCCTCCGTATTTCCGGCCTGCTCCGCCTTCTGCCGAAATCGCTCCGAGATCTCGAAGGCAAAACGCCGGTCATCCACCGCCGATTTTCGCCCGAACTGATCGCGCCGGAGGAAAAACCGGCGAGCCGGGCGCGTTACCGGGTCGGGCTTCTTACCGGCTGCGTGCAGGACCTTGTCTACAGTGACGTCAACCGTGATACCGCCGATGTCCTCCTGGCCGCCGGCTGCGCCGTGGTCACACCGCCGCACCAGGCCTGCTGCGGATCGCTCCACGCCCACAACGGCGAGTACAAAATGGCCGGGGACTACGCTCGGCGTCTGCTGGACTGCTTCGATCTCGACCGGCTCGACGCCATCATCACCAACGCCGCCGGGTGCGGTTCGCATCTCAAGCATTTCGACCGCCTTCTCCATGACGATCCCGCCTACGCTGGCAAGGCCCGCCAGTGGAGCGAAAAGGTCCGCGATATCAGCGAATGGCTGGTCGAAATCGGTTACCAGCCGAGCGAAAAATCATCCGCTTCGACCGGCGCCAGGGTCCGCGTCACCTACCACGACGCCTGCCATCTCTGCCACGGCCAGAAAATCACCGCGCAGCCCCGGAAACTCCTCGTTGAAACCCCGGGGCTCGACCTTGTGCCCCTCGACGAATCGATGTGGTGCTGCGGCAGCGCCGGCATCTACAACCTCATCCAGCCCGAAATGGCGGGAAAACTCCAACAGCGCAAGCTCGACCACATCGCGGCCACCGGAGCGAATGTCGTCGCCACCGGCAATCCCGGCTGTCTCCTCCAAATCCAGAACGGGCTCGCCGCGCGGGGCGTGAAGGTCGAGGTTGTCCATCCTATTACGCTTCTGGCTCGGGCCCTGCGGCGTTAGGCAACCGGTGAGGCTTGTGGTCCTATCTGCGAACCGAGGGTTGCCAAGGCCGCGGCAAAACAGGTAGCGTATACGTTTCCATGGCCAGCCTTAAGCAAACCACCGTGCAGGAACCGCAGACCGTGAAGGGTTCCGCCCTGCATACGGGCGCGGAGGTGGCCCTGACGGTCAAGCCCGCCCCGGCCAACAGCGGCTACGTCTTCAAGCGGATTGACCTGGCCGACGAGCCGACGGTTACCGCCCACATCGACAACGTCAAGCAGGTCGAGCGGGCCACGACCCTTGGCGAGGGAAGCGTGAAGATCCACACCGTGGAGCACCTGCTTTCGGCGCTGCGCGGTTGCGGCATCGACAATGCGCTGATCGAGATCGACGCCAACGAACCGCCCATCGGCGATGGCAGCGCACGGCAGTTCATCGAAATGCTGGACAAGGCCGGCCGGCACGAACTCGACGCGACGGTGGCCGAGCACGAGGTGCACGAACCGGTGCGCGTGACCGGCCGCGACGGCGGCTACATCATCGCGTGGCCCTCCGACCGTTTCGAGGTGAGCTGCACCAACGCAAATCATCTCGGCAAGCATACGCAGTACCGCACGTGGAACCCCGAGACAGGCAATTACGCGAAGGAGATCGCGCTGGCCCGCACCTTTGTTTTTTACGAGGAGGTCCAGCCGCTCATGGACAAGGGACTGATCAAGGGAGGCAGCCTCGAGAACGCCGTGGTCATCCGCGGCGACGCGATCCTCTCCCGCGAACCGCTCCGCTACGAGGATGAGTTTGTCCGGCACAAGATTCTCGACATCATCGGCGACCTGAGCCTTTTCCCGGGCCGGCTCAAGGCTCACATCTACGCGGTGAAGCCGAGCCACGCGCTCAACGTCGAACTGGCTCGCGAACTTTACAAACAGTACAAGCAGCGGCTGGCGCAGCGCATGCCGTTCGAGCACGCACCGATAGGCGACGGCATCATGGATGCGCAGGATATCATGAAGGTCCTGCCGCACCGGTTCCCCTTCCTGATGGTGGACCGAATCCTGGGATTCGAAGGCAACGTCAAGGCGGTCGGGCAGAAGGCGGTGACAGCAAACGAGCCGTTTTTCCCAGGTCATTTTCCCGGTCACCCCGTCATGCCCGGCGTGCTGCAGATCGAGGCGATGGCGCAGGTGGCCAGCATTCTCCTGAGCCGGGCCACCGGCGTGAGCGGAAAAATCGGTTACTTCATGAGCGCCGACAAGGTGAAGTGGCGTAAACCGGTGCTGCCGGGCGACACGTTGATCATCGAGGTGGAACTGACGAAATCGCGGGGCAAGATCGCCCGCGCCGTGGGCGTCTGCCGGGTCAAAAACGAAATCGTTTCCGAAGCCGAGCTGATGTTCGGGATCATCGACGCCTAGAGGCCGGCCATGACAGAGTCGCTGATTCATCTCACCGCCGTGGTCGATCCGAAGGCACGGTTGGGCGCGGGGGTAAGGATCGGGGCTTACGCGGTGATCGGAGCCGGAGTGGAACTGGGGGATGGCACGAACGTGGGGCATCACGCCACGATCGACGGTCCGAGCCGGATCGGACCGCACAACGATTTTTTCCCCTACACGGCCATCGGTTTCAAGACGCAGGACCTGAAGTACCTGGGCGAACCGACCTATCTCGAAATCGGCAAGGGGAACGTCTTTCGTGAATTTTCGACGGTGCATCGCGCCACCGGTCCGGGCGAGAAGACAGTCATCGGGGACGGGAACCTGTTCCTGGCCTACTCGCACGTCGCCCACAATTGCGTGGTGGGCAATAAGACGATCTTTTCCAACAATGCGACGCTGGCCGGACACGTGACGGTGGGTGATTACGCGGTGATCAGCGGCCTGAGCGCGGTACACCAGTTCTGCCGGATCGGGGCGCATGCGATCATCGGCGGCTGCACGAAGATCGTGCAGGACGCGCCGCCCTATCTCGTGGCGGACGGCAATCCGGCGATTTTGCGCGGGGTAAACGAAGTGGGGCTCAAGCGGCGCGGGTTTCCCGATCCGGATATCAAGGCGCTGCGCCGCGCCTACCGCATCCTGGCCGACCGGACGCTCAATTTTTCGCAGGCGATCGAGAGGATCGTGGCGTCGGAGGACGCGGCCAACCTGCACGTGAAGGTGCTGGTGGAATTCTTGAAGACCACGCAACGCGGCGTGATCCGGCCCGAGCCTTTGGCGGGGAGTTAAAAACTTGTGGTGGTCTCCGACCGCCACAACAACGGAGGATCAGCGCCGCGAGACGACCACGCCGACCAGGAACCCGATGCCCGCGGCAATCGCGACCGACTGCCAGGGATTGTTCTGGATGAAGTCCTGGGTGTTGTAGCGGACGACGGCGGTGGCGTCGCGGATGACATTGGCCTGCTCGTTGAGGTGGCCGCTGACTTTGCGAACGGCCTCGCGGGCCTGGGTGGTCAGATCGAGGGCGTGATGGGGCTGGTCGTTGCTGGTGCTCATGAGCGCTGAGAGGATTAGAGTTTGGCGAGGGTGGCTTTAACCGCTTCGAAATTGGGCAGGTCCTTGGGCGTCGCGGTCTGTTCGGCGTAGATAATCTTGCCCTGTTTGTCGATGACGAAGGCGGCGCGGGCCGCCGTGTCGCCGATGCCGGCGAGTCCGGGGAAGACGACCTCGTAGGACTTGATGACGGTCTTGTTCAGGTCGCTCAGCAGCTTGATGTTGATCTTTTCCTTCAAGGCCCAGGCCTCCTGCGCGAAGGGACTGTCCACGCTGATGCCGTAGACGGCGGCGTTGAGGCTGTCGTAGGCGGAGATGCCGCCGGAAACGTCGCAAAATTCCTGGGTGCAGACGCCGGTAAAGGCGAGCGGGAAAAAGAGCAGGACGGTGTTGCGCTGGCCGAAGTTGGCGCTGAGCTTGACGTCTTCGAGGCCGTTGGCGTTTTTGGTTTTGAGGGTGAAGTCAGGGGCGGAAGTTCCGATTTTGAGGGGCATAGGGGTATGTCTGGGTTGATCTGATTTGCCTAAGGTTTAGAGCAAATCAGGCTGATTGGTCAACCGGGGCGTGCGGAGGGTAGTGTCCTAATTTGCCAAATGGGGAACTACCCGTATTCGCCCATTTTGACTAGATGCGGCCAAACACGCACTCAACCGTCGACTTATTCCTCTTCAGCAGCTTCAACGGCTCGGCGCTTTGAGTCCAGCTCCGACCTCTGTTTAGTTCGTCCGGCTATGAACGCTGCTGCAACACTCCCAATCGTGGCAACTCCAATTGCGCTGCCTGCGGTATCGTGATTATTGACAATCAACCATCCCGAAAGTGCCAATCCCGCGATTGTTATCACCAGTGCAAAATATTGCCCTACTGTACTCTGCCTTTGCTGGTTGTTTACAACCATTGTTTCGATCTTAAGCCGGTGGTCGCTCTGTTTTTCAGCCATTACCATCATGCGCTCTGCGCCATTTGGAATCACATCGTTGTATTTAGCCAGCAAAGACGGATGAGGCAGCGGCCCCGAATAGCTGATTGACTGCGAAGCTGAAATCTCGATCCTCGTGAGCGTTTGCTCAAGGGCGCTTCTTTGCTCCGGACTAAGTGATTTTAGGGGTTCTTCCGAAAACAAACGTTCAAAATTAACAGCGCGACGAAGACTAATTTCCCTTTTATGGGACTGGTCTGCATCTTGCGGCTCTGTGTCAGCCATTAGCCCCCAACGCCTTGAGCAAGAAGGCTGGGGCCTTCCGTTTCAATGGCTTTTTCAATATCCTGACCAACCATACGCCAATCGCGGAAAATGGCGCACCTATCCGCCTCCTCGTCGCTGTTGGAGTAGTTGTACTGAAAGTAGATTCCGGCTATGTTCATGATCGTGCCCGCTCCGATTAGAATCGAGCCAGCAGAAACAAGATGGTCAGATTTGATGTTATTCATTTTCGCGAAACAGCTTTTAACCGTCACATAAAGGTACGATCAGCTTAGACTATCGTCAATCATCCGGTTAAAATGGTTGTCTTCAGGTTTATCAAATTAGGACCCTACCATGTGGCAGTTCAGGCCTTGGGCTCGGGGGCGTCCAAGCCGGCTTCGGCGCGTTCCTTGAGCGCGGCCTTGCGGCTGAGCTTGGAACGGCCCTTGTCGTCCTGGCCGATGCACTTGACCCAGACTTCGTCGCCGATCTTGGCGGCGTCGGTCATGCGGTTGATGCGCGCGTCTGACCATTCGGAGATGTGGACGAGACCGTCCTTGCCGGGGAGGACTTCGACGAAAGCGCCGAAGTCCTTGATGGTGACCACGCTACCGCGATAAATCTTGCCGACTTCGATGTCACCGACCATGCCGAGGATGATTTCCTTGGCGCGTTGCATGGCGTCGCCGCTGGAGGAGTAGATTTTGACGCGGCCATCGTCTTCGATGTTAATTTCGGCGCCGGTTTCGGCGACGATGCTCTTGATGTTTTTGCCGCCGGGGCCGATGACGAGGCCGATCTTCTCGGGGTTAATCTGGATGGTCTCGATGCGGGGCGCGAACTGGGAGAGTTCGCCGCGCGGCGCGTTGATGACGGTTTGCATGAAGTCAAGGATCTGGCCGCGGGCCTCTTTGGCCTGGTCAACGGCTTCCTTCATGATGGAGAGCGGAATGCCGGAGAGTTTGAGATCGAGCTGGAAGCCGGTAACGCCTTCGCGGGTGCCGGAGAGCTTGAAATCCATGTCGCCGTAGTGGTCTTCCGCGCCGAGGATGTCGATCAGGGTGAGGTAACGCTTGAGGTTGTCCTGGTCGTCGTACTCGGTGACGAGGCCGACGGAAATGCCGGCCACCGGCGACTTGATCGGCACGCCGGCGTCCATGAGGGAGAGGCAGCCGCCGCAGACAGAGGCCATGGAGGTGGAACCGTTCGATTCCATGACTTCGGAGGAGACGCGGATGGCGTAGGGAAAGTCGGTTTCACTGGGGATAACGGCGAGGAGGGACCTTTCGGCCAGCGCGCCGTGGCCGATTTCGCGACGGTTCAACCCACCGACGCGTCCGGTTTCGCCGACGGAGAAGGGAGGGAAGTTGTAGTGGAGAATGAAGCGCTTGGAGATTTCGCCGCCGGTGTAGCCGTCGAGTTCCTGGGCTTCGTCGCTGGGGGCGAGAGTGGCCAGGCAGAGGGCCTGGGTTTCGCCGCGAGCGAAGAGGGAGGAACCGTGGGAACGGGGCAGAAGCCCGACTTCGCCGGAAAGAGGGCGGATTTCCTTCACGCCGCGTCCATCGCTGCGTTTCTTCTGGTCGAGAATGGCGGCGCGAAAGGCCTTGATCTCAACTTGGGCGAAGGCGGAGCTGATGTCAAAAGCGGTGGCTTCGGGATACTTGACCTTGATAGCGGCCTCGACTTCTTTTTTCAGTTCGCCGACGGCAGTATAGCGCTCGACCTTGCTCGGGCGGTAGATCGCGCCTTCAATGCGGGAGGCGACCATCTCATAGGCGAGGTCGACCAACTCGGGCTTGACCGTGTAAAGCGGCAAGTTGCGCTTGGGCTTGGCGGCGCGGGCGGTGAGTTCCTTCTGGAGACCGATGATGACCTGCGCTTCCTTTTGGGCGTAGTCGAGTGCGGCCTTGAAGTCCTCTTCAGGGAGTTCGAGGGCGGAGCCTTCGATCATGAGGATGTCGGTTTCGGTGGCGACGTAGACGAGGTCGAGGTCGCTGAGGTCCATCTGGGCGTGGGTGGGCTGGGTGACGAATTTGCCGTCTATCCGGCCGACGCGGACTGCGCCGATGGGGCCGCCGAAGGGAATATCGGAGACCATGAGCGCGGCGGAAGCGCCGTTGATCGAGAGACTGTCGGGATCGTTTTCACCATCGGCGGAAAGGAGGGTGGTGATGATCTGTGTGTCGTAAAGGTAGCCCTTGGGAAAGAGGGGGCGCAGCGGACGGTCGGTCATGCGACAGGTGAGGATTTCCTTTTCCGTGGGGCGGCCTTCACGTCTGAAATAACCGCCGGGAATCTTGCCGACGGCGGCGGCGCGCTCGCGGTACTCGACGGTGAGGGGGAAGAAGTCCTGGCCTTCCTTGATCTTGGTTGCGGAGACGGCGGTGACGATGACGAGGGTATCGCCATAGCGGACGCTGACGGCGCCGTCGGCGAGTTTGGCGAGCTTGCCGGTTTCGATGATGATGGGGTGGGCGCCAAATTGGGCCGACACCGTGTGAATGCTGGACATGGGTTCTTTTCTCGGTTGGAGCGCGAGAGGCGTCTCCACCGGAAAAGAAACGCAGAGGACAATGAACTCAGTCGCCGGGAGCCTGTCGGGCGATGAAGTTGATTGTACTCTGAAGTTTTCGGGAAGACCCGTTCCGCCAGGCGGAAGGGCCTTTCGCGGAGGGGGACGCTACTTGCGCAGGTTTAGTTTCTGAATGACCTTATCGTAGCGGGCGGAATCGGATTTTTTGAGGTAGTCCTGCAGCTTTTTGCGCTGCGCGACCATCATCAGAAGACCCCGGCGCGAGCTATGGTCCTTGGTGAACTTTTGCAAGTGCTTGGTGAGGTCGTTAATACGATGAGTGAGAATCGCGATCTGGACATCGGCCGAGCCGGTGTCCTTCTCGTGCAACTTGAACTCCTTCGTGTATTCCGTTTTCTGCGCTGCTTCCATAAGGTGAGGGTCGATTAAAGCAGAGAAGACACAGGGAGCAAGGGAAAAGTGACTTATTTGAGATCGGCAGGGATCTCATGTTAATAGTCTCGTCCCAAAAGATGCCCCGGGAATAACTTGGCAATACGCCGGGAATCTTGGACCAGCTTGGGACTATTTGCCATTTCGTCCCTCATTTGGCGAATTCACTGACAATCGTCAATTTTCGCCCCAAATTTCCACTTCCCAAATGACAGCTCTTGGACTTGGCCACCGCCCCATTAGATGCACTACTATTAGCAGTAAAATTTCAGGTCAATTATTGCTTTTAATTGCTTTTATTTCAACCGAACTCCCCTAATGAGGTTTGATGCGAATCTTTGTAGCGCGTGAAACCAGTCCCATCGAAAAACGGGTGGCTATGGTGCCGTCCACGGTGACTCGGCTCGTGAAACTGGGTGCGCAGGTGGAAATCGAGTCCGGTTTGGGCTTGAGCGTTCATTTCCCGGATGCCGCGTACACCGCGGCAGGCGCGAGCGTGGCCCCGGATCGTGCGTCCGGGCTGGCGGCGGCAAATATCGTTCTGCGGCTGGGCAAGCCGCCCCTCGATGATATTGGAAGCCTGAAGCCGGGCACGATTCACATCAGTTATCTCGATCCCTTTAACCAGCCGGATTTGTTGCAAAAGCTCGCGGAATCCGGGGTAAGCGCCATTTGCATGGAGATGATTCCCCGTTCCACCATCTGCCAGGGAATGGATGCCCTCTCCTCGCAGGCCAACCTTGGCGGCTACGCGGCTGTCATCCTCGCCGCGAGCCATTCCAACAAAATTTTTCCCATGATGACCACGGCGGCGGGAACGATTCTGCCGGCAAAAGTTTTCATCATAGGCGTCGGCGTCGCCGGTTTGCAGGCGATTGCCACCGCGAAACGGCTGGGCGCGAAGGTCACCGCCTATGACACGCGGCCCGTTGTCGAAGAACAGGTGAAATCGCTCGGAGCCCAATTTCTCAAAATTGATCTTGGAGAGACCGGCCAGACGAAGGACGGCTATGCGAAGGCGTTGACCGAGGAACAGATCCAAAAACAGCGCGACGCGATGAAAAAAACCTGCGGCGATTCCGACGTGGTCATCACCGCCGCGCAGGTATTCGGACGCAAAGCGCCGATTCTGGTTACCAAGGAAATGCTCAACGCCATGAAGCCCGGCAGCGTGGTCGTTGACCTCGCGGTGGAAACCGGTGGCAACGTTGAAGATGTCGCCTACGACCAGGTCATCGACCGCAACGGGGTAAAAATCGTCGGCCTTGCGAATCTGCCCGGACGCGTGCCGTTGGACGCCAGCCAGGTTTATGCGGCCAACCTCGTGGCACTGGTCGAGGCCTTTTGGGATAAAAAGGAAAAAACCTTCGTGCTCAAACCCGACGACGAAATCATCAAAAGCTGCCTCGTCACGCATGGAGGCAGGATCGTGAACGAAAAACTCACCGCCAAACCCGGCTAAAATTCCATGGATTCCAATATTATTTTCATTTTTATTCTGGCCATTTTTGTCGGCATTGAGGTCATCTCCAAGGTGCCCTCGATGCTGCACACGCCATTGATGTCCGGCACGAACGCCATTCACGGCATTATTTTGTTCGGCGGCATCCTGGTGCTGGCGGATGCGGCCACGCTGCCGGAGCAGGCGCTGGGATTTATCGCGGTCGTTTTCGGTTCCGCCAACGTCTTCGGCGGCTTCATGGTCACGGACCGGATGTTGCAAATGTTCAAGAAAGCAAAGAAGTGAGCCCTATCAACGCCTACATCATCATTGGGGTCTCGGCATTATTCATCGTCGGCATCAAGCTGCTGGCGTCGCCGAAGACGGCGCGCCTCGGCAACCTGGTGGCGGCTGGCGGTATGCTGATAGCGTTTCTGACCCTGCATAAGCCGACCGGCGATTATGTCTGGTCGCAAACCTGGAGCATCAACTACACGCTCATTGCCATCGGCATAGTCATCGGTTTGATCATCGGCGCAATTGGCGCGTATTCCGTGAAGATGACTTCGATGCCGCAAATGGTGGCGCTCTTCAACGGGGTGGGCGGCGGAGCCGCGGCGCTGGTCGCGAGCCTGGAATTCACCAGGCCGGACAACCAGATCACGACGTTTCTCGCGGTTTCCATGCTTTTTGCGACGCTCATCGGATCGCTTTCATTTTCCGGCAGTATTATCGCGTTTCTGAAACTGGAGGGGAAATTTGAAAAGCCGTACACGTTCCCCGGCCAGAATATATTAAACGGACTCGTCCTGCTCGTCATTCTCGGCCTGGGCGGCTGGCTGACTTTTTATGCCTCCGAGGGCGGCACCTTCACAGCGTTCATCGTTTTGTTTTTGCTGGCGCTGTTCTTCGGCGTGGCGATGGTCATGCCCATCGGCGGCGCAGACATGCCGGTTGTAATATCGCTGTTGAATTCCTTCACCGGTCTCGCGGTTGCAGCGGACGGATTTGCAATCAACAATCTTGCGATGGTGGTCGCAGGCACGCTTGTCGGTTCATCCGGCACCCTGCTCACCTTGCTCATGTGCAAGGCAATGAACCGTCCGGTCTCGAATGTTCTGTTCGGCGCGTTTGGTTCCGCCGGCGGCACAGGCGCGGCCGGGGGTGATCTCGCGGGTAAAACGGTCAAATCTATCCAGGCGGATGAAGCGGCGTTGTTGCTGGCCTATGCGCAACAAGTCGTCATCGTGCCCGGTTACGGCATGGCGGTGGCGCAAGCGCAGCATCAGGTGCAGGAACTTTCCGAGGAACTCGCCGAACGCGGCGTGGAAGTGCGCTTTGCGATTCATCCCGTGGCCGGACGCATGCCCGGCCATATGAATGTCTTGCTGGCCGAAGCGAATGTTCCCTACGACCAGCTTTGCGAAATGGAAGCCATCAATCCCACCATGGACCGCGTGGATGTCTGCCTTGTCATTGGCGCGAATGACGTGGTCAATCCCGCCGCGCGCGAAGATAAAGGCAGCCCGATTTATGGCATGCCCATTATTGATGCCGACCACGCCAAAACCGTCATTGTCATGAAACGCTCGATGGCCACAGGTTTCGCAGGCATTGAAAACCATCTCTTCTACAAGGACAATACGCGGATGCTTTTCGGCGACGCGAAAGCTTCCTTGAACGCCCTTGTCGCGCAGGTCAAGGCGAGTTGAATTCCCAGGTAAAACGTCCTCCGAAAGGAGAAAATAAATTGCTCTTGGGCAATACCGAAAGACCGCCCGGCGAATTTGCTCGATAAACCCCCATCGTGATCATAAACGTGGTGGATTG
Source organism: Methylacidiphilales bacterium (assembly GCA_021272315.1). Lineage (GTDB taxonomy): Bacteria > Verrucomicrobiota > Verrucomicrobiia > Methylacidiphilales > UBA1321 > JABDGH01. Next base: position 18,917 of record JAJSLI010000020.1, on the reverse strand, counting down.
AATCGAATAAAAACGGTCTGGAATTTTGAGCGGTTCTGCCGGAGGTTTGCCTACGATTCATGTCCAGGTTGCGCGAGGTGCAAAAATTCCAAATTTTCCCTCCGTCCAACCCAACAGATTGGCATTCAAATCGCTGCCACAGATTGAACTTGGGGTGATGGATCGATGACAACACGCTCCCGGCAATGGATCCTGGCAATCGCCGGGTCAACGGTCATTTGCCTCATTCTCGGCCAGCTTTGGCACCGGCAATCCCTCCCCCCAATTCGTGTCGGCATTCTGCACTCCCTGACGGGGACCATGTCCATTAGCGAGACCCCGGTTGTGCAGGCGACTGAGCTGGCCATCGAGGAAATCAATGCTTCCGGCGGCCTTCTGGGTGGCCGTCGCGTCGAACCCATCGTCGCCGACGGCCGTTCCGACTGGCCCACCTTCGCGCAGGAATCGCACCGGCTGCTGGCGGACGAAAAAGTCTGCGCCGTTTTTGGCTGTTGGACCTCCGCCAGCCGCAAAACCGTGCGCCCGATTTTCGAGCAACTCGGCGGCCTCCTATTCTACCCCGTCCAGTACGAGGGCTTGGAGCAATCGCCCAACATCGTCTATCTGGGCGCTGCACCTAACCAGCAGATTATACCTGCGGTGAAGTGGGCTTTTGACAATCTCAGGGCCCGCCGTTTCTATCTTGTCGGTTCCGATTATGTTTTTCCTCGCGCCGCCAACGCCGTGATCGGCGACCAGGTCCGGGCCCTCGGCGGACAAATCCTCAGCCAAGACTACATTCCGCTCGGAGGAACAACCGTTGGACCCATCGTCGCCCGCATTGTGGCCGCCCATCCCGACGTCATACTCAACACCATCAACGGCGACACAAATGTCGCCTTCTTCCGCGCCTTGCGCGCGGCGGGCATCTCGCCGGCGACGATTCCGACCATCTCCTTCAGCATCGGCGAAAGCGAACTGCCTTCGCTCAACCCCTCCACCTGCGTGGGAGACTATGCCGTCTGGAATTATTTTCAGACGTTGCCTGGCCCACGTAATGCGGCCCTTGTCGCTGCTTTCCGACAGGGCTATGGCGCCAACCGGGTCGTCTCCGATCCGATGGAAGCAGCCTACTGTGCGGTCAAGCTCTGGGCTCAGGCGGTCGAGGACGCCGGAACAGAAAATACCGATGCCGTCCGCAAAACCATCCTGGATCAAAGCATGGCCGCTCCGGAAGGGGTCATCCTCATCGATCCCGAGACTCAGCACGCCTGGCGTCCCGTTCGCGTTGGGCGCATTCGCGCCGACGGCCAATTCGACATTGTCTGGGATTCCCACCGCCCAGTCCGTCCGCAACCCTTCCCCCTCTCCCGCACACCCGCCGACTGGCAACGGTTCCTTGCCGACCTGCAAAACGGCTGGGGCGGTCATTGGGCCGCACCGGCCAACTGAAACTCAGCAAACCATGCTCCCCTTTTCTCTTCATCGACAACGGCGTCTCTCAGCCCAGCTCTTCTGGCGGTTCCTGTTGGTTTCGCTGCCGGTACTCGTGATCGGCGGCACGGCTCTAAGCTATTTCGCGCTTCAACAAATCCGCACACAGGCGGTGGAGAACCTCGCCAACATTGCCGCCGACCGCGCGGGGAAAATCGAAGCCTACGCCCGCGACGAACTCGCGCAAATCCAGTTTCTCGCCGCCCAGCCCTACATGCCGGACCTCGTCGACGAAAGCAAGCCGGCCTCCGAACGCGAATCGCTTCTCGCCTTCCTCCGCAATATTGGCGGCTACCGCAATCTCTACCTCTTTTCCCAGAGCGGAAAACTCCTCTTCACGCAAAATGCCAGCGACGCCCCGACCCCCGGCCTGCTCCGTACCATCGATCTCACTCGTACGCTCATGAGCGCGGAAATTTCCGATTACACCTTCGATCCCGCGACGAACGCACCCGCCGTTTACGTCGCAGCACCGATTTTCAGCCCAAGCGGGGCTATCTCCGGTGTCGTCGCCGCGCGACTTCACAATGAGAAAATCTATCGCGTGGTCAACGACTACATCGGCCTCGGCCAGACCGGGGAGACCCTCATCGCCCAAACCGAGGGAGACCGCATTATGATCGTCGCTCCGCTCCGCCACGCTCCCGATGCCGCCTTCCACCTCAGCTTCCCCGCCAGCCAGGCGCCCCCGGCGATTAAGGACGCCGTGGAAGGCGTCCGGACGCAAGCGGTCACGACCGATTACCGAGCCAGTTCCGTTCTGGCCGTTTCGCGTTATCTCCCCTCGCTGGGCTGGGGATTAGTGGTGAAAATCGACACCGGTGAAATCTTCGCCCCCACCACCCGCCTTCTTCAGGGAATGTTTATCGGGGGCGTTATTCTCGTCGTACTACTGGCCGCCGGGGCCAGCGCCGCCGCCCAGTCGCTCAACCGTCCGCTCAGCGTCCTGACCCGGGCCGCGCGTAAAATCGAGGAGGGCGATCTCTCCGCTCGGGCCCGGCTCGACCAAAGGCGAGATGAATTTGGCTACCTCGGCCACGCGTTCGATGGCATGGCCGACCGTGTTCAGGAAGCAACGGAGAATCTCCGCCAGACCAATGCCCTCCTCGAACAAAAGGTCGCCGAACGCACGATGGACCTCAAAGCCAAGACCATCGAGGCCGAGCGGGCCAATCACGCCAAGAGCGAGTTCCTCGCCAATATGAGCCACGAACTGCGCACGCCCCTCAACGGCATCCTCGGCTACGCCCAGATTCTGGGAAACCTGCCGGCGCTTCCCGCCAAGGTACTCTCCGGCATGCGGGTCATCCAGCAGTCCGGCGAACATCTGCTCACGCTCATCAACGATATTCTCGACTTTGCCAAGATCGAGGCCCGCCGGATTGAGATTGTCCCCTCCGACATCTTCTTTGGCGAATTCCTCCGCGGCCCGATCGACATGTTCCAGATTCGCGCCGAACAGAAGGGCATCGCCTTTGACGTCGATCTCTCCCCCAGCCTGCCTGAAGCCGTCCGGGCCGATGAAAAGCGCCTGCGCCAGGTCATCATCAACCTGCTCGGCAACGCCGTGAAATTCACCGACCGGGGAGGTGTCCGCTTCCGTGTCTTCCCCCACGAGGGGAAAATTCGTTTTGCCATCAGCGACACCGGCATCGGCATCGCGCCGGGCAAAATCAAGCTTCTCTTCAAGCCTTTCAGCCAGGTCGCCGACGCCGCGCGCAATGCCGAGGGAACCGGCCTCGGTCTCGCCCTAAGCCAGCGCCTGGTCCAACTGATGGGTGGCACGATCACCGTTGAAAGCGAATTTGGCAAAGGCAGCACATTCTCCTTCGATCTTGAACTCACCGCCAGCACCTCCAATCTCCCGCCACCCCGGGAATCGAAGGCTCCTTCACGCATCACCGGATATACCGGCCCCCGCCGGAAAATCCTCGTTATTGATGACATTCCCGCCAACCGCGCCGTCGTCATCGACATGCTCGCGCCCCTCGACTTTCATCTCGTCGAGGCCGACAACGGACGCATCGCCCTTGATCTCCTTCCAAAGGAACACCCCGATCTCGTCCTGACCGACATCGCCATGCCCATCATTGATGGCGTCCAGTTCATCCAGTACACCCGCCAGATCGACGCCTTCAAGAATTTGCCCATCATTCCCGTTTCTGCCAGCGTCGGCGAGGATGAGATCAAACGATGCCGCATACTCGGCTGCCCCGATTTTCTCTTCAAACCGGTCGATTACGCGAAGCTGATCGACTGTCTCCAGCGACATCTCGCCATCGACTGGATCGCAACCGAAGACACTTTCGGCTTGGCCGACGAGTTCCCGGAAAATACCGCCGCCACCTCGCCTCCGCTGCCCCACGCGGAAGCGGTGCTCTTTGCCGACCTCGCCCGCCAGGGTGATCTCCTCAGCCTGGCCGCCGCCGCAGAAAAACTCGCGGCAACCGAGGCCGCCTATCGACCCTTCCAGAGCAGGCTCCGTGAACTATGCGACGGCTTCCGTATCCGGCAAATACGCCAGTTGATCGATGAACACACCGACCCGGGGTCCAATTCCGTATGAACGCCACGCCCCCAGCCCCCACCATCCTCATTGCCGACGACAACAAGACAAATCTCAACGTCCTCTTCGAGTACCTTTCCGGCCAGGGCTATCGCGTACTCGTCGCCGAGGACGGAGCCGGGGCCATTGAGCAGGCCCAGTATGGCAAGCCCGACCTCATCCTCCTCGACGTGATGATGCCCGGCCTCGACGGATTTGAGACCTGCCAACGGCTCAAGGCCACCCCGGCAACCAGCAACATTCCGGTCATCTTCATGACCGCCATCTCCGACACTTCCTACATCCTCCGGGGTTTTTCCGTCGGCGCCGTTGATTACGTCGTCAAACCCCTCCAGCGCGAGGAAGTCAACGCGCGCGTCAGAAATCATATCTCCATCCGCCGCCTCCAACGCGAACTCGAGGCCGAAATCGCCGTCCGCCAGAAAGCCGAAGAGGAATTGCGCGAAATCAACGCCGGCAAAGACGTCTTTTTCTCTATCCTCGCGCACGACCTCAAAAATCCGATGAGCGGCCTCCTCAGCCTCAGCGAGGAGATGGTCGCTACGATCCCGAAGGATGCCGGGCAAGAGCTGCGGGAGACCGCGCATGACGTTCGCGATGTCGCCCGGCAGGTTGGAGAACTCCTCCTCGATCTCCTCAGCTGGGCGCAGATGCAACTCGGCAAGGTCGATCCCGAACCCGCCCGCGTCTCCATCATCCAGGAGGTCAAATTTGCCGCGACTCTTATTGGTGTGGCGGCGCGCGCCAAGAACATCACCATCGTCAATGACGTTATCGACCCCGTTGAAATTCATTGCGACAGCCGTATGAACGACACCGTCCTGCGCAATCTTCTGAGCAATGCGGTCAAGTTCACTCCGGCCGGCGGGACCATTCGCATTTCCGCGCAAAAGGGAGATGGTGAACTCATCATAACCGTTACCGATTCCGGCCATGGCATCCCGCCCGAACGCATCGTCAGCCTCTTTCACCTCGGCCGCAACAAACCCACCTTCGGCACCAAAGGCGAAAAAGGCACCGGGCTCGGCCTCCCACTCTGCCGGGAGATGGTTGAAAAAAACGGTGGTCGTATCTGGGTCGAATCGACTCCTGGCAAGGGTTCCTCCTTCCATTTCACCGTGCCGCTTGCGACGTAGCCTCTCTATTTTTATTAACGCCACGTCACAACTATTCCGGTAAACTTCCATTTCGTGCCGATTCAAGCCGCCACCGTCCATCCGGACCGGCAATGAAATAGCCTTAGCAAGTGAATTCCCAAGGCAACTGGGAAAAGTGGACAATTTTCGGACAACCTCTACGGAATCCTCACCAATTGGATTCGCCGCCGGTCTGTGGTGCCAAGACTGTAAAAGTTGGCCATCTGGATGTAATTCGCCGTGTTGCCGATCGGCGGCACGTTCATCGTCCGGCGCATTTGTTCCAGCTTCGGCAGGACCAGCGAATCGATCGCCACGGGATCTCGCCCGACATAAAGCGCCCCCCAAGATTCGCAGAATTGCGGGTTGAACGACGGCCCCCCCGCGCATTGCGCCACCAGCGCGTCGAGGATGTGCACGACCACCTTTTGGCGGATGAAATCGCGATCGAGAATATCGTCGATGGCGGGAGTGCCGTAGGTGGGCGGCCCTTGGAAACGCCGGTTATTATCCACGCTGCCGAGTGCGAGGCTGCTCATGCAGCCGCTGATGCCCACGAACTGATTGTCGGTCAGAACGGGCACATTAATCAACTTCGTGCAGGTTTGCGTCACGAATTTCGTGAAGTAGGAGCGACAGACGATCTGGTTGGAGACGGGATCGTACATATTGAGCGACTGGTTGAACATGAAATCGCCCCAAATCAAGTTGCCGGCCATATCGTTTCGGTAAAAAACGGACGGATCATAATAGTTGGCTGGAACTACAGACTCGATTGCGGGATACGCACCTCTGGAGGCCCGCAGGGCATAGCCCGCCGGACGCATCTTGTCTTGGAATTTATCCCAAATGATGATCTGGGACGCCGGCACGCCCGCCAACTCCAGCCCGGCGCAAATCGCCTGTACCAGTGGCTGGTGCGTGCAAAGCGCCGGCCCGCCTGCGGTGGTGATCTTGATTCCCACCACGTCCTGCGGCGTGATCCCCAGCCGTTTCCAGGCCGTCGCGATGTCCTGGGCGCTGGTCAGTTTGAGCAACGCATGATCCACCATCTGCGCCACCTGTTGCGGGTCCGCCGAAAATTCCCGCACAACGCCCGGACGCTCCACCAGGATCACCGGCGAAAGCGGCAGGCGCTCCGTTGCCTGTTTGGAACCAGCCGTCTGCGCGTCGATCGAACTCGCTGCGACCGCCAACGCAACAACTCCCGCCATTGCCAGCCACGCCAATTTATTCCCAGGGCCTGTATTCATGATTTTGTTTCGGTGGCAGGTTGAGGCGGACACTTGAACACACTGCGGTAATTCGGGGCTTGGAAAAGCTTTCCCGTCAGCACTTCCCGTCCCTCCTTTGTCACCAGGCGAAAAAGCGCCAGTCCCACGATTCCGCCCAGCGGCGGGGCAATGGCATAAATCCACTGATTGTGCCAGGAACCGCTGACCAGCGCCGGTCCAAAACTCCGCGCCGTATTCAGGCTCGTTCCCGAAACCGGCGCCTCCAGCCACACCATCATCGCCACCACGATCCAGGTCATCAACGGCGTCCAGCGCATTAGCCGTCGACTGCTCACAAAAATGAAAATCAACAAAACCAACAACGCGGTCAACAGCACCTCCGCGCTGAAAACCTGCCAAAGCGCCCATCCGGCGCCCGGCAGCGTCATCCCGTTGTGGACGCTCGCGGCATGTTTCTTCCACACTCCGGCGAGCATAGCAGCACCAGCCATCCCGCCCAGCATTTGCGCCACGACGTAACCGATAAAATCGTGGAAGTGCATCTTTCCGTTCAGCCAAAAAGCCAGGGAGACCGACGGATTGATATGGGCGCCGCTCAGCCGCCCCAAGGGTGAGATCGCCACCAGCGAGCCCGTACCGGCGAACAGCAGCCCTGTGATCAGCAGTCGCAGACTCGAGTCGGGCACCCAGCGCGACATCGGCATCCCCTCGCCAAAATCGAAAACCACCGCGCTCAACCCAAAAAAGACCATGCAAGCCGTGCCGAGGAACTCGGCCACATATTCCGGCGCATGGGAATGTTGCAGGGGATCGGGCTTCACTGCGCTGGAGCCTATTTTCGCCCCGGCGCGTATCCAAGTGAAATGTTCGTCAGCAACCGGTCTTTTACTTCGGTCTCTTATCGTGCCATCTTGACCGGGAATAAAATGTCTCTTCCCGCCTCTTATTCAAGAATAAGACGTTCGACACCACCCGTCCGCAAATTCCAATCATGAACCGCAGAAGCTTCTTCATCCTGATGGGCCAAAGCGCCCTCGCCCTCGCCGGCGGCTCCCTTCTCGTCCGCACCTTCGGCCTCGGTCCTTTGGCTGCCGCAACCGTTCCTGCCGAAAGCAGCGGTTATGTCAAAGTCCGCGTCTTCGGTCCCGACGGCAAACTCACCGCACCGGTCTTGATGGCCAAAGTCGTCAAGAGCGACGCCGATTGGCGCAAGCAACTCACCGCCGATCAATACAACGTGACCCGGGCCGAGGGCACTGAAACCGCCTTCTGCGGCATTTTCTACGACAATCACAAGGACGGCGTTTACCATTGCGTCTGCTGCAATCTTCCTCTCTTCGTCTCCGACGCCAAGTTTGACTCGGGCACTGGCTGGCCCAGTTTTTTCCAGCCCATCGCACCGGAAAACATTGTTACCCTCTCCGACAACAGTTTCGGCATGCAGCGCACAGAAGTCCGCTGCGCCCGTTGCGACGCCCATCTAGGCCACGTCTTCGACGACGGCCCCGCGCCCACCGGCCTGCGCTATTGCATGAACTCCGCCGCCTTCACCTTTGTTCTCAAGGGCCAGGAAGTCCCTGAGAAAGTAAAGCCGCTCGCCGAGGCCGCCTTCGCCGCAGGCTGCTTCTGGGGCTCGCAGGAAACATTCGAGAAAATCCCCGGTGTCACCGACACCATCGTTGGATTCATGGGCGGCACGATGAAAAGTCCCACCTACGAAGACGTCTGCACCGACCAGACCGGCCACGCCGAAACCGTCCTCGTCATTTACGATCCCGCCAAAGTCTCCTACGACCAGCTCCTCGATGTCTTCTGGGCCAACCACGATCCCACTACCCCCAACCGCCAGGGCCCCGATGTCGGCACCCAATACCGTTCCGTCGTCTTCTACTACTCACCCGAGCAGAAAACGGCCGCCGAGGCCTCCAAGTCGCGCCTCGAAGCCTCCCACCGCTTCAGCCACCCGATTGTCACCCAGATCGTGCCGGCCACCGACTTCTGGCGCGCCGAGGAATACCACCAGCATTACCTCGACAAAAATGGGCTCGCCAATTGCCGCTTTTAGCAGGGCAACATAGAGCAAGGCCGCGCCGTGGCGGATTCCGTAGCTTCTGGAAAAACCGGGCGACGGTTGCCTGGTTAAATACGTGATCCTTCCGCCGTGCGCAGCACCCTTCCCTGTTGCCTTCACCTCTCGCCCAAGATAAATATAAGCGCGAGTTCCTGCATGCGCATCCTCTTCATCAAGCCGAAGCACATCGGCGATTCCCTGATCCTCACCCCCACCCTTACCGCGGCCCGTAAAGCCCACCCCGGCGCGCAAATTTGGGTTCTCGTCCGGCGCGGTTGCGCCGGCATTCTCGAAGGCTGCCCGGAAATCGACCATGTTCTCACTCTCGCGCCGGTGGAAAAAAAGGAGCGCTCCTTCCTTGATTTCTGGCTCGATCTCCTCGTCCTGCTGCGCCTGAGGCTTGTCCGTTTCGATTACGTTTTCGAGCTTGGTGACGGCCATCGCGCCCGTCTTTTCGCGATCTGTTCCTGGACCAAGCGGCTCTATTCGGTCAAGCCTTCCTCCCCCCTCAAGCCCTTTGAACTTCGTCGCTTTACCGGCATCTCGACTTTTGACTGGGAACAATGCCACCGCATCCAGAAAGACTTCTACTCCGTCGCCGAATTTATCGACCTTCTCCGCCCTATCCCGCCGATGCGTTTCGACCGTGCGTTCACCCGCGTCTGGAAACCGGGCCGCGATCTCAAGGAGTTTGTCGTGGTCCAGGTTGGTGGACGCCAGGGCTTCAAGTGCTGGAACCGCGAAAGCTGGCGCGAGGTTTGCCGGCGTCTCCTCGACCGCTTTGCTCATGTCGTCGCCGCGTGCGGCCCGGCTCCGCACGAGATCGAACAAGTCGAGTGGCTCCAAAAAGAGCTCGGCCCCGGCATACTCGGCACTCTCGGGAAGGCATCCTGGCCCCAAATCGCCGACCTCCTTTATCGCGCCAAGCTTTATGTCGGCCTCGATACCGCGACCATGCATCTTGCCGCTGCCTGCGGCTGCCCCGTGGTCGCGCTCTTCGGCCCCTCGGTCGAAGACCACTGGTATCCGTGGCAGGTCCCCTACCGCATCGTCACCAGCCGCGGCTACGTTCCACCGCCCGACACCCCGCACCGCTACGAGCAGATCAAGCATCGTTCCATGGATGACATCCATCCCGACGACGTCATCGCCGCTTGCGACGAACTCTCCGCCAGCCTCGCCGCATCAACCCCGTGACGCTTCGGCATAAAAATCACTTCTCAGCGTTGGCAGACGTAGGTAAACGCGGGAGGAAAATTATTCCAGATCACGCGGGATGTCTGCACGTTGGAAAACCGGGCCTTCAATTGGCGGCGCAGCGTTTGCGCGGCGGGCAGCAGCAAGCCTGATACATAGGCGAAAGTGACAAATACACCGCCGGGATGCAGGCTTCGCACGGCGCCGTCCAAAATCTCCGGTTGCAGCCCGGCGGGCAATGAGGCCCAGGGGATGCCGCTGAGGATCGCGTTGACGGATTTGATGTTGAAGGACTGGAGAATCGGCTCTATCTCGACCGCGCTGCGGTTGACGAAATGCAGGTTGGGAAATTGGATCGATACATCTTCGAAAAATTTTTTATTGGTCTCGATTCCAATATATCGCGATTGGGGCCGCAAACGTTCGGCGATGCATGACGTTATGGTTCCGGTGCCGGGACCGAATTCGATAATCGTCAAGGGCGACGTAAAGTCCACGGGTTCGACCATCAGCTTCGCCAGCCCACGCGAACTCGGCAAAACCGAGCCGACAGAGCGCGGAGAACGCAGGAATTGCGAAAACAGGCTGAGTGTCGCATTGGGCAATCTTTCGCCTCGAGCGACGCGGGAACGGGAATCGTTATGCAGAATACCCAACATGGCTTCTATATATTATCTATCCGTTGCGCGGGTACGATCTCAACAGAACGACTTTTCGTCCCGTTACTTACCCTTATAAGCAAAAGTATTCGGCTTAACTCTCCTGATGCCTTTTACCTTTTTGCCCGTGCCGTAGAACCACGCCACGACATTGGCCGGCTTGCTTTTGAGGGCCTTCGCGATTTCGTTGACGTGGGCTCCATCGTCCCCCTTCTTGGAAAGCAATTTCAAGATAAACTCCCCAATTGCTCCCTTGACCGTTCGTTTGCCCCTGGCTTTTGCTCCCGCTTTCTTGCGGCCACGTTTTGCGAGAACGGGATTATCGAGCGGGAATGTTTCTCCCGCAAGCAACCGTTCACATTCAAAGTAATTATGGATGTCCTTTGCGGATTTTCCAGCAGCGCTCAGTTTCGTGATGGCCAGCGTCAGGCCTTCGATTTCGATTATTCGTGTTTTACTCATCGAAGGTATTTACTGCATTTCCCCGGCAAATAGCAATCTACTTATGTGATCTTGCTTGCTGTCCTTGCAGCCATGCGATGTTCAAATCCTGTTGATCATCCCTCGCGTTATCAGAATTTTCGCGCTTCAAAAATGCTCCATCGGCCAATTCACCCTTGCAGACCTTATTTATGAATTGAGATATAAATGCCAGAATAGGATGAGCCATCTCTACTGTTTTATGGGGCACTGGTATTGATCCCTTGCAGGTGCGGGTGGTGCATGGCGGCAAAGATCACGGCTTCTTCGTCATATTTCAGCCAGTAACCGGGCGGCACATCCTCCGCATCCACAAAACGCCACGAGGTTTTCTGGTTTTTCCCCTCCAGGTCAATGTGGAGGTATTTGGCCACAGCTGGAGACACATTAAGCCCGGCATAGGCATCGGGACCGGGACGTTCATCGCCAAAGACATATTCCGCATGATCGTTACGCAAGGGACCGACATCCTCCCACTGTGCATAGCAAATATTACCCTTCTCATTCTTGATCTCAACCCAGCGATCCTTGCAGACGGAAACTTGTTTGCCATCCCGGGGCTGGCGCTCCCATCCCTCGGGCAGCCAGCGGCGTGCCTTGTCGGGGTAAGCCAGATCGTTGAACGGTAGGGCGACGTAGAACGGATTGACCGTGGGCGCGTGGGCGGCGGGAAGGTAACCAAGCCGGTCGGTCGGCGAATCGGCGCCATTGTTACTCGACACCCAATCTTTATCCCAAGCGCTGGAAGCTGTCGACCCCGGTTCGCCGATCCAAAACTCCGTCGTTACTATATCCTTTCTCCATGGGTAGCTCGCCTGCACTTTCTTTGTGAAAGTTGTAAAAACAAAGTCATTAGTAGAATTCATTGCTTGAGCCGGAGATAAAGCACCGGGGATCGGTGCCTCGGGTGGTTGGGCGGCCGCCATGGATTGCAATTCGAGGATTTTGCTTTTGCAATCGTCCATCCGCTTGAAGATTAGCGCCGGTTCCCAGTCTGGATCCTCCTCGTAAATCTTTGCTAATTTGGCGTAGCAATCCTCAAACTCCTTCAGAGCGCCGCGGTAATCGCGTTGCCTTTCAAGCTGCTCTCCGTCGTTTAGTTTAAGGAAGATTTCAAGATACCTCTGCTGGAGAGTTAGCTCCAAATTGGCAAAAGACAACGGAAGGGTCAAAATCCACGCTAAAATAACCGTTAGTGATACACGCCAACACATAGGCTTGGATTTAATCTGCATAATGATAAAAGACTGCTCTCCTTCATCTTTCCTGATTTAAAAACACAAGTTAAAGCGGCGGGATCAGCATGTTTTCCGCCAGTTCCTCCCGCGAAAGAAACGGCGCCATGTCTTCGAGCGGGGAAGTCACCATCTGCCCGTCGGGAAGCCGGCGCGAGGTGAGCTTCGGCTCGAACTCCTGCTTCGGATCGAGAACCACTTCGCACAACGCCGGTCCCTCCAGCGCGAGGAACTTGTCGAGCCGCGGACCAAAGTCGGCTTCCTCAAGCCGGATGGCGGGCAGGCCGTAGGCGGCGGCGACCTTCGCGTAGTCGGGAAAGGAGACCCCGCTGCGGCGGCCCTCGCCGATGAAGTTGCCCTTGAAAAACCCGCCCTGGGTCAGGCGCATGGAAAGATAGCCGTCGTTGTTGAGGACAAAAATTTTGATCGGCAGCCGGTGGAGCCGGATGGTCTCGATCTCCTGAATATTAAAATGAGCGCTACCGTCCCCGGCGAAACAGACGACGCGGCGTCCCCCGCCCGCGATGGCCGCGCCGATGGAAGCGGGAATATCGTAGCCCATCGAAGCGCTGCCCGAGTTGGCGAACATGCGCATGCCGCGCTTGATGAAACCGACCTGGAAAGAAACGACGCTGGCGGTGGCGTCGCCGCAGACGACAATGTCATTGCTGCCAAGGCGGCGGATGACCTGGTCGATGAAGTGGTACGGGTTGATGGCCGGACCCTCGCGCTGCCGGGGCACAACGGCCGGATAGCGGGAGACCCGTTCGCGGCACCAGGCGAGCCACGAGGCGGCCTTGGTCGCGTCGAATTGCCGGGCAACGGCCTGCCGCTCGAGTTCCTCGAGGAAATCCTTCAGATCGGCCCGGATGCCGAAGTCGGGCTTCACCGTGGGTTTATCGAGTTCGGCGGGGTCGATGTCGACTTGGATCTTGTAGGCGGCACGGGCGAAGTTCTGCCAAGTGTAGCTGACCTGACGGATGTTGAGACGCGAGCCGAGCACAAGAACGAGGTCGGAGTTTTGGACGGTGAAATTGCCCGGGCGGTCGCCAACGGTACCGGGGCGTCCGCAGTAAAGCGGGTGATCGGTCGGGATGACGTCGGGCGCGGTCCAGGCGGCGGTCACGGGGACGCCGAGCCGCGCGGCAACCCGCTCGAAGAGATCAAGCGCGTGAGCGAGGTGGATGCCGCTGCCGGCGAGGATGACGGGCCGGGCGGCTTTTTCAATCCGGTCGAGGACATCGGCGCAGACGCGGGCGAGTTCAGCGCGGTCGGTGGGGATGGCGTCTTCCGCCGGGTCGTAGGGACGAAGCTTCTCCGAATCGATCTGGGCCGACTGGACATCGACGGGGATGTCGAGCCAGCAGGGGCCGGGACGTCCGTGCGTGGCAAGATGGATTGCCCGCTCGAGATGGTAGCGGATGCTCTGCGGATCGCGGACATAGACGGCGTATTTGGTGATGCCCTTGACCATCGGGACGATCTCGACTTCCTGGTCACCAAGCTGACGCAAGGCGGGGATGTCGTAAGAGGAAAGACAAGTCTCCCGCTTGGCCTGGCCCGAAATGACAAGCATCGGGATCGAATCGGTGTGCGCGCCGAAGACGCCGTTGAGCGTGTTGATGCCTCCGGGGCCGCCGGTGACGTGAACGACCGCCGGCTTCCCGGCGATGCGCGCGTAACCCTCGGCGGCCATGGCGCAGGACTGTTCGTGATGGCAGCAGGTATAGGTAATCTCCCGGCAAAGGCCAAAGGCATCGTTAAGGTGCATGGCCAGTCCGCCGGTGATGAGAAAGGCCTGGTTGCAGCCCTTTTGAACAAGAGTTTGGGCGACGTAATCGGCAAGGCGGATCATGGAAGTGAAAGAGCAACGATAGAACCTCCCGCCCGATTAGCCAAGAGTCTGTCTCATAAATAGTCGAACTTTGAATACCTGCGCGTCTTTACCTTTTCCCGCTTTTCGATAGTATCTGTATGTGAGGCTAAATCGAGAGATCGGCTTCGTTCTTATCCTGGCGATGGCTTTTGCCAACCCGGGTCGTGCCGTGCAAATAGAACCGGGCATGACCTATAATACCACGGCGCCCACCGGCACCAACGTTCCAAATTGGGATACCGGCTGGGCCCAGCCTGCCGGTGAGCCGGAGGGAACCAACGTCACGGGGTGGGATTACGTGGGCCAAGTCAACGGGCTCAGCGGCACTTACCTGGGTGACGGCTGGGTGCTCACCGCCGCGCATGTCGGCGCGGGAAATCTCACCCTGGACGGCCAAACCTATGACGTTCTTTCAAACACAACCCAGGATATCTATGCCACCAGCAATCAGGTTGATCTGGTCCTTTTTCAGGTTGATACGACATCGACCACAGGGGCCACGCTCGACCTGCCCGCGCTGACCATCAGCACAAACGATCCGACGGCCTTCGCCTATGGAACGACGGGGAGTTCGGTTGTGATGATCGGTTATGGAGGAGGCAGCAAGAGTTGGGGACTCAATACCGTTACGTTGGTCAATTATACGACCCCCGTCAGCGCCGGCGGCCACAACTATGTATCAAACGATTTTTTCACGTACACCGGCACGACCACCTATGGCAACGAGAGCGTCACGAACGACGCCCAGTTGGTAAGCGGTGACTCGGGCGGCGGCGATTTCATCTACAATGCCGCAACCGGGCAATGGGAACTCGCCGGGATCAATGAGGTCAAGGGAACCTTTACCAACAACCAGGACGAAACCCAGAACCTTTCCGGTTTTGTGCAGTTGGATACCTACGAGCCGCAGATCGAAGCGGACATAACCGCCGTGCCGGAGCCACCCGCCCCGCTGCTGCTGGGTTTTGGACTCGTTTTGCTCTGGGGGGTAAAACGCTTGAGACGGCGGTTAGGGGCGCCCACCGCATCCAAAGGAACCTGCTGTCAACTTGTCTGAATCGGACGAAAGCTTGCGCTTCCGGCAAATGACCGCAGTGGTTGATTTTTGATCCCATCGCACCGGTTTTGTGCCAGCATCGACCGCATCCGTGCGCGAGACAAACTTGCGAAAAATGCCTTCCCCGGACGGGGTTGATTCAAAAACGCCGTCTTGGGCGGTTGGCCTGCTCGTGCTGGCCCTACTCGGCGCTTATGCCAACAGCTTTTCAGGCCCATTCTTCTTTGACGATTCCCGCGCCATCCAGGCCAACCCAAGCATCCGGCATCTCTGGCCTCCCTGGGCGCCGTTCCTGCCTCCGGGCGAGTTGACCGTCGGCGGCCGTCCGATCCTCAACCTGAGCTTCGCCCTCAATTATGCCGCCGGGGGATTCACGGCCTGGGGTTATCACGCGGTCAATTTGGCGATTCATCTTTTGGCCGGATTGACTCTCGTCGGCGTGGTGCGGCGCACGCTGTTGCAACCAGTCCTGCGTGAAAAATTTGGCGCCGACGCGTGGCCGCTGGCGCTGGCCATCGCACTGCTCTGGACGCTCCACCCGCTCCAGACCGAGGCGGTGACTTACATTTCCCAACGGGCCGAGTCGTTGATGGGACTTTTTTATCTGCTGACCCTCTATGCGTTCATCCGGGCCGCCGGGGCGACCCAAAAGCGGCGGCGCTGGACGGTCATTTGCGTGGGCGCGTGTTTTTTGGGCATGGCGACCAAGGAAGTGATGGCGACAGCTCCGCTGTTGGTTCTGCTCTATGACCGGACGTTCATAGCCGGCAGCTTTCGGGAAGCGTGGCGACAGCGCGGGCGGCTTTACCTCGCACTGGCCGCCTCGTGGGTGGTGCTGGCTTATGCGTTTCTCGATGTCGGCAAGCGCGAGGTCGGCTTCGGGCACGGGGTGACGCCGTGGAGTTACGCGCTAACCGAATGCGGTGTCATCGTCCATTACCTGGAACTCGTGTTCTGGCCGCATCCGCTGGTGATCGATTATGGATTCGATAGGGTGGGCGATCCGTGGCAGGTGCTACCCCAAGGATTGATTCTGGCGATTCTTTTGACGGTCACGGTCCTCGCCTTGCTGCGCCGTCCCGTGATCGGTTTTGCCGGGGCGTGGTTCTTCCTCATCCTGGCGCCGACATCGAGCGTCATCCCGGTGGCGCTATCGCCCATGGCGGAACACCGGCTCTATTTGCCGTTGGCGGCGCCGGTGGCGCTGATGGTGCTCGGTTTGTACACTTGGCTGGGCCGCTTAAGCCTGGTCCCGGCGGCGGCGCTGGCCATTTTGTGCGGCATACTCACCTTCGAGCGCAACGGAGACTACCACTCGGAAATCGTGCTGTGGCAACAGGCGCTGGATCTGCACCCCGGCAATGCGCGCGCCCACTACACTCTGGGCTATGTTCTCCTGCAAAAAGGGCGGGTGGACGAGGCGATAGCCCAGGACCAAAAGGCCGTGGAAATCAATCCTACCATAGCCGAGGCACACAATAACCTTGGTAATGCGCTCTTGAAAAAGGGACAAGCGAACGAGGCAATGACACAGTACCAGGAAGCCTTGGAAATAAAACCCGGCTATGCCGAGGCCCACTACAACCTTGGCAATGTTCTCTTGCAAAAGGGGCGGGTGGATCAGGCGATGGCTCAGTTCCAGGAAACCCTGAAGATCGATCCTGATTTTGCCGAAGCCCACAACAATCTGGGTATCGCACTTGCCCAAAAGGGACAAGTGAACGAGGCGATTGTCCAGTTCCAAGAGGCACTGCGATCAAACCCCTACGATAGCGAAGCGCAAAACAATCTGGCCAAAGCGCAGGCTTCGGCACGGCAGCTTCCCGGTTCCAAATAAGATTCAGAAATTTCCGCGCTCGATGGAAAAAAAGATGGCTCCGGCGAACCGCAAGAGAACCACGGGTGAGCGTGGATCGAAAATGCTGGCGTTGACGACATCCGCCTGCTACCTCTGAAACATGCTTCAGGTCTCCCCAGACCAGACTCAATGGTTTCACCTTTATCGAGTCAAGGCAGTCTACCCCATCACGTTTGTTCTTTTGGCCTGCGAAGAATCGAACGCCCCGGACAACCTCTATCGGCTGCTCGAACTCCGCATCCTCTGCAACGATGAAATCATGGCGGGAGGCTCCTGGTGCGTGAGAAGCAACGGCAAGGATGTCAGAAACTACTCGCGCGCGGACGCCGCGAAGTTTCTTGAACAACACGCAAAATTTGCCATCGCCAGCGCCGTGCAGCGGGGCCTCGACGAAATTGAGTTCATCGAGTCATCCCGCGAAGAACTTGCCGTCGTCGCCTCTCTCGATGAAAGATTCAGGAAAAATCTTGAGGCCGTGGTGCCGACGCTCCTTCCCAAGTATGCCCGGTTCCTGATTAAAGAGGCGACCGTCAACCAGACCGGGCTTGAATTTGAGGAATTGCCCGACTGGAGAAACCGCGAGGCGGACCAAGCCCCCTAAAAAGCCCAAGGGAACCAAGATAAGATGCCGGAGTGAACAGGGACAGCTATGGTTTTTGACACGAAAACGATACCTGCCCCCGTTTTCACAGCAACTTGGTGTCAATAGTGCGGTCTGACCCCTTTACATACCCTCACACGAAGAATTCCACCTCAGTAACGATCCCTACAATCGAACCCAATTGGGACGGAACGAGTACTGAATGAGTACTAAGTAATCAATAGAAAGACATTATATGAAAAATAAAAACGAGCCAATATTAGGAGTTTCATATAAGTTATTGGTGGCAGTAATCCTGTTTAACCTTTTCCTCGCCGCTAACTCACTTGCTTTAGGTCAGCAAACATACATTACGCTTACGCCAGTCTTGAAACAGGATGTCCCTACTAACATGCACGGAATAATATCGTTTAAGGTGACAAATGTTTGTGCGAAAGAGGTAATGATCAAGCATCATTTAGAACTGATGACTGAAGATAATTCCAGAAATGTGCCTATTGAGGAATTTCGCACAGGAGGGCCGCCACCAAGCTGGGGACCGATACCTGCTTTCCAGCTTTTGAAGCCAGGTCAAACTGAAATAATAGACACTAACTATTCAGTAGAAACGTTTTCGTTCTTAAAGTCCAAGGGAAAGAAACTTTTTGGCGAAATTAACGGATACGTTGTCGATACAAACGAGCGTTTTCAAACGGACTCGGAGCCGTTTTTTGTGCCCGATAACTTAGCTAAGTCGCCGTGGGTGGACTTGGGAAATCAGACTTTTTTTTCTGTGATTCCTGTTATTGAAAAAATCACGTTCTCAGACGTCATCATGGGCGGCGGTATATGTATTCCAGTTGATGTTAAAAACATATCGAATAGTTCCTATATAGTAAACAATAGAATTGATATATTTTGTCTAGAAAAAGTAGGTCTTAATGATAATAATCGTAAAAATACACTCCTATCAGACACAATCAAGGAATCGGGATCAATATTTAATCCCGGCGATGAGGTGGAATTGGTCGACCGATCGTACACAACTGTTAGTTATTTGAAGGCATGCGGCTACAAACCAGGAGACACGTTAATTGCGATTGTGGCGGGTCAAATACCTGGCACAAACCAAGTATTTGAATGTACGTCAGCGCCATTTGTACTTCCACCGTTTCCCAAAAAGTAGAGATTATGATGTCAAGGCGTTGATCGCCGCCGCGCCGGCGTCCAAATAACGCAAAGAGGTCGCCAGAACTGCGCGATCAGACCTCCGTTGCCTGCCCTTACTGCCACTCCTTACCACCTTTTTCCCAGCGCATCAGCCGCGCTCGAAAAAAGGTGGTAATCGTGCAAGTAAAGGGGTCAGACCTTACTGGCCAAGTGACAGGGGACGGGGGTCGGGGTAGGAGCATAAAAATGAAGTGTCATCGGATGGGGGTCAGAGGGTGATTATGGCGAGGACGCATATCAAATCGGCGTTGAGGTAGTCGGTAC
>JAJSLI010000129.1 GCA_021272315.1 Methylacidiphilales bacterium | reverse complement strand
GTAAATATTTTCGAGGGTGGGCGGATGCGGGCCGAGCCGAAAACGCAGACCTTTTTGATCGAGCGGTAAGGCGCGAAGACGCCCTGGGCGTAGCGCAGTTCGGCCAGGGAACGCTTGAAGAGGACCATGTCACTCGAATTGGGGTCCTGCTGCGAAAGGCGGTAGAGCGAGGCGACCATTTCGGCAAAATCGTCGGTGAACTCCGGCGCGTGCCACTTGGCCACGAGTTCGAGGATGGCGTCGTTGATTGCCTTGTTGTCGGTGAGTTTGGGGCCGTTTTTTCGTCGATTCATAAAAGATTACCTGTCATCGCGAGGGAGACTCATCCCGTGTGACAGCATTTTCACAGTGCCTAAAGCGGGTCACCGGCTATAAGGTCGATATTGGCAGGTGAACCCCCCCATGGCAAATCTCCTCGAACTCTTGCAAGAACGCGTCGTACTTGGCGACGGTGCGACCGGTACGTACCTTTACGAACTGGGCGCGCCCCTCAACCATTGCCTGGAGGAGCTGAACCTGACCCAGCCCGAAATGGTGACGCGCGTTTACCGGGAATATGCCGACGCCGGGGCGCAGGTGATCGAGACGAACAGCTTTGGCGCGAATCGCATCCGGCTGGCCCATTTCGGCCTCGATGACAAGGTGGGCGAAATCAACCGGCGCGCCGCCCAGGTCGCGCGTGAGGCGCTCCGGGGACGCGATGTTTTCATCGGAGGCTCGGTGGGGCCGCTGTCGCTCCGTCCCGCCGACGGCGAATATTCGACCGACGATCGCAAGGTGCTGTTCCGGGAGCAGATCGGGGCGTTGCTGGACGGTGGTTGCGACCTGATTTTCCTGGAAACTTTTGCCGCACTCGACGAGTTGCTTCTGGCGCTCGGGGTCTTTCAGAGTCTGACCGACATCCCCGTGGCGGCTTCCCTGGCGGTGAGCGAGGAGGGGCGGCTCATTTCGGGACAGTCCCTCCCGGAAGCGGTGAAGATTTTGCGGGATGCGGGTGCTGATATCGTGGGCATCAACGGCACCTGCGGACCCCAGGCCTGCCTTCACCTGCTCTCGAAATTGAGCGTGCAGGAAGGAGACCTGATTTCGGTTTTTCCGAGCGCCGGAAAGCCCGAATTTTACGAGGGCAGGTTCAACTATGCCGCCGGCGCCGAATATTTCGCCGCCATGGTCCCGCAATGGGTGGAGGAAGGCGCGCGGCTGGTCGGCGGCGATTACGGCACGCGCCCGGAGCACATCGCGGCCATGGCGTCGGTTGTGCGGGAGCTGAAACCGGTGCGCGTGAAGAAAAGTTCCGTGACACCCAGGCGCCAGGTGGAGGCGGTTGGGTCGGCGGTCGCGGCGCCGCTGCCGGAGGAAGAGGTCTCAATTCTCGATCTGCTCAAAAAACAACAGGTGTCGGTCGTCGAGCTCGATTCCCCCAAGGGCTTGTCGATGGACAAGTTTCTCGCCGGGGCGAAAGCGCTCCGTGAGGCGGGCGCGACGGCGATTACGCTGGCCGATAACTCGCTGGCCATTTTGCGCGTAAGCAACGTGGCGGCGGCCATCCGCCTGCGCCAGGAAGTGGGCATCACGGCGTTGCTGCACCTGGCCTGTCGCGACCGCAACCTGATCGGCCTGCAATCGGAGATCATGGGGATGGGCACGCTCGGCTTTCGCCACGTGTTGGCCCTGACCGGCGATCCCGCGAGAGTGGGCGACCATCCGGGCGCAACCTCAGTCTACGATGTCAATTCGCTGGGGCTGATCAAACTGCTGGCCGGGATGAATCGCGGGGTGAACGCGGTCGGGCGGGACTTGCAGGGCCGGACGAAATTCATCATCGGCTGCGCCTTCAACCCGAACGCGCTCAATTTCGAATCGCAACTGAGGAAGCTCGAAAGCAAGCTGGCCGCCGGGGCGCAATACGTGATGACGCAGCCGGTCTTCGACGTCGGGCTGGCCCGGAACACGGCGGCCCGCCTCAAGCCCCTGGGGGTGCCGGTGTTTCTCGGTGTCATGCCGCTGTTGAGTTCGCGCAATGCCGAGTTTTTGCACAACGAGGTTCCCGGAATTAAAATCGCCGAACCGCTGCGCGAACGGCTGCGTCATTGCGCCGACGACCAGGCGGCAACCCGGATCGGTCTCGAAGTGGCCAAGGAGATCCGCGACGTGGCGCTGGAATCGTTCGGCGGGGTCTATCTGATCACGCCGTTTCTTCGTTACGAAATCAGCGTTGATTTGCTGGGCTGAACGCCGCTCTCCTACTGCTGCGGGTGCTGGGTTTTAACCGACTCGACTTCAGTCTGGACATCCGGCAACGGTTGGTCTGACGCTTGGCCCGACGGCTTCGGGCCCGCTTCGTAATAAGCGCCGCGCCATTTGCCGTCTTCGAACTTGAGGACGACCTTTTCATAACCGCCTTGAAGCCGGCTGAAGGTGGTATCGTAGGTGACGATCATGTACTCGCCATCCATCCCATTGAAGCCGTTTTCCTTGTAAGAATGGCTGACTTCCCTGCGACTGACGATTTCGCCGTACGACGGACGGAAGGCCTTGAGAACCATCACCCATTTTTGCTGCGTTACCTGCTGATGAAATGCGTCGCATCCGGCATTATAGCTTTCGACGTAGTCGCCGGCGTCGATCTGGGCAATCCAGGCTTTGGCCGCGACAAGGGCCGCGTCCGAGGAGTCGCCCGATGTGGCGAGAGCCGGACGACCAGAGGCGAACAGCAGGGAGCTTATTCCAGCGAGAACCAGCAGACGCTTCCGCCACGCGGAAGGGATTAAGGCGACTTTCATGTTATTGCCCCGTCGGGACATTTGTTTATAGCCATTGTCGGTGGTTTTGGGAATGTCATTTTACCGCATCTGTGCCATGACCCTCACCAATTTAACCCGCGCGAACGAGATTGGCGCCAATTCCTACTTGCTCGATTTCGGGCCGGATGGCCGCGTGGTGCTTGACGCGGGCATGCATCCCCGCGCGGAAGGAATTGGAGGACTGCCGCAGTTGGAGAAGCTGAAGTTCGACTCCGTCCAGACGATTTTGGTGAGTCATGCCCATCACGATCACACCGGCGCGCTGCCGTTGCTGATGCGGGACCATCCGGGCGCCCGCGTGTTCATGAGCGAGCCGACTTATTTCCTGTCCGAGCCGCTGCTGCACAATTCCGTCCAGGTGATGCTAAAGCAAAAGGCGGAGAAAGGAATCGCAGAGTATCCGCTTTTCACGCACCGGGAGCTCGACCAGGTCGTCAAGGTCTGGCAGGCGTGCGGGCTTGAACGAAGCTGGTCGCCGAACGGGTATCCCGACCCGGAGAATGAACCGTTGACTTTCAGTTTCCACGATGCCGGGCACATTCTCGGCTCGACGGGCACGGTCTTGCGCCATCGCGGGCGGACGATTTTTTACACCGGCGACGTGAACTTTACGGACCAGACGTTGGTACGGGGCGCGGAATTTCCGCGGGAAGGAATCGATGTTCTCATCACCGAGACGACGCGCGGTTCCCAGCCGAGACCGGAGAATTTTTCCCGAGACGGGTTGGTCGAGCAACTTGCGGAGGCATTGGAGCAGACGTTTGCCAAAGGAGGCGCCGCGCTCATGCCCGTTTTCGCCATGGGCAAGACGCAGGAATTGCTCGCCCAACTGCATTTTCTCCAGAAAAGCCGCCGCCTGCCCGAAACGCCGATTTATATCGGGGGACTGGGCCGGAGCTTCTGCGAAATTTACGACCGGCTGGCCGCGCGGACGCGGCGGAACCATTCCAAGCTGCGTTTGCTGGACGATATCGAGTACCAGGTCATGGATGGCCGACGCGCGCGTGATTTCAGCCCGAAGCGCGGACACATCTACCTGATTTCCTCCGGGATGATGACCGAGAACACGCTTTCCAATGTCTTTGCGCAGGAGTTTCTCGCCCATGAACGGCACGCCATTTTCTTCGTCGGTTATTGCGATCCGGCATCGCCGGCGGGCCGGTTGCGCGCGACCAAGCCGGGGGATTCGGTGACGCTGAATGCAACCTATGGGCCGCAGCCCGTGCGGTGTCGCGTGGAGCACTTCGATTTCACCGCGCACGCCCAGCGGGAGGATTTGCTCCGGTACATCCTCGAGGTGAAGCCGCGCGTTTGCGTTCTCGTCCATGGCGATCCGCCGGCGCTGGCCTGGTTTCAGCAAGAACTCGCCGCCCAGGCGCCCGGCATGAAAGTCGTGATTCCGGCGTCCGGTGTTGAGATTGAGTTATAGGATCAGATCTTTTTCCGCGTGATTTGCACGGAAACCCAGCGCGCGTCGGGGAGAATGAATTTTTTGATTTCGACGGTGAGAGTCTTGATGGGAAATGCCGCGAGCAAGTCGGTCGCGATATTTTCGGCCAGCGTTTCCAGCAGTTTACGGGGCGGTTTTTTGGCGACCAGGGTTTTGACCCGTTCCGTCACGTTAAAATAATTCACAGTCGCGGTGATGTCGTCGCTTTTGGCTGCTCGGTGAAAATTGCCGATACCCATTTCGAGCGAGATGAGTAACTTCTGTGCCCGGGCGCGTTCCTCCTTTGGCACGCCGATGTGCGCCTGGACTTCGAGATCAACCACGCGGATGAGATCGGACATGGTTGATGAGTGTTCGGGTGGGGATGTTGAGATCCATTTGCACCGCCTCGTCGAGCGTAACCCAGCGATGGTCCTCGCCCTCGTCGTTGAGGACGACGTGGGTGCCGAGGGCCCGTGCGGTGTAGTTGAGGAGAAGAAAGTGGGCCTTCCTGTAAAATTCAGGCGGTTCAATGCAGTCCTGCACGATTTCGAAGCGAACATCGGTCAGCTTAAGGCCGGTCTCCTCGAGCACTTCCCGGCGCAGCGCATCCTCGGACGGCTCATTGAGTTTGATTTTGCCGCCGGGAATTCCCCATTTGTGGCTCCATTTGTGGGTCTGGATCATCAGCACCCGGTCCTTGGCGTTGAAGATGAGCGCGCCGACGGTGGGTAGGGGAGGATGCGTGGCCGCGCCGCGATGGCGCTCGAGAAAATCGCGCACTTCGCGGAGATTGCGGAAGAGGAGGTCGGGGTTGGCGGCCTTGAGCTTGCGCAGTGAATCGTAACCGGTGAGAACGGCGCAGCTCAGCACGCCGGCGTGCCGGGCCGTTTCGATGTCGTGGACCATGTCGCCGATGAAAATGGTTTCGGAGGCGTCGAGCTCGTGTTCGGCCAGCAGATGCAGGATGACTTTGCGCTTGTCGAGTGCCTGGACGTAGGTCTGCTTGAAATACTTCTTCCAGCCCAGCTTTCCGCCCTGCTCCTCGAAATGGTTGTGATGAATCGAACTGAGCAGGAAGACGGGCATACCGCGCTGGAGGAGATACTCGAGAAACTCGCCCGAGTGGGGCAGTGGCATGACGCCGGTCTGGAGGGTCTTGAAGGCGGCGTGGTAATGATGGTCGAGTTCGGTCAGGGTCGACTCGGGCAGATGCTGTTTGTAGAACTCAGGAAAGGGGAGAAAGAATTTCTCGCGAAAATCCTCCACGCTGAACGGGGGTTTGCCATAATGCCGGAAGATTTCGTTGGTGGCGTCGAGCACCGGGGTAAAGTCGTCCACCAGCGTGCCGGACCAGTCGAGGATGACGTTGCGGATTTCGGGCATGACTCGTTGTAGCGGCTGACCGAGGCCGTCGCATCTTAAAAATTGTCAGGTTTTCTTTTGAGAGACGGCATTCAGCAAGGTCTCCACCGCGGCGATCTGGGCCTGGATGCGTTGGGCGAGCGGGAAAGGCTTGGGTGTTTCGGTGGTGTAGCTGATATCCGTGTGGTGCAGGCTCAGATAAATGGCTTCGGGCCATTCCTTGCGTTCGGCAATGGGGCCGACTTTGTGTACGATGTCGCGACGGAGAATGACGCCGCCGTGCGCGGGGAAATCCTCGATTTCAGGGCGAAGATCAATGGGGACATGGCGTCCCATGGCGGTGATAATCTCGCGGCCCGTAACCGGACGCTCCTCGTTGAGTTCGTAGAGGTAGGCGCCGACGCCCTCGAAGTCTTCGTGCAGCATCATGGCGGCATCGAAGCGCCCCAGGGTCTTGAGGATCTCGATGTGGCCGGCGATTTCGGCCGACCGGGGATCGCGGTAGTCGCGGTTAAGGTCG
Organism: Methylacidiphilales bacterium; assembly: GCA_021272315.1. GTDB lineage: Bacteria > Verrucomicrobiota > Verrucomicrobiia > Methylacidiphilales > UBA1321 > JABDGH01. Next base: position 2,098 of record JAJSLI010000129.1, on the reverse strand, counting down.
ATGCCGGCGGTGTTTTCACGTGTACCGCGGGCAAGGCCGTCCGGGTTCAGGATAGGGAAGATGACTGTGTTAAAGTCGCGGAAAAAGTCGGGAAGGCGAAGTAACTCAAGCAGGGCGAGAGGGCCGGAGATTTCGTCGCCGTGGATGCCGGTGGAAAGATAGAACGAGGGCGCTTTGTCGCCGGTCCGGGCCGTGCGCTGGAGCCAGGGACGAGTGCTGCTGGCGCAGGGCGAGAGATGGCGAAGAGTCCAGCCGCCCGCACGGGCCGCGGCCTCGATGTCCCGGACGTAGGCGGCGGGGTCAAACGTGTTCATGGAGCAGAAGTAGCACGGTTTTACACAAAAGCCCTTTTTAGAGTCAAAAAAAACGGGCGACCAACGGGGCTTGGGACCACTGACGTCGATTGCGAGGAGATGCAGTCGTGTGCGGTGCCATTTGCAATCGACCGGGCGCTGGCGAAGGGCAGTGTGGTCAACCTCCATTCGTTGTGGAATGTGATCCGGATTACACGAGAAGATATGAGCGGGACGAGGTGAAAACACTCAGTGAGAAACCTGAAAGAGCATTTTCTTTTTGGAGAAGGTATAATCACTGCTCCAATTGGGAACAGCCACATCTTGCAGCTGAAGGACCGGATAATCACCTTTCGGCGAATCATCATCTTCCTTTTGAACCATCAGCAAGAAACCGGATTCTCCACCGGGCCCCTCGCCAATCAACACTTGCATGTCCACTGAAGTCCCGGCTTCCATCTCAATCCACTTCCCGCATTTGAGCGGACGTCTTTCCGGTCCGATCCCGACATCCTCATCGACATTGGCTGTGAGATCCAGCTCTTCGCCCGGCAGACTTCCATCGAGGACATTATCTCCATCGACCCGAACCACCAGAAAGTCATCGCCAAAGCCGATAAAGCGAAACTTGCCGGATTCCGGCGGAGTTATTTTGGCTTCATAGATTACAATCCAACGACGGGCGCGAACGATGTCATGCACATGATAGGCGTCAGTGGCATTTTGAGACGGCGTTACCGGAATGCAGATTTGTGGCGTGTAGAGGGCGCCCGGAGCCTTGAAATAGCCATTGAGAATACGCATGTCCCATTTTTTAATGAAGGAACGGAGGACTTTGAGGCCATTCTGCGTTGCAGGTGAACTTAGGAAGCGCTTTTCCACCTGATTCTCAGGACCGCTGGATTCGGACTTATCTTCCGCAACATCGGTTGGCTTTCGGTCTGGAGTTTGTTTCAAATCGTAAAAATTGCCCACAAATTCATCGGCGCTTTCCGTTCCCGTTCCATATCCGTTTCCGAGACCGCTGAGGCTATCGCCGCCTCCGGCCGCATTAAGCCCCGTGCCCTTGGGCATCTGGTCAGCGACTTTACTTAGCTCCTGATTCATGATTTTAGACGCGTCTACCTTGAAATCGCTGTTAGCGGGGGTGGTAATCATGCTCGAGGGTGCGACGACGGGCACCGTCACCGTCTCAGGCTCAAATTGAGGATTGTAGGCCTGGGCGCCGCTCGAAGAAGGCTGTACCGGCGCTGGCGGAGGTGAAGTCTTGACGTTGACAACGTTAAACTCATCAGCCGGGGGCGGACGCTGCGCCGGCCAAATCACCAGAGTGGCGATGAGCAAAAGTACCGCCAGATGCAAAAAAACCGCGAAGAAAAAGAAACCGGAGCGTACGAACTTTTCACGCCATACTTTCTTGCGCGGGTTGGTTGGATTGGCGTGCATGGACAGCCCTATTCTTAATTTACGCGGAAGCCATGGGTACCAAGTCGGTACCGAACCGCACGCTAACCGACTTAACCGGCCAAACCAGGCTGCCGGGTTAACCCTGGCGACGACGCTTGCGCTGGTAGACGAGGAGCAGCCCCAAGCCCAAGCCAAACATGGCCCACGTGCCCGGCTCCGGCACCACGTCCAATTGCAACGTCAGGTCCCCCGCCGAGCCCACGATGACGAAATCCGCCCAGTTGACCGCTGTCGAACTCGTCATCCCGGCGAGATCGTTGAGTACGATGTCCCCGTTGGTCAGGTCGCTGTTCAACTGCGACGCCGTGATCGTCGAACTGAAATCCGTGATCAGGTCG
>JAJSLI010000108.1 GCA_021272315.1 Methylacidiphilales bacterium | reverse complement strand
TGGTCATCGAGATATTCTTCGATTTCTTCCATTGAGAACTCCACCAGCGTCTTATCTGGCAATTCACGCACGACCCGGCGCAGGCAGGGCTCAAGGACATTAAGCCAGCGCGCCGAGACGCTTCCTTTGCGCTTTCGGTTTACTTTGGTCTCCAGGTACCGGTCGACCGCTGCGTGAAACGTGAGACTCTTTTCGACGGCTTCCGCCTGGGCGATCTGTTTCCGGGCAGACTCCACCAGAGTGAGTTTATTTTCCGGGTGCTTGGCGCGGAATGCTCTCATTAGGCTGAGGGCATCCAGCACATCGTGCCGCTCAGTGGGGACGATGCCGTTCCACGCCTCCCAGAAGATCCGGCCCTCGTCCACCGCGATAGTCCGGTTGTCGGCAATCCAGGTATTCGCCGCTTCCAGGGAGGCAAAGGTCTTTCGAACGCGACGCTGAGCCACTTTGTATTTCACTCGCCAGATCGTTCGACCGGCGTGATCCATTTCGGGGGTCGCTTTCATTGGACCACCCCTTTGTCGAAGACCTTGAGGGCAGCTTCCACGGCTACGGGGTCAAAGCGCACCAGCTTTCGGCTGTAAACCCGACGCGGCACTTTCACCTTGCCGTGCCTGACGATGTCGCCGAAGACCCGCTTGCATATTCGCAGGCGGTGGGCCATCTCTTCCAATGTGAGCCACTCGATTTGAGGCTTCGCCGAAGCTTCGTGGACGTGGGCCACCGGTGTCGGCGACAGGACAGCCTTCGGCTTGAGCAGGGCTCGGGCGGTGTATGCTTTTCTTCCCACCCTAACAGTAATGATAAATTGACAGACCCTTGTCCTGAAAAAGTGCGTACGGACGCAACTTTTTTTCAGAGCCCTCTGAATGGCTGGTTTTGTCGGTGTGTCTAACACCAAAAAGGGCCCAAAAAAGGGCCGTTTTGGGGGCAAAACATGCCCTAATATGCCTTTATCTGCGTCAATCTGCGTCGATGAAAATGGCGAAGTTTTGGTGTGTAACTCGCTTATTTCGAGTCGGCTAGAGGAAAAACGGCATGGCTTTTTGAAAACATCAAAAAGCTGCCGCGCTAGGACTCGAACCTAGAACACCCAGATACTTCTGAGCTAGTTTGTCGCAATATGACTTCAATTGCCAAACTCTCCATCGAGTGAAACGTTCGGCACATTTACAGTCCGCGCCACGTTCATTTTGACTTCGATTGACAGACCTCATGGCATTCGCGCACGATCTGCCAACCTTCCCGCGATTTCACGACCAGGACGCGCACGGGCGCATTTGGTAGAGAGATGTCCGAGTCCAAGGGTGAAGTCGCATTCTTTTCGGGATCAACTTCGACCCCGATGAACTTGAAGGGTTCGCAGGCGCGAGATCGAACGAGAGGTTCGTCCTCGCCGATGGCATCCGTGAAGACGATGGCGTCGGGGCGGCCATTTAACGAAGCCATCATCTGACCAATCCCGGACTGCAAGCGATGAATGAAGACATCCATAGCAAGTTTGGCGCGGTGGTTCCCCTTACCGGCCTCTGGCAATAAAATTCGGGTATCGCCCGGAAGACCAGAAAGGCCCTGCAGCCCGCTTTCCCTATCCAAGGTTTTCTCCAATTTGTCGACGTCTGGATTTTCTCTCATGAGAAAAAGCAGGATGCCCGGGTCAAGAGCCCCGGAGCGCGTGCACATGGCGATTCCGTCCATGGGTGTAAAACCCATCGTGGTATCGACACTTTTCCCTCCGATGGTGACGGCCAGCGAACACCCACCGCCCAGATGGCAGATAATCAATCGCAAGGCAGGATCGTTCTCGCGTTTGAGGAGTCGGGCAGCGTGACCCGAGGCCCAGCGAAAACTGGTACCGTGAAAGCCATAGCGGCGGATTCCTTTCTCCAGCCACTCAAAGGGGCCGGGATAAGTCGAAGCTGATTCAGAGAGAGTACGATGAAAGCTCGTGTCGAAAACGGCTATCTGTGGAACCTTTGCACCAAGTATTTCCCGGGCTACTTGAATGCCTTCCAGATTTACCGGGTTATGGAGAGGAGCAAAGACGGCCAGACGCTGGATGGCCGATTCGACGTGTGCGTCCACAACGACAGCCTTCTCGAATTCAGTGCCACCGTGAACCACCCGGTGCCCCACGGCGTCAATTCTCTCCGCATCTCCCAAGCCCAGGGATTTATCCTCTAGAAGAAGTTTCAACAGATACTCAACGCGTTTCCTTGAAGAAAGATCCGCTTGCAGCGCCCTGTGTTCCTTCTTTTGTCCCACGCTCGCTATCGTCAAGGAGAGCTCCTGCCCAGCGCTGCCGGGATCAGTCGCCATGATCGCCGCCTTCCAAACTGGCTCCAAGGGTTCGGTTGGTAAAACTGTCCCGACACGGAACAACGAACATTTGTGACTTCCGCTTCCGGCGTTGAGAACGAGTAGATTCATAGATTACGTGAAGTGGAATGTCATTTGTGGATTTCAACTTTCCGAATCTCCCGCTCGGCCTTGTCCCAGTCCTGAGCCGCATGGCCATCGTGATGGCCTTCTTGCTCATAGAGCTCATAAGCCCGCGCGGTAATCTTTGGCGTCAAATCGGACGGCTTTGAGGCTTTGACAGGATCCAGAATCCGATAGGCGAGCAGCTTCACCTGGTCACTGACGAGTGCCCAAATCAGCGCATATGCCCATACAAACCCGGCCCAACCCCAGCCGAGAGGCGGCATGAGGAATCCATAGACCGCGATCAGCGTGGCCAGGATTTGTGTCCCGAGGACGGCCATCCATAAAATCCGCGCGGGCGGGATGGACCAGAATGGACCCCGCGTGCGCGTAAGGAAGATCGTAAGATGTCCCGCCACTGACAACATCAGGTACATCATCGGCTGGAGGTGGGGATGATCGAGATGGAAAACTTTATCCCCGAGGAAGAACAAGCCAAACGAAGCTATGGGGCCGAGAACACCCAGCACCGTGGCGATCCCCAGCACCAGGCGCATGTTCCACGCCTCGGGTTCGTTCTTGTAGCGAACATTGTCGTAGGCAATCGAGAGGATGGCACCGTCGTTGAGGAGCGCGAGCATCACGATCATCACCGCCGTCAAGGGATAGAAATTGAAGACGAGGATGGCCGCTGTCATGAACAACAGCACACGCAGCGTCTCCGCGATCCGGTAGATCGCATAACTGTTCATCCGTTGGAAAATCCTGCGGCTCTCCTTGATCGCGTCGATGATCACTGACAAGCCGGGCGAGAGAAGAACAATGGAAGCCGCTGCACGCGCAGCGTCTGTCGCGTCCGAAACGGCGATGCCGCAGTCGGCTTTCTTCAGGGCGGGCGCGTCGTTAACGCCATCTCCCGTCATGCCGACAATATGGCCCCGCTTTTGCAGGATATCGACGATGTGGAACTTGTGTTCGGGGAACACCTGTGCGAAACCGTCGGCCTTTTCGATGGACTCTGATACCTCGGCGGTCTCTTCCTTTTTGGAGTCACCAAGACTGGCGGCATCGAGGATGTTCGTGCCCATATCCAGCTTTTTGGCGGTTTCCTTCGCGATGGCGAGCGCATCGCCCGTAACCATCTTGATCTTCACGCCCATCTTGAGTGCCGTCGCGATGGTTTCCTTGGCATCTTCCCGTGGCGGATCGAAGAGGGGCAAGACACCGAGAAATTGCCACTTTCCATCCTCACCAGCCCGGGCAACGCCGAGGGAACGAAAGCCACGAGCCGCGAATTCGTTGACCGCTTGATCGACAGCAGGCTTCACCTGCGCGGAATCTGCGGCCAAGGCCAAAATCACCTGGGGGGCACCTTTGGTGACTTTGAATTCCTTTCCGTCCTTGTCTTTGACAGTGGCTTCGGTGCGTTTATGAACCGGGTCGAACGGCTGAAAATGAGGCACCTGATAGCCCTTCAGCGCATCTTTGTCCTTTAATCCACCGATCACGGCCAGATCGATGGTGTCGTTGTTGTCGGAGCGCGAGGCCAGCGCCCCGGCCAGCACGACCTGATCGGAAGTAATGCCGTTGACGCAAAAAGGATCACCAAGGGACAGTTTGTTCTGGGTCAGTGTCCCGGTCTTGTCTGCGCACAAAATGTCTACCCCGGCCAGTTCCTCAATGGCCACCAGCTTGCTGACGACGGCCTGTTTTTTGGCAAGCAGTCGCGCGCCGACCGCCATGGTCACCGACAGCACCGTTGGCATTGCGACGGGAATCGCGGCCACGGTCAGTACCAGGGCAAATTGGAGCGTGGTGAGGATCGGGTCGCCTCGAAAAACCGCGACGCCAATGATGACCGCGACCAGAACCACGGCCAGCATGATCAGGTAATTACCAATTTTGAGGACTGCCTTCTGAAAGTGACTGACGGTATGAGCGTCCTGCACCAGTTGTGCGGTCTTGCCGAAGTAGGTCTTCGTACCCGTGGCATAGACCAACGCGCCAATTTCGCCCTGGCGGACAATCGACCCCGAGAACACCGCTTCACCTGGTTTGCGCGTGGCAGGCAGTGACTCTCCTGTGAGCGCAGACTGATCGACCTCGATCTCGTCGCCGTCCAGTAAGCGAGCATCCGCAGGCACGATATCTCCGAGGCGCAGGCGGATAACGTCACCCGGAACCAAATCGCGCGCTGCCGGATTAACCCACTTCCCGTCTCTTTTCACTCGCGCTTTGATCGCCAGCTTGGCTTTCAAGGCCTCGATGGCGTTGCCGGCCTCTTTCTCTTCCCAGAATCCGACACAGGCATTGGAGACGAGCAAAACGAGAATGATGAAAAAATCGGGCCAATGCCCGACCACGCCCGAAAGGATCACCGCCGCCTCGATCATCCAAGGGATGGGGCCCCAGAAATAGCTGAGGAACTTGAGGAGCAGATTGGTTTTCTTTTCCTCAATTTCATTCGGGCCGTATTGGGTCAGCCGTTTCTCCGCTTCCGCCTGGGTCAGGCCGTCGGGCGACGAATTCAATTTCTTTTCCACCTCCGCCATGGGTAGCGATTTCAAATCGTCCTTGGACTCGGGCTTCGCGGCCGGCTTTAAGTCTGCTGTCTTGGGCTTTTCGGTAGTGGCTTCCATATGTTTTCCTTTACTGTTTCAAATTCTCGATTTCAAGCGCGCTACACCTTCCCCTTCGGTTCAGCGGCGACGCCTCCGGATGGCAGAAAATCCGGTAAATCAAGGCGCGCCACGCCAATTCGGTTGTCGGCCATGCCGTAATAAACGTCGAAGCGATCAGGGGTACCAAGATCATCGCGGCGGTCGATGCCGGTGGGAAAAACGACGTTGCCAATCGTTCCGATGCGTTCCTGCGGGAGCGTCGGGATCAGGATCGGCTCGGCCGAACGATAGAGAATTTTTCTGGGGTGCTCTTTGGAAAGCACCATGACGCCCGCCGAGTAACAAAAATGATGGGCCTCATTGCTCGACCCGTTCATTTTGCTGACACCGTGGTAAATAATCATCCACCCATGCCGGGTTAAGATCGGGGGAGTGCCAGCCCCGATTTTCAGTCGTGCCCAGGGAGCAACCGGAGCGGCCAGGCGGTGATGCGAATTAAAGAGGCCGAGATGCTCCGGTTCTTGTCCCTTCTCGGGCATCGGACAGTACGAAATCCAAATGCTTTCATGGTCAAGATTGACTTCGCGCGGACCATTGCAGCACGCGGTTTCCTCGGGACGGGTGCCGGGAAAAAGAGGACGATGAAGGAGGGCCATCTGCATCTTTCCGCAATGGTTGGAAATCGCGATGGGAAAGAGACTGGCGTCCTTGTTGTCCACATGGACAAAGTCGATGCCCTCATACGGAGCAAAGGTTGCGAGCCCGAGTCGCTTCCAATGGATCAGATCTTCCGAGATGGCGAAGGCAATCCTTGGCCCAACAGATGATAGCGCCGCGTAAGTCATCACGTAGCGCTGAAGCGGTTCCACGAACGTGATGCGCGGATCCTCGCAGCCTCCACCGCCATGAGACGTCCGCTCGTAATCGGCTTCGGGCTCGAGCGCTATGGAGCGTCGTATCTTCGAGATTCTGCTCTTTCGAAAGCGACAAAACTGTGCTATAAAAGAATCGGCATGCAATACCACGGCCAGTCCCTTTTTGCGGCCCTTATTTTTTCAAAAATGAATTTTACCTCTGAGACCCTGAAGGTTCGAGTCCTAGCGCGGCAGCTTTTCTACCCTTGCGACGGCCAACACGCTTTTATCTTGGCTTGCCATGGAGGGCTTCGCGATCCAACAGCAAGTCCCTGACGACAAGCCTGATGGAATATGTCACGAATTTGTGACAAGGCCGCCCAGATTCACGCTTGAAATTGGGGTGTTGTCCGCCCAATGTCGTCCGCAGGAAGTTTCCCGCGTCATCGGTCAACCAACAAAAACGGAATAATCATGGAATTAAAAGTAATCACCGCAGACGATGCCTACACGCATCTGGCCCTTATCGGTAAGCTGGACATTCTGGGCGTGGGCGAAGTGGAAAATAAATTCATCGGTTACACCGCCGCGCGCAAAAAAAGCGCAGTGGTCGATCTTTCCGGGATTACGTTTATGGGCTCGATGGGCTTGCGTATTTTTCTCAGCGCGGCCAAGGCGTTGAACCTGGAAAAGAAAAAGCTGATTTTGCTCAATCCGCAGCCGCTGGTAAACGAAGTGCTGGAGGCCTCGGGCATCGGTGATGTCGTTATGATCACATCCGATACCGACGCGGCAGTGGCGGCGGCCAAGGCCTAGGCCGAAGAACGGCACCGCCACCAGCGTGCGGCGTGCTACCGTTGAAAGGTCGAAGTCCATTTGGCGTGCCCCTGGTTAATTTTGAGATAGGTTCTCGACTATGGACCCAGCCCCGGAATCGTCGAAACAGCGCCGACGCGGCTCAGTTCGCGCTCCCCTGGAACAGCTTTTTGGCAACGAGGCGATAACGGTTCCGCCTCGCGTGCGCTCCTCGGTGGGGCGCCAGCTTTTCGAGTACGTGGCCGAGCAGCCTTCCGCCCGTTCCATGCACGGAACAGGACGGCTGATGATTGTCGATCACGACCAACTCAGCCGCGATATTCTTTCCCGAAATCTCAAGCGTGAAGGCTACGCGGTTGAAATCGAGCCAGACGGAGAACGGGCCCTGACCCAGCTCGGCAACGGGAGCTTCGACCTGGTACTTTGGGAGGTGCAACTGCCGGGCGTGAACGGGCTGGAAATGCTTGGGCGAATGAAGAAAGACGCCCGATTGCAGCATCTCCCCGTGGTGCTGCTTTCGGAGCAGAAGGATGTGGACACCGTCATTCGTTGCATCGAGGCCGGAGCCGATGATTATTTGCCCAAGCCGTTCAACCCGGCCCTGCTCAAGGCCCGCATCCACGCCTGCCTGGAGAGAAAAATCCTGCGCGACCAGGAACAGCGACTTCTGGCCACGATCAAGTCCCAGCAGGAACGCATCGAGGGTGAACTCGCGGAGGCCGCGGCGTACCTGCGTTCGCTTCTCCCGGCGCCGGTCGCGGAGCCCTTTGCCGTTGACTGGCGGTTTATTCCCTCGAGCGAGTTGGGCGGTGATGCCTTTGGTTATCATTGGATCGACGACGATCACTTCGCGCTCTACCTGCTCGATGTTTGCGGTCACGGGGTCGGGGCGGCTTTGCTATCGGTAACCGTGCTCAACGTGCTTCGTTCCGGCGCGATGCAGGGCACCGATTTTCGAGATCCGGAGGCGGTCCTGGGCGCGGTCAATCGCGCTTTCCCCATGGAACAACAACACAACCGGTACTTCACTCTTTGGTACGGCGTCTACCAGCCTTCGACCCGGAAAATAAGCTACGGCAGTGGAGGTCATCCTCCGGCTCTTCTTTTTGGGCCTGGGCAAACCGCTCCCCAAAAGCTGGCGGCGCGGGGAATGATGATCGGCGCCATGCCGGAAAGCCGTTATCGCCCCCAATCATGCGAAATTGCGCCGGGATCCCGTTTTTATCTCTTTTGTGATGGTGCGTATGAAATCACCCAGCCTGACGGAAAAGTCTTTACCTACGATGAATTTGCCCAATTGTTGGGAAATCTTCCGGCAAATGGCGTAATCGGACTGGATACATTGGTTGCGCAAATCCAGAAGCTGCGCGGTTCTTTGCCCTTGGAAGACGATTTATCGCTTATCACCCTACAATTCTGACCACCCATGCAGGCCTCTTTCCACCGCTCAATCACCAACGAACTCCACGATCTGGAAAAGTTGATGAACGCGAGCACCAACTTCCTCGAGGATCGTGAGGTCGATGCCCAAGCCGTTTACAGGATCAATCTGGCCTTGGAGGAGATGATCTCCAACGTCATCAGGCATGGCTACGACGATTACGAGAGCCACGAAATTCAGGTGTCCATCGAGGTGGGGGAAAATGAAGTCACGGCCATCATCGAAGACGACGGTCATGAGTTCAATCCGCTCAAACAAGAGGGCGAAGCCAACCCGGTATCGCTGGAGAAGAGCAAGATTGGCGGTCGGGGCATTCAGGTGATCAAAAAGCTGCTCGATCACGTCGATTATCGGCGTGAAAACGGGAAAAATATTCTCACGATACAGGCGCGCCGGCAATTTTAGGCCGACGCTGCGTAATCTCCTACGGGGCCAGAATTTTTTCGGACACTTTCCCGATTTCGCGGCTGGCTTCCAGCTCCGGGTGGACGAGTGAGATCAGTCCGCTGCTGGCGAGTTGGACCAGTTCCGTGGTCAGGGGCAGAACGGCAGCGACCGGCACGTTGTAAATTTTCTCAACCTTGGCCCGCAATTCGTCGAAGTTCATGCTCGGCAGCGCCTTGTTGATCACCAACAACATCTGGGGTACGTCGAGTTTTTTGGCCAGTTCCACTGTCACCGCGGTGCCTTGAAAATCCTGCTGGTCGGGACGAAGGATGAGCACGAGCGTGTCGGAAATCGCGATGGAAAGAAGCGTTTCCTCGTTGACGCCGGGGTGGGTGTCGATGAAAAGAAAATCGAGATTCAACTTTTCGATCAGCGCCTGGAAACCGTCGTTAAGCAGGCGCACGTCGTAGCCCTCCTTGAGAATCCGCCCGATGTCGGAAATCTTGATGCTGGAGGGCACCAGATAGATCGGACCTCCCGGCCGCCCGAGGGCGGCGCTGACATCGTAAGCCGCCTTTTCGATCGGGCATTCGCCCCAGATAAAATGATTCAAGGCGAACTCGACCCGATCTTCGCCCAGGCCAAAAGGCATGTGAATGCCGGGCGATTGCACGTCGGTATCGACCACCGCGACCCGCTTCCCCGCGAGCGCCGCCAAGGAGGCCAGGTTGGCGGTCAGGTTCGATTTTCCCGTGCCGCCGCGATAGGAATGGATGGAGACGATTTTAGCCATATTGTTGCGTTAGGAGTTCTGACCTTTGACCTTGGCCCTCATTTCACGGGCCCGGGTTTGCAGGCCCTTGAAGTAATCGGACTCCGTAATCTCCGTTACTTGCCGTTCCTTTTTGGCCTCGTCAATTTGAATCTTCAAATCGACGATCTGATCGGTGAGGGTTTTGATTCTTAAATAGGACCCCAGCGCAGCGGCGGCGAGCAGGCCGAGCAGTTCCATCATCTGGCGCAGTTGCGGCGCAAAAGCAACCACGCGGCTGGTGTCCGGGTCCTGGGCGTTGATGAGTTGCAGGACCCCGATCACCTTTTGCTGCGCGTCCTTCAGCGGCACACACAGGACTGAGATCGTCCGATAATTCATTCGCTGGTCGAACGCCTTGGCACCGGAAAAATCGAACCCTTTTTCGGTGTAAACATCGTCCACCGACATTGATTTTGCGCCAAGCGCGCACGACGTGGCGATATTCTTGTGATTGGGAGCGCCGGTGTCCGCGTCGTAAAGATTCAACGGTGGAAGCGAGACCTCCTTGATGGACGTTCCGCCCATGGCGATTTTGAGCGAATCGTTTACGATCATGACAAAGCGGAGCGTCTTTTCCGGAGTCACCAGGTAAAGCGTGCCGCCATCGGCCAGAGACAACGCCTTCGCTTCCAGCAGGATTTTTTCGAGCAATTGATTGAGGTTGGTTTCGGCGGTCAGCGAGAGTCCGATCGGGATGACAAAGTTTGCGAATTTATCGGCCCGCGTCTTTTCCCGTTCGACCTGCCGCAGCAGTTGCATCGTCCGCGTCCGGGTCTTTTGTCCCACGTAAAGGCCGATAACGCCAAGGAGGCTCGCGCAAATTCCGTAAGCCCAATAAAAATTCCAGACGGGTGACAGGGTGGGTATGGGCATGAGGTGGACAGGACTGGAAACATCCTGTCAGTTACTGGTTATGAACTACTTGTAGACCGGCACTAGTTGAGGAGCAAGTCTTGCCAGCCACTTGAGGTCACGCAGCCGCCACCAAATTTGCATGGAAATTGCCATATCAGCGGTCATGATGGCACATCGAAGATGAACTCCGCTTTAAGCAAGGCCATCATATCGGCCATTATTTTCGGTTGTATCGGTTTTGTAATCTGGTCCAATCCGCCCTTCGACTCGGTGGTTTTGAAAGTGATCGCCATGGCAGTTTTTTCACTGCTCTTCGGTATCGCTGTTTATTACGCCTCTAAGCGCAATTAAAGAAAGCGATTTCAACCGGCAGGGTACTTCCAACCATAAAACCGGTTAAACCGCGCGTTAGAAATTGGCGACGGTATCGCCGCAATTTTCCCGCGCCTTGCCGAAGTAGGGATTGTGCGCCATTTTCGGGTCCGACTGAATCCAATAGGCATTGGCCATGGGACAATAAACCTCGTGCAGAGCGCCGGTGCTGATCTTGGCCAGCTTGAAGGCGTCAATCAGTTGGATGCTGACTGCCTTGTAGGCCAGTCGCGCGGTGTGCAGATCCGTAGTCGCGGCCAGTCGGTCCACCGCCTGGGCAAATTCGGGCGGGAAAGTTTTGTGCGGATCAGCGGCCACGGTTTTCTGGATCGTCTGTGCTGCGGCGATGAGGCCGTCAAAGTTGTCGGTGGCCAGTTTGTCGTGGATGATGAGGTACTGTTCCGTCACGGTCTCATAAGGTTCCGAAAGTCCGAGGTTGGCCGCGAGGGTTGGTGCGGCGGTCAGTACCATGATGAAGAACAAGGAGGATAATTTCATGGGGCCAGCAGTAGTTGAGGGTTTGTTTTCAAGTAGGACAAGGCAGGGAATTTTATTATAACACAACCAACGAGGAATTCATGGGGTGCAGGGATGCAAGAGGGTTATTCATTTTCCAACTGACGTATGCCGTTGAAAAGAGAATTTAGTTCTTCATCGTTCAATCCATTGTAAATGCCCCGAATGAAACCTTGAGGATCGACCAAAACCACAGACGTGCTGTGGGTGACCAGGTATTGTCCCGGCTGCAATTGCTTTCCATGGTTGTCCTCGACCGTTTGCAAAAATCCATGGTGAATCAGGTCATAGAGGGGCTTTTCCGGTCCGGTTAGAAACCACCAGCGTTGCGGGTCGGCTCCCAAATGATCCGCGTAAGCGGCCAAGACGGCAGGCGTGTCATCCTGGGGGTCAACGGTAAAACTCACGAGTTGAACCCGGTTGTCTCCGGCAAGTTTTTGCTGAAGTCGCGCCATATTGGCCGAAATAATGGGGCAAGGTCCGGGACAGGTCGTGAAGATAAAGTCAGCCACCCAGATTTTCCCCTCAAGGTCGTGATTGGTGATGGTTTTACCGCTTCGCTCCGTGAGGGAAAACGGCGGTACGGCGGCATATTTTCCAAGAACCACACTGTGATGGCGTTGTCCGGGAAGGAAAAGTATGACCACGAAAAGCGCGGCGATAACCGGCAAGCCAAGGCGGAGAATCGAATAATATAACCGCGAAGAATTTGAAGGGGACAAGGAGGGCATAGGACTATTCAGGAAGGTGGCGGCGTTATCCCCAGGATCCCGACGATCAGCAAGACGACCCCGGCCAGGACCGCTTCCGCCACGACATTCCGGCGCAGGCCAAGGTATCGCATGGCGTCTTCCGGTGCAACGGCCAGGCCCGGCAGCCAAATACAACGGTTATACGCGCCCAAACCGATCATCAATCCCACCGCTGCCACCTTTGCCAGCAGCAAGCGCCCGTAAACGGTGTCAAACAGTCCTGACCATGAACCGATCATGAGCCAGGTGTTCACCAGTCCTGTTGCCACCAGGATGAAAACCGCCGCGAAACTCGTCTGCGAAAACCGCTGCATTACCGCCAGTTCCCTCGACAAGGTCCGGCCGGTCCGGTCGGCGTGCCGTAGAAAAAGCGCAAACGGAAGCAGGCCCATCGGCCAGACCGCGCCGAGTAAAAGGTGGAGCATATCGGCCAATAGATGTGCGTTGTGGTCGTAAATCCCGGCCGCGGCGTGTCCCGCCCAAGCCAGCGACACCAGCAAAGTGCCGCTCAGGGCCAGTATCAGCACGTTCCAAAATGAGCTCTTCCCAAAAAAGAAAAAGAACCCTCCTCGTTGCGCGAATGCCGTTAGCGCAAACAGGACAGCCAGCGCGGCCGCCCGGTCCAGCCAAAGCTGGCCGAACTGCGTTTGCCACAAGACCGCTCCAAGATCATCGGAGCCGGGTACGTTCCAGAGTTCCGCGCCGCTCATCTGCACCGTGACCAGCCAGAACCACGCCGCTCCCGACAGTGCCTCGAGAAACAACGCAGCCCAGAACCATTTCATCAACGCCCGGCCAAATCGCCCGCAACCGCCCGACGTCTCCGCCGCCTTCCCGGCCAGCGCGGGGCGCAGGGTCCATCCCGCAAAAAACGGCAGCGCGAAAAGGAGCAGCGCGCCGGCAAAGTGCACACTGCGGGCCAGAACGAGGAGCGTCGTTATCGTCATGTCTCTTTCGTTCCGGCTCTTTTCCGGATCAGTTCACCGTGAAGGTGAAGTCACCCGTGGTGACGTGTGTGTCGACCGCAACGGCCTTCCAGGCCACCTTGTAAACTCCGGACGGGAGATTTGGCAACGAGACGATCATCGTCGAACCGCTGATCTTCGCGTCCTTCTTGTCCACTTCGGTGCCGTTGGAATCGAGCACCTTAATCTTGGTAAAGGCCGGTTCCAGTTCCTCCGTCATCCAAAGCTCCACCTGCGTGGGCGAGGGGTTCACGGTGCTGCCAACCCTGGGATCGGCGTGATCGAGGAAGGCGTGAGCCCGGGCCAGTGAAATGGAAACCAGTGATAAGGTCAGAATAAGCAGGGGTCGAATGATGTTCATTTGTTGTCGTTGTTTTTGTCGTTGAAAAAGATGGGGTGGCCAAAGATCTTTGGGAAAAGATCGTCGATGAAGATTTGGACCTGGAAGAGTCCTCCCACTTCCGGTCCGGTTTGGCTGTTGATCGGGATGGATGCCTCAAAACTGATCTGGCAATATTTGCCTTCCCAGAGCACGCCCGGATTGATGGTCCCCGTCGTGGGAACGGCATTTTTGTTGGTTGGCGTTGTCATTTGGAATTCCACCAGTGGAATCATGTCGCGAAAGGGCCGGGGTATGCCCAGGTCCATCACATTCTGCTCCAAATAGGGGATGCTGTACTGCACGGAGCCGCTCCATTCCAAGGCGTTGGATTGTGCCGCGTTAGCGTACAGATCATATCCCGTTACCGTCGTGATCGCCAACGGCCGGAAAAATTTCAGGCAGTCCGGCAATTCGTTAAACCCTTTCCCAAGATAAAGATTGGGCGTGTAGGTGGTGTAATATTGGTAACTATAGAGGGCCTTGCTCCCCGTCCCCCCCAACGTGAAATCCGATCCGATGGACAGGATGAATTCATGCTCCGGAATCTCCCAAAGCTGATACTTGGCATTGAAGGCGAGGGGGCTCCAACCGTCCTGCGCCGGGCCGCCTTTCGGGTTGAGGTTGATATAGGTATCTTGGATGCTCAGCGCGAATTTCGGGAAGATCTCCTTGCTGAAACTTCCGGTGATGTCGATTTCATGACTGGCCGTAGCCGGATTGTACTGAAGCTCGGGCAGAGACAATTCATCGACCGCAAACGGATCGTCGGTTAAAGGGGTTGGCGGGAAGAACCGGTCTCCCTCCAACCCATGGGCTTGGACTTTTGTTGTCCAGATATTGAACGCGAGGACAGCCAGACAGGCCGCCACCGCCATTTTTTGAAATTTAAAATAAGTCATAAATAATCCTCGTATTGGTTATGGGCAGAGGCACGACCGGACATTCCGGTGTGTCTCCGCAATTGATGAAGTCCGCGGGATGCGGACGCGCCAAGACAGGCTTGCTTAAACGCAACGAGGGGGCGGAATGGGCGGTGCTTGTGACCACGTGGTCAGATAGTGCCTCAACGCGGCATAGTCAGGCGCCGACGCCGGAAAGACCGGACGGGCCGCCGCCGTTTCCGCGGTCAAAAATTTCTGCTTGTCCTTCCCGATCTCCAGTGCCTTTTCTTTTTCCGTCTGCTTTTTCTCGGCGATCATCTTGCAAATCGGGCACGGATACTCCCCGCTGAAGGTCATCTCGACCGCCTTGGGGAAGGAGACCATGTGCGAGTAGTCATACAGCATGGACACCCACGCCACGCCTTGCAGCGCGTACCACTGTCCGCCGCAGGAGAACGCGAATGCTGCAATAACCACACAAAGGGTCAGGCGTCGCATGCCTGCATCTTAACGTCCCGCGTGGCGGAAGCAACTTCTCTTGCACCCCGGGCCTAGGTGATAGCCAGGCGAGACCTATTTCCCCGCAATCGATTTTGTCGCCCCAGCCGGTCCGCGAAATCTCCATGCATTTTCGCCGAGTGATGCGATAATGCTCCCATCTCATGGCTGCTGCTTTCCAGGATTATTACCAGACCCTCGGTGTTGCCCGCACCGCCGGCGCAGATGAGATCAAGAAGGCTTTCCGCGCCCTGGCCCGGAAGTATCACCCCGATGTGGCCAAAGACAAAAAGGAGGGCGAGGCCAGGTTCAAGGAAATCAACGAAGCCTATGAAGTGCTGGGCGATCCCGAGAAGCGAAAGAAGTACGACGAACTGGGCGAGAACTGGGACAAGCCGGGTGTCTCTCCCTCCGGCTGGCACGACTTTCCCCGGCAAGAATCCGACGGCCCCGGCGGCGGTGCGCGAGAATTTCATTTC
Source organism: Methylacidiphilales bacterium (assembly GCA_021272315.1). Classification (GTDB taxonomy): domain Bacteria; phylum Verrucomicrobiota; class Verrucomicrobiia; order Methylacidiphilales; family UBA1321; genus JABDGH01. Next base: position 96,269 of record JAJSLI010000108.1, on the reverse strand, counting down.
GAGGGGACCGGCTTCAGCGACTTCTTCGAGCAATTTTTCGGACATGGCGGTGGGGTCGGCGGATTTTCCTCCGCGACCCGTCAACCGGATTCCGGCATCCATCATGGCCGCGACATCGAGGGCGCCATCCTCGTCACGCTGGACGAGGCCATGCACGGGGCAGTCCGGCAAATTTCGCTTCAGTCGGTCGATCCGCGTACGGGTGAGGCCAAAACCGAGTCGTTCAAGGTCCGTATTCCCAAAGGAGCGCTCGAGGGCCAGGTCATTCGCGTCCCCGGCAAGGGCGAGGCTGGCGTGGGTGGCGGAGAGGCCGGCCATCTCTTCCTGCGCGTCCGGCTGGCGAGTCATCCCGATTTTCGGGCGCTCGGCGCCGATCTCTATTACGACCTTCCGCTCGCTCCGTGGGAAGCCGTGCTTGGGACGACCGTGCGGGTCCGCAGCCTTGACGGCGATCTCGACGTGAAAATTCCCCCCGGCACGGCGAACGGACGGAAGCTTCGGCTGCGCGGGCGCGGCCTGCCGCAACCGAAGTCGGACGAGCGCGGGGACCTTTACGTCGTCGCCGAAATCGAGATGCCGGAAAAGATCGGCGCGAAGGAAAAGGAACTCTGGGAGCAGCTCCGCCGCGAATCCTCCTTCAAACCGCGTGATTGACCCGGCGCAAAATGGAATACCCATGAAACCATCCAAAGAACGGGACGACACCTCCGGCGAACTTTACACCATCGAAACGGTCGAGCGGATCACCCATATTTCGAAGGACCGGATTATGGTCTACCAACAATATGGCATTATCACCGCCGTCTCCCCGGCCCCGCCGGAGGAACTGCGTTTCGACGAGGAGGCAATCCATAAGCTGCGCCGCATCGCCCTGCTCCTGTCCGAATATGGCGTGAACGAAAAGGGAGTGCTGGCTCTCTCCTCACTCATCGACGAAGTGGAACGCCTGCGCGAGGAAATCCGGTTTCTTCGCGGATAGGGCTCATGGGACAAAAGAGGCAGTGCCCGTCCCTTTTTTCTTACTGATAAATGCGTAGAGACGACCTACTTATTCTTGCGTTTCTGTATCTTGGATTCGAGAAAGTCCATAAATTCCTTTGATAGGCTGGTAGTCGGAATAGTTAGTGATTTCTTCTGTAGATACAAAACGATGAAATCCGGCTGCTTCCATAATTCGGTGAATTGCTTCCAGTAAATGGATGATTGACCTGTCTCGTCTGAAATAGAAAAGGCCGAATCATCCAGCCTAATTTTTACGTCGTGTGATAACATCCGTTTGAATGTTTTTATTGTGTGATACCGCAACTGAAAATAGGAAAACACATATAAAAACAAGCAGAATATGTTTAACAAAAGCATGGCGAACAGCAAAAGCGATAAGTCCGCGCAGTGTAGCCACATGTAAAAAGTCACACCTATTGCAACACAAAGGCAGCAAAGACGCTTCCACTGATTTTTAAAGAATCGCTTTCGTAAAGCGGTCAGAAGAAAAGATCGGCCGTAGGTTACCGTGGCTTCGTATTGTGGCATGTTCTGTTATACGTTATCGCTCCTTTGTGTGATTATCTGGAACGGGTAATGAATGGCATCATAAGCATCGCTTGTTCCCTTTTTCACGTTTCTTTTTTGCTCTTTTCGCAACTCGACTTGGCCGCGGCGGCGCGGAACTAATCGATTTCGGGCTTGGACTTCCGAAGGATTCTTGCGAAGGGTGGTGCCGATGAAGACGGCTGAACGAATTCTTTTGGTGCTGGCAACGGTGGCGCTGGCGGGCTGCGCGTCGATCAGCGTGGGGACTGTGTCGCAGGTGGCGACGAAGCGGATGCCGCAGCGGGTTTACGTGACGCCGTTTTCGACGGCGCACGTCGAGTTCAAGGTGGACCGGGAAGGAGCGGAACTCAAGGCGTTCAAGAAAAATATACAAGACATGATGATGTCGGCGATCTCGACCGACCTGACCAAGCGGCTGATCCCGGCGGTCATTGCGAAGCAAACGCACTGGACGCATCCGGAAAATGCTTGGGTCATCCGGGGGGAGTTCGTGAAGGTGAACCAAGGGAGCCGCCTTTTGCGCGGGGCGATCGGTTTCGGCTTGGGCGGCACAAAGCTGGAGACGATGGTGGAGGTCTACGACCTATCGGATCTTTCGCATAAACCGTTCCTGACGTTTTCAACGACGGGCGGGAGCAACGCCGAGCCGGGCGCGGTGACCGGATTTGCGACGGACCCGCTAACGCTGGTGGTGGAGGCGGCAGCCGGGGGTGCGGGAGGCGTGGCGCATGGATTGACGGAGGACACGTGCCGGACGGCGCGCGAGATCACCGCGGAGCTGAGCGATTACATGTTCAACCAGGGCTGGATTCCGGAAGACAAATGGATCAAACCGAAACAGCTCACTCAACAGATCAGCCAGTGAGGACTTGAACCCGAGGAGGTGCAGGTTCCAGCCTACTTGGAAGGGCATTTGCCTCTGCAATCAGAAAGGTGTCTAGTCCTGAAGAGTACCGAGTGGCGGCTTTTTTGTCTGTATTTGTCGGTAAACTGGAAGAGGTGGGTAGGCCCGATCCTAGCCAGCACAACGGAGGTCTTAGATTCCTTATGAAACCCGACTTGACATTAGGTAGCATATGACGAAGTCTGGCCTCGCGTTAAGGACGCATCCGGGCCCGCGGAAAGGACTGAGTCCACCTCAAATCGGAACATATACAGCAAACCTTTATTGCTGCCTGATCGTGGGCCACAGGCATCATGCAATGGAGGTTCAATGTCCAAGTCTCTTCCCGCGCAGCCCAGCCTGCGCCAGTTAAAAATTCAGGCCAAGGATTTACTCCAGGCCTTCGAAGACTCCCAGCCCGAAGCCATCAGTCGCTTTACCCAGGCAACAGGTCGATCCGGTTGTCCCGAGCCCAAGCTTAATGATGCTCACCTCGTCCTGGCTCGCGAATATGGCTTCCCAAATTGGACCGCTTTGAAGAAGGAAGTGGAACGGCTCGAAAAACAGGTCGAGGAATCTCTCGGCAACCAATTCCGGGACGCAGTACGAAGCGGAAATGTTTCTGTTGTCGAAGCGTTGCTCAAAAATCATTCTGCGCTTCAGTGCAGAGTCAATGATCCGCTATTTGATTTTGGCGGTTCAGGCATCCTTAATGCCGTAAATCGTAAAGACCGCCCGATGATCGATGCCTTGCTCAAGGCCGGTGCGAATCTCAATCAAAAAAGCAAATGGGAAGCCGGTGGCTTCGGCGTCCTGGATCGTGTTGAGGATGAATTGGGGAACTACCTTATTTCGCGCGGAGCCGAGGTGGACATCCATGCCGCCGCACATCTGGGCAAAACGGACCGGATCTGCGCCCTTCTTGATGAAAATCCGGCCCTCGTGAATGCTCCGGGTGGCGATGGCGGGACGCCCCTTCATTTTGCCCGGAATGTCGAGGTGGCGGAGTTGCTCCTTGAGCGGGGAGCGGATGTCACAATGCGCGACAAGGACCATAACTCGACGGCGGCGATGTGGCGGATCAATAACAAGGCTGTGCTCTATCGCCTTATCGAGGCGGGGTCGCCCATCGATATTTTCATGGCCTGCGTCCACGGCGACAGGGCTTTGGCCGAGCGGGCGCTTCGCGAAGACCCCGATTGCCTGAGCGCTTTTCTGGCGCACGCCAAGGGAGAAGGAAAATTCGCGTCCGACACCGGGGGAAACATTTATAATTGGGAGGTAGGACATGCGGTCAGGCCCATTCCCGTGGCGGCCAGGCTAGGTCATCGAGCGTTGGCCGATTTTCTCCTGGTGAAAGCGAGTCCCACGGAACGGTTGATCGCCTATTGCCTGACGGGCAACAGGCAGGCCGTTGAACAGCTCCTTTCGACGGAGTCCAATCTCATCGCCCACCTGACGAAAGATGAAGCGCGCGCCCTGCCGGACGCCGTTCATTTCCGGGACCGGGAATCGGCAAGGCTTATGTTGGATGCGGGCTTTCCGATCACGGCCAAAGGCGTGGACGGGGGTGATTGCCTGGGACTGGCTGCATGGCACGGCGATGAAGAGTTCGTCCGACAAGCCATCGAAAAGGGAGCGTCCCTGGAAAATAAGGACAACAACTATTCAAGTACCCCGCTGGATTGGGCTTGCCATGGCAGCCTCCATTGCTGGGACAGGGGAAAAGGAAATTATCCCGAAGTTGTTAAGGCGCTCATCCGTGGGGGAGCGAATGCCCAAAAGCAGTCTGAATTGAAAAAGACCGGTACAACGGGCTGGGCTTCACCTACGACAATTGAGGCATTTCCTTAAGCGAGAAAATCAGCTTCTCACGAAGGGAGGGAAACCATCTCAAAGGTAAAAAAGAAGTGCTGGTGGAGGGACTTGAAGCCGCGCCGGGTGTTCATGGATCGGCGGATCTTTTCCTCCGGTTTCCTTACCCACAAACAAAAAAAAACCTCCCGGCGTCGCCACCGGGAGGTTTTTTAGACAGCCCTCCGCAGGAGTCAGGAGCAGCCCAAGCTGGCGCCGCAGTTGAGGCAGGTGGCGCAGGAGCCGGTGTGCTTGATCTTGGAGGAGCCGCATTCGGGGCAGGTGAGGCCGTCGCGAAAGCGGATGACGAGTTCGCTCGAGTCGGTTTCGATGGTGGCGCGATTGTGATGATGATTCGGGTTGTTGGGTGAATCTTCGTTCACCACGAGATCGGCGACGGGTTTATTAAGCGTTTTTTTTTCGATCTCCTGGATTTCCTTGATGGGGAGTTCCTGCTGGCCGGCGTTGGGGTTGTTGGCCTCGCGGTAACCGAGGATGAACTGGTTGCCCATCCAGCGGAAGATGTAATCAGGGATCGATTTGGCGTTGCGGATGTCGGGGTTCTTGGTGAAGCCGCTCGGATCGAAGCGGGTATGGGCGAATTTCTTGACCATGGCCTCGACCGGGACGCCGTACTGCAGGGCGAGGGAGACGAGGGTGCCGATGGTGTCCATAAGGCCGCCGATGGTACTGCCTTCCTTGGCCATGGTGATAAAGAGTTCGCCCGGCTGCTTGTCGTCGAAGAGGCCGACGGTGAGGTAGCCTTCGTGGCCCGCGATATCGAATTTGTGGGTGATCGAAATGCGGGTGTCGTTCATGCGGCGGCGGATGGGCTGGGTCATCGGCGCGAAGACGACTTCAGCCTTTTCCGCTGTTCCCATGTCCTTGGTCTTTTTGACGTTGAGGGGAGCGGAACGCTTGGAACCGTCGCGGTAGATGGCGACGGCCTTGAGGCCGAGTTTCCACGCCTCGATGTAAGTCTGGATGATGTCCTCCACGGTGGCGGTATTGGGGAGGTTGACGGTCTTGGAGATCGCGCCGGAGAGGAAGGGCTGCGCGGCGGCCATCATCCGGATGTGAGCGCGATAGTGGAGGGAGCGTTCTCCCTTGGCCGGCTTGAAGGCGCAGTCGAAGACGGAGACGTGCCCCTCCTTGAGGTGAGGCGCGCCTTCGATGGTGTCGTTCTTGTCGATGTAGTTGATGATGTCCGCGACCTGTGCGGAGTTGTAGCCGAGTTCCTTGAGCGCGGCGGGAACGGTCTGGTTGACGATTTTGAGCATGCCGCCGCCGGCGAGGAGCTTGTACTTGACGAGGGCGATGTCGGGTTCGATGCCGGTGGTGTCGCAATCCATGAGGAAACCGATGGTGCCGGTGGGGGCAAGGACGGTGACTTGGGCGTTGCGGTAGCCGTGCTCGCGGCCCTTGGCCAAGGCGCTGTCCCAAGCGTCGCGGGCTGCGGTGCGGAGGGCGGCAGGGGCGGTGGAGTCGATTTCCGCGCAGGCCTTGAGGTGACGCTCGATAACTTCGAGCATGGGTGCGACGTTGTCGGGGGCGAGCGTCTTTTCGACGCCGGCGCAACGGGAGTCGTGGTAGCCGGGGAAGGGACCGGTGGCGGAAGCGATCTCGGAGCTGACCTCGTAGGCGTGGCCGGTCATGAGGGAGGTGATGGCGCCGGCAAGGCCGCGACCTTCGTCGGAATCATAGCCGCTGCCGTAACTCATGATGAGGGAGCCGAGGTTGGCGAAGCCGAGGCCGAGGGTGCGGAAGATGTGGGAATTTTCCGCGATCCGGTCGGTGGGATAGCTGGCGTTATCGACGAGGATTTCCTGCGCCGTGATGAAGACGCGCACGGCGGCCTTGAAGCGATCAATGTCGAAAGAGCCGTCACCCTTCTTGAACTTCATGAGATTGAGGGAGGCGAGATTGCAGGCGGTGTTGTTGAGGAAGAGGTACTCGGAGCAGGGGTTGGTGGAGTGCTGCCGGTCGGTGCCCTTGCAGGTGTGCCAGCCGTGGATGGTGTCGTCGAACTGGAGGCCGGGATCGCCGCAAGTCCAAGTGCCTTCGGCGATCTTGCGCAGGAGTTCCTTGGCGCGTTTCTTCTCGCACGGTTTGCCCTCGCGAACGGTGCGGGTCCAGAACTCGCGGTCATGGATGGCGGCTTCCATGAATTCGTCGCTGACGCGAACGGAAAGATTTTCGTTCTGGTACATGATCGAGCCGTAGGCGTCGCCGTTGTAGGAGCCGTCGTAGCCTTGTTCGATCAGGGCCCAGGCTTTCTTTTCCTCCTTCAGCTTGGCTTCGATGAACTCCTCGATGTCGGGGTGCCAGTCCTTGAGCGTATTCATCTTGGCGGCGCGGCGGGTCTTGCCGCCGCTTTTGACGACGTTGGCGATCTGGTCGTAGACCTTGAGGAAGGAGAGCGGGCCGCTGGGGCGTCCGCCACCGCTCATCTTTTCGCGGGTGGAACGGATGGTGGAAAGGTCCGAACCGGTGCCGGAGCCGAACTTGAAGAGCATGGCCTCGGAGCGGGCCAGGTCCATGATCGATTCCATGTTGTCGTCGACGGCCTGGATGAAGCAGGCGCTCCCCTGCGGATATTCATACTGCGTTTTGGCGCGCTCGGTCTGGCCGGTGACGCGGTTGAAGAAGTGGTTGCCCCGGCCGCTCTCCTTGCCGATGCCGTACTGGTGGTAGAGGCCGACGTTGAACCAAACAGGCGAGTTGAAGGCACCATGCTGGTTGACGCAGAGCCAAGTCAGTTCGTTGTAGAAGGTCTCAGCATCCTGCGGGGTCTTGAAGTAGCCGTCTTGGATACCCCAGTCGGCGATGGTGCGGCTGACGCGGTGGACGAGCTGCTTGATGGAGGTCTCGCGACCGCCTTGGTAGGGATCGGTGCCGTGGGAGATGTCGCCGTAGAAATACTTCGAGACGGCGATCTTGGTGGCGAGGATGCTCCAACTTTTAGGGACTTCGACATTTTCCTGTTTGAAGATGGCCTTGCCCGCGTCGTCGGTGATTTCGGCCGTGCGCTTGTCCCACTCGATTTCGTCGTAGGGATGGACGCCGGGTTTGGAGAAGACGTGTTGGAACGAGAGGCCGTTCTTGTTGAAGGTGGGCTTGGTGGTTTCGCCGGCGACGACAGCGGCGGCATGAACACCGGCTGTAGTGGTGGTCGTACCACCACCGGTGGGGGTTTCGGAGGGAATTTCTGCGATGCGGGAGCGGGACTTGGACAGGGCGGCGGTTTTCATAAGGCGAGAGGAGGCTGGAGGGGAGGGCTGGTTACGGCGGGCTATCCGGCAGTCCAATCTCTACCGTATAAGGTAGCACGTCGCGGGGGCTACTACTACTGCTAGTGGTTTTTAAGGTCAACGAAAATCGAAGAAATTTGATATTTTTTTGAAGATTGGATGGCGAATGAGTGACTTTGAGAGGGAGAACGGAACCATGAATTCTCTGAAAGTATATATGTGTATAATTTCCAAGTCAAGGATAACGCACTTCCAAGACTATTTTTGAGGTGAAAATTAGCGGTAGTTCTCCCCACCTCACGCGCCCAGCCTCACCAGAATCAACCGGCTACTTTTCGGTTTCGTAAGAGATGGTGAAGTCTTTTTCGTTGGGGGCGCCGGCATTAACGACGTAGTAGGCGTGATCGCCCTTTTTCTCGACGCGATCTCCATTGGAGAGGACGACGACGGAATCTTGGCTCCAGTTGTGGTCGGCGATTTCGCGGAGGTAGGGAGGCACGTCGCCCTTATGGGGGGAGCCCGCGAACATGGCCTCTTTTGCAGGGTCACGGCTGAAATCGGCGGCGGGAAAGCCGAGCGCTTTGAGGTACCATCCGTAGGGCTGGGGAGTCCATGTGTAGCTCTCATTGTGGCTGGTGCAGAAGACGGCGGTCGGATTGGCCGGTCCGAGCGTCAACGCAATGAAGAGGAGAACCTTGGCGGTGGTCGCGGTAATCATGGGCGGATGATGCTCCAGAGGAGGTCGGGAGTAAATCGCAATTGTGCAGGCCGGGTTGGCGTGGGAAGCGGCAAAAGCGGGCTGGAGGCTGTCCGAAAACTCGGTATGGCCTGCGCCAACTTTTCAGATGCTCTCTCAAGGAAAACATGGCGGCGGGGACGCCCATGGTGCGAAGAATGCTTTGTTATTCCAAGTAGAGAGCGAATGAGGAGAAACTGTAGCGTCGGCTCCAAGTAGTGGCTTGTGCAAAACCGGTTGCAGGATTGATAAAAACACCGGAAGCTATTTTTATGGAATCCTATATGGGACTTTTCAGCGTTGAAGAGGCCTTCGTGCGGGTTGGTCGGTTACGCCAGAAAGGTTGCCTGCGGATCTTCAATGTGGAAGAGGAGGTTCATCTCTTTGTTGATAACGGAAACGTGATCCACGCGGCAGCCGAGCGGAATACGGGAGAATCGGCGCTTGAACGGGCTTTGGAATTGGAACGGGCCACGTTTGAGTGGTTGCCGGGGGCCGAGTCGCCCAAACGGGATATGCAGGTGAACATCCAGACGTATACCACCCGGAATTCGGTCGAGGGCGATGAAAAGGCGGGCAAAATGGGCACAGTCACAGTGGCCATACCGGTACCCGTGAAACAGGCAAAACCTCCCTTTGGCTATTTCTTCGTGCCGGAGGGCGCGCCGCACGTGAAGCTCCTGCTAAAAAAGGAAACCAATGTGGTGGGGCGCGATCCAAGCTGCGATCTTCACCTGGTGAGCGTACAAGTATCGCGGCAGCACTGCGTCCTGGAGGTAACCGACCGGGGGTTGCTGGTCAAGGACCTCGATTCGAAAAACGGAACGAGCGTGAACGGCATCGCGTTAAAGGAAGGCTACGTGGACGCGGGGGACAAACTAAGTTTCGGATCGTACGTGCTGAGGGTTTGCCGGGAGTAGCCTCTACTGCACCCGGCCGAATTTCTTTTCGAGTTCGGCGAGGGAGAGCTGGATCATGGTGGGGCGTCCGTGGGGGCAGGTATAGGGAAGCTCGCAGGCGAGAAGATCGTGGAGAAGCTGGTCCCACTCGGCGGGCTTGAGGGCGTCGTTGGCCTTGACGGCGTGGCGGCAGACGGTCTTGGCGACGACCTCCTCGCTCAAGCGCCGTCCCTTGCGCGTTTCGCCTCCTTCCTGCTGGAGGTCGGCGACGATGGTGCGGATGAAACCGGCGACGTCGCGGGCCTTGACCATGGCGGGCAGGGCGTCGACGAGGAAGGAACCGGGGCCGAACGGGGTGATGCCGACCCCGGCCTGCTGAAGGGTTTCGACCTGCGCGGATAGGAAGTCGGCCTCGCGCGGGAGAAATTCGAGGGTGACCGGGAAGAGGAGCTGCTGCGAGGCGGGATTCTGGAGCGACATGCGCCGGAGCATTTGCTCGAAGAGGACGCGCTCGTGCGCGGCATGCTGGTCGATGAGGACAAGGCCTTCGGGGCTTTCCGCGACAATGTAGAGATTGGCGATGCAGCCGGTGATGCGCAGGCCGAGGCGGTTGGTGATGAGCTGTTCCGGGCGCGGAACCGATTTTTGCGGGAGCGTCTCCTCGGGCAGGGCGAGGGTGGGTTGCTGCGCGATTTCCTCGGCTTCGGTTTCGAGATGGAGGGGTGCGCGCGCAGTTTCGGGAATTTCGGCCTGTAGCGGCGGTCTATGACCGTCGTCGGCTTCCCGCTTTTGAAGGATGGGAGTGGATGGAGATGGTGTTGCTGCTTCTCCAGTTGCGGAATCCTCGGGGCGGTTTGTTGGAAAAGGCGGATTCGAGCGACGGTCATAGACCGCCGCTACATTGGGAGGTTGATCAAAAGTAAATTTCGCGGCGGGCGCGCCGGAGAAATCGCGCAGGGCCTCCTGGACGGTTTTGACGATGAAGTGGCGGACGGTGAAATCGTCGTGAAAACGGACTTCGCGCTTGGCGGGGTGGATGTTGACGTCGACGCCCGCGGGGTCCATCTCGAGAAAAAGAATGGCCACCGGGTAGCGGCCTTTCATGAGCGAATTGTGATAGCCCTCGAGCAGGCCGAAGTGGAGCGTGCGGTTTTCGACCGGGCGCTGGTTGATGAAGAAAAGCTCCTCCTGGCGGGCGGCGCGGCTGACGCCGGGCTTGCCGATGAAGCCGCGGAGGCGAAGTCCGCCGGTCGAGGCGTCCACCGGAACGGTGAGTTCGATCCACTCGGGGCCGAAGATGGAGATGAGCCGCCGGCGCAGGTCCTCGCCGGGCATCCAGCGCTGCGGGGGCTGCTCGTCGAAGGTGAGGGTGAAGCCGGCGTCGGGGCGGGCGAGTCCGGCCAGGAGCATGACGTGGCGCAAGTGGGCCGATTCGGTCGCCTCGGTGCGGAGAAATTTGCGTCGGGCCGGCAGGTTGAAGAAGAGGGAGCGGACTTCGATCTGCGTGCCGGGGGCCAGGCCGGTTTCCCGCACGTCGCGCAGCTTGCCGCCGTCGATGACGATTTCGGTGCCGGCAAGGGCGCCGGGCTCGCAGGTGCGCAGCCGGAAACGGGAGACGGAGGCGATGCTGGGGATCGCTTCGCCGCGGAAGCCGTAGGAGGCGATGCGGTCGAGGTCGTCGGAATCGCGGAGCTTGCTGGTGGCGTGGCGTTCGAGGCAAAGGAGGGCGTCGTCCTTGCTCATGCCGCAGCCGTTGTCGGTCACGCTGACAAGGCTGCGCCCGCCCGCGCCGATCTGGACGTCGATCTGCGTCGCGCCGGCGTCGAGGGCGTTCTCGAGGAGTTCCTTGAGGACGGAGGCGGGCCGTTCGATGACTTCTCCCGCCGCGATCTGGTTGGCGACGTGCTCGGGCAGGAGGTGGATGCGGTTCATTACGAATGTAGCGGTGGTCTATGACCGTCGCTGAATTTTTGACGGAACTCCTGCGGAGGGCAGTAACGGAATTAACGGAATTTTTTTAGGGGAAGGCAAGGGAAGTTTTGGACAGGATTAACAAGATTAACAGGATTGGCGAACGGGGGGCGGAAACAGAATTTACGTTGTTCGAGGGAAAGGCTAAAGAAGGAATGTGCGTATCGCGATGGCGATTTCGTTCTGGGTGTCGTGCCTGTTTTTGGGCGCGGTCCGGGCGGATGAAGCTTTGACGCCGGTGACTTTCGATGTGGGCATGGGCTACATCGTTTCCCAGGAGTATGCCGCGGGGCACAAGGCCGATTTTCTGGCCGGGCTGACCGAATACGAGCAGGACATCGATTTTTGGACGCCGTCACCGGAGGACGTCGTCATGGCCGAACGGGTGTTCCGCGAATGGCTCCAGGGCGGGGCGAAGGACCCGGCGGCGGTTTTTCCCGACATGGGCGCCAATCCCTCGGGTTATCCGCCGGGCGAACCCGAGTTCGAACGACAGGAGATGGCCCTCATCGTCCAGAATTACGGCAGTTACGCGCGGCAGTATGTGGGTCTGGTCGTGGAGGGGCGCAAGGTGATCCTCTGCAACTATTTTGCCGGCCTGGAGGCGGATCCCGCCGGCGGTTTTGTGTTCCTGCAGAAGGCTTTTGCCAAGGACAAGGGAATCCATTTCGTGCAGGCCTGGTACGATCCCGACGCGAGGACCTGCTCGGAACTCGTCATGGTGGGCTTGTGGCAGAAGGAGTGGCAGGATTTTTAAAGTTGGTTTTTAGACAGGAGGAACATGAGGGGACATGAAGGAAGGCAGGGGAGTTTTTGGATAGGATTAACCAGATTAACAGGATTGGAGAAAAGAGGGGGCGGAAACAGAATTTACGTTGTTCGAGGGAAAGGCTAAAGAAGGAATGTGCGTATCGCGATGGCGATTTTGTTTTTGTTAATCGGCTTGTTTGTCCTTTCTACTTGTGAGGCAGACGAGATATTTTTCCCAGTGTATACGGACGCGCAACCTGGACTTATCGTGTCCGAAAAATATGCTTTGGACCACAAGGCTGATTTTAATGACAGTTTGGGGAAGAACGGGCAAACACTCTATTTTTGGACGCCCACGCTTCAAGATATAGCTGAGGCGCAGCAGGCGCTGCGTAAATCGATCGATCAGGGTTGTACTGATCCCAGCCAGATTTTTGCTCAACTGGCTCCCAAGGGAGGTTATTCAGCCGATGAGGTGCAAAGGCAGGGGGTTGAAATAACGTTTATCAGGGAACACTATGACCGTTATGCGCGGCAATACGTTGGGATTATTATGGATGGTAAGAAGTTGGTTTTTTGTAACTTCGTTGATACGGAATACAGTGATTCAAAAGCCGTAGATCCTACCAAGGAATATGTTTTTGTTCAGAAGGCTTTCGCCAAGGATATGCACTTTCTGCAGGCTCAGTATGATCCCGAAGCGAAAAAAGTGCTGAATGTAGCCCTGACAGGATATTGGACTGCAGCGGTCGGAGCGTTTATCAAAGTGCCTACGAACGACTTTGTCGGATACATCATTCCGAAAGAATACGCAGAACAAAACCTAAGTTACCTTTTAGGGAAAGAGGAGGCCGGATTTTGGCAACCTTCTTTCGACGATGTGAATATGGCATATAAAGCAGTTGGTAAAGTTCTCAAGGGACCAAAAGAAACCCTTGCTTCGATTTATCCTCACTATCTCAACGAGACTGCAGGAGATCGTGCGCGAAGGATACAGGACTCGGAAAAATTTCACGAGATACCGTCCATTTTAGCTGCTTACGGCAAGTATCATCTTCAGTTTGTAGGAATAATGGTTAAGGGAAAGAAGCACATTTTGTGTAACTTTGTTTTATGGCAGGGTGATGATCATGGGCTTTCAATTTATTATAACCCGGGCGTTCCCGATAGCGGCACGAGCAGTTGGCGTATCGACTACGACGTCGAATCAGGAATTTGTTCAAACTTTGATACTTGTGGATGGGGCTGAAGCACCAAACTTTGTTAAAGGATACCGCGCGGATTGACACCGGGCTTGGCTTTTAGAATCCTATCCGCTTGCCCATGAAAATTGCCATCGGTTCGGACCACGCCGGTTTTGCCTACAAGGAGAAGGTGAAGGCCCTGCTCCTGTCGTTGGGGCATGAGGTGAAGGATTTCGGGACCGACAGCGAGCAGCCGGTGCCTTATCCCGAGTACATCCGCCCGACGGCGCAGGCGGTGGCCAGCGGCGAATGCGAGCGGGGCATCGTGCTGGGCGGCTCGGGCAACGGCGAGGCGATGGTGGCGAACAAGGTGAAGGGCGTGCGCTGCGCCTATGTCTGGAACTCCCAGACGGCCGAACTGGGCCGCAAGCACAACGACGCGAATGTCATTTCCATCGGGCAGCGGATGGTTTCCGAGTATATTGCCCTGGAGCTGGTGCAGATTTTCCTCAACACGCCGTTCGAGGGTGGCCGTCACATCGAACGCATCAGGGAGATCGAATAATCCCGGTCGTTGTGTTATAGTTGATTTACCGATGTCCCACTTCACGATCCTTAAATCGAAGCTGCACCGCGCGACCGTGACCGGCGCGAGTCTCCATTACGAGGGGAGTCTCACCGTCGCGGAGGACCTGGCGAAGAAGGCGGGCTTTCTCGAATACGAAAAAATCCTGGTGGGGAACATCAACAACGGCGAGCGGTTCGAGACCTACATGATTTTCGGAACGGCGGGATCGCGGGTGATCGAGTTGAACGGCGCGACGGCCCATCTCGGCAAGATCGGCGACCGGCTGACGATCATGAGTTTCGCCCAAGTGCCCGCCGAGCTGGCCCACAAGCACAAGCCGAACATCGTGCGGCTTGATGAGAAGAACGACGTTCTTCTGTAGAGGCGGTGGCCTCAAGAATACACCCCGGCTGCTTTTCGAGCCGGTTTGTGTCCGATTCCCGGACACTTTTGTGCCCGTCGAACATCTTTTTGCCTCGGACAACGCATTGTTGTTCGAGGAAGAAAGCCCGAAAGATGGGGCTGGGAATGCAAATTGCATGAGAGGCAATGACCTCAGGTAAAACCATGGCTTGGGCCGAGCGGAGGAAGATAGGTCGTCTGTGCAACCTTTTGACCTGAATCTTGCTCTTTAAGTCGGTAAAGCATATTATAAGCGCTTATTCAAATGCACGACCGGTTTTGGCTTTTTCTGGCGACGCTCGGCTATCTGGCCAGCGCGGGCTGGGGCCTGTACGCGCTGGGTTCGCGGCGGCCCGTATCGAACCGGTGGACGATTCTTCTCATCGGGGCGGCCTTTGTGCTGCACACTCTCTTTTTGCATCAACGAGGGGAGTCGATCAGGCATTGTCCGATTACGAACTTGTTTGAGACGCTGGCGTTCCTGTCGTGGTCGCTGGTGCTGACCTACCTGGTGGTTGGGCCGGCTTACCGGATGTCGATTCTGGGGGCATTCACGGCGCCGGTGGTCTTTCTCATCAACTTTTTCGCGTTGACAGCGCCGATCGATTCTCCGGGCACGCTGCCTCCCTTGGGCTGGCAACTGGAACTGCACGCCTCGCTGGCACTCCTGGGGCTCGGTGTCCTGGGTGTGGCTGCCCTGGCCGGTGTGGCCTACCTGATCCAGGAGCGGCAATTGAAGCGGCGTGAGTTGACGCCGTGGTTTTACTCGCTGCCGAACGTCGGGCCCCTCGAGCAGGTACAGCACCGGGTGTTGGTGATGGGCTTCGTCATTTTTTCCGCTGGAGCAGTCCTTGGTTTTTTCATTCCGCACCAGAATACGGAAGACTGGGTGAAGATCGCCTGGTCAGGGGTGGTGTGGAGCCTCTACGCCGCGCTGATCGTGGGGCTGGGGCGGTTGAGCCACAAAAAAACGGCGCTCTTGTCGGTGGGGGGGTACATCTTTATTTTGCTGACCTTCTGGGGGATCAATTCCCTGAGCGAGGCGCATGTCTTCCCGCATGGAGGCTAGAATGGCCACGATGAGCGCCCAGGTGATTTGCGGAGGTCTGACGTTCGAGAAGACGCCGGTGGAATTGCGCGAGAAAGTGGCGTTCAACGACTCGCAATTGCCCGAGGCGCTGGGCAGGATGCGGGAGATGCTCGGTCTGCACGAGGCGGTGCTGGTTTCGACCTGCAACCGGGTTGAGTATTTCGGCGCGACGGCCCGGCCCGAGGTGGCCGCCGCCGCGTGGCCTGATTTCCTGCGCCGGTTTCATCAGGTGCCGGACGATTTTTCGCTGCTCTCCTTCCAACTCGGCGGGACGTCGTGCGTCGAGCATCTTTTTTCCGTGGCGTCGGGGCTCAAGTCGATGGTGGTGGGGGAAACTGAAGTGCTCGGGCAGTTGAAGGAAGCCTACGACCTGGCCCGCGTGAACGGCCAGACGGGCAAGTGGCTGAACCGTCTTTTTCAGTCGTCGTTCGCGGCGGCGAAGTCGGTGCGCTCCGGCACGGGGATCACACGCGGGAGTGTTTCGGTCGGCTCGGTTGCGGTCGAACTGGCGGAAAAAATTTTCGGCGACCTGCACGCCTGCCACGCGATGGTGATCGGCGCGGGCGACACGAGCGAGCGGACAGCCCGCTCGCTGCTCAGCCGCGGCGTGCCGTCGATTTTGGTCGCGAACCGGACCTATGACCGGGCGCAGGCGCTGGCCGCGCAACTCGGAGGCGAGGCGGTACACTGGGAGGGATGGGAAGACCACGCCATCGACGTCGATATCATGATCAGTTCGACCAGCGCGCCCCATTACGTGCTGACCTCGGAAAAGCTCGAGGGGCTGTTGAAGCGGCGCGGGCGGCGTCCCCTCTTTTTGATCGACCTGGCGGTGCCTCGCGATTTCGAGCCTTCGATCAACCTGTTCGACGACGTTTACCTTTACGATATCGACGACCTGCAATCGATCGCCCAGGCGCACCTGTGCGAACGGCAGTTGGAAATCGTGCGCAGCGTCGAAATCCTCAAGCCACATGTTGCGCGCTACATGGAGTGGGCGCAGCGACAGGCGGGCGTGACGGGCGCGGACGACGCCCGGACGGGACTGACCCTGGCATGACACCCGCGATTATCGGCACACGGGGCAGCGCCTTGGCCGTGACCCAGACTCGTCTGGTCATGACGGAACTGAAGCGCATCTGGCCCGGGCGCAATTTCGAGATACGCACGATCAAGACGAGGGGCGATGAGCTCGCGGAGAATCCTGCCGTCGAGCAGAGCCCCGACAAGGGCCTTTTCACCGCGGAACTGGAGCGCGCGTTGCTGGAGGATAGCATCGATATCGCCGTGCACAGCCTGAAGGACATGCCGACCGACGAGACGCCGGGGCTGACTCTTGGCGCAATCACGAAGCGGGCCGACGCGCGCGACGTGCTGATCACGCGGGGTGCGGATTCGCTGCAGGCCCTGCTCTCTTACGCGGTGGTTGCCACGGGAAGTCCGCGCCGCGCCGCGCAGATCAACCTGGCCCGGCCCGACATTCGCACCGAGGACATCCGCGGTAATATCGACACGCGCATCCGGAAATTTCGCGAGAACCAGGAATGGGCCGGGCTGGTCCTGGCCGCCGCGGGGCTGGAGCGATTGAAGCCCGACCTGAAGGGCCTGACGGTGACGCCGCTTCCGTTAGAGACGATGCTGCCCGCGCCGGGCCAGGGCGTGCTGGCGGTGCAAACGCGGACGGGTGACCGCGATATCCTCGATTTGCTCAAGCCGTTGCACGATGCGGAGACCGCCGCGCGGGTGACGGCGGAGCGGATGTTTCTCCACGCGCTGGGCGGCGGTTGCGACGAGCCGATTGCGGCCTACGCGGAAGTTGCCGAGGACAACCTGCTGCGGCTTGACGGCATCGCGTGGCTGGTCGGCGAGCAGGGGCCGCGCCGCGGTTATCTCCTGCGGGCGATGAACCAGGCCGATATGCTGGGTGTCGATCTGGCGGTCGAGCTTTCCCGATGACCGCCGCGCTGCCGCTTTTGGGCCGGCGCATCGTGGTGACGCGGACGCAGCGGCAGTCGGGCGCGCTGACGGAACGGCTCGCGAAACTTGGCGCCGATGTCCTGGAAATTCCGACCATCCGCATTGTGCCGGTCGCGCTCGAAGAAAAGGCCCGGACGATGCTGGCGGCGTTTCCCCGGCACTTCGACTGGCTGGTCTTCACGAGCCCGAATGCCGTCGATCTCTTCTTTGAGGAATTTTTTCGCGCGACGGGCAGCCTGCGCGATCTTGGCCCGGTGAAAATCGCGGCGGTCGGGCCGGCGACCGCGCGGAAGCTGGATAAACTCCCTTTGCGGGTCAACTTGCAGCCGGAAATTTTCACGGCGGAAAAACTGGCCGCCGCGTTTTCGGAGAAGGCGGTGAAGTCACAGCGTTTTTGCCTCCCGCAGGGGTGCCGGGCTGATCCGCGGCTGGCCAACCATCTGAGAGCCATGGGTGCGGTGGTCGAGGCGTGGGTGCTTTACGACACGCAGCCGGAGAACGAGGATCCGACCGGCGCGCGGGCCCGTTACCTGAGCGAGGGCGCCCACTGGATCACGTTTACGAGCGCGAGCACGGCGGAAAACTGGCACGCCCTGAAACTGGATCCGGCGATCGCTTTGCCCCGCCCAAGGGCGGCGAGCATCGGGCCGGTGACGAGCGCGGCGTTGCGACGGCTGGGCTGGGAGATCGCGGCTGAGGCATCCGCGTCGACGCTTGATTCCTTGGTGGATGCAATTTGCCAATTTGGTGTAGATTCAAGTCATGCCGACAAATGATGAATTGATGGACGAGGGGAGTGCCGCCCTGGCGGTCGGCGATCTTGAGGAAGCCGTGAAATATTTTCGCCAGGTGGTTGAGCAGGACCCTCAATTTCTGGACGGTTGGCACGCGCTGGGCATGGCGTTTTATAAACTCGACCGCTATGTAGAAGCGATTGAGGCGGGCACGCGCGCGGCGCAGATCGATCCGAACAACCAATTTGTCTGGTCGAGCCTTTCCCTGGCTTACAATGCGAACAAGCAGAAAGCCGAAGCCGAGGCGGCGGGAGCGAAGGCCCGTATTATTTCATGGGGCGGAAAAGTAAAGCTGGACGAGAATTCAAGCGGATCGGATTCCGCATCACACACGAACTAAATCAGTTATTCTATAAAAAATATAGAGTTGATTCTGTTATTGATCTCTTCTAGAGATAAGGCATGTCATTATCTACGTTATCCAGCGCCCAGTTGGCGCAATTAATCGGGTTGGTCAAGAAGCGGGGAGTCTTGCAGGCGAAACTGGACAAGGTCGACGCGGCGCTGAACGCGCTCGAGAGCGGTAGTTCGGTTCCGAAGAGGCGTGGGCGCAAGCCGGGTCGTCCGGCATTGCCCAAGTTGGCTTTGAAGGGCCGCAAGGTTCGCAAGCGCAGCAAGAGGCTCAAGGAATCGATTCTCAAATTACTCAAGTCGGCCGGCTCCTCGGGCATCACCGTAAAGGAACTCTCCGCAAAATTGAAGGTGAAGCCGGGCAATATCTTTAGTTGGTTCTATACGACCGGCAAAAAAGTCAGCGGCCTCAAGAAGGTCGGCGAAGCGAAGTACGCCCTAAGCTAAACCAGCGCGTCGTCGACATTGCGTTGTTCCGAAGGGTGGCCACTCTATTTAGGGTGGCCAGGAAGTCATTCTGCGCATTTGTTTATGAGATGCTATATTAAGGTTGTCGGCGACAGGGGCTCGCTCCGCGGGGCTTGGCTTAGGGACTAGAGGCTGAACCTTCCGACAGGGCTTGTTCCTTCGGTTCAAGCGTGACCTCCATCTCGATCCGATTGAGCGGATTGTCGCGATTATCGCGCGCTTGATTGGCGATCGCCTCGACAACGTCCATGCCTTTGATGACATGACCGAAGACAGTGTATTGATCGTCGAGGCTGGGGCAGTCGACAACGCAAATATAGAATTGGCTGCCGTTGGATTCGCGTCTGGGGTTGACCGAATCGGGAGATCGCGCCATGGCAACAGCGCCGCGATCGTGTTTGAGTTTGATTTCCGGCGGCAGGGTGTAGCCGGGCCCGCCCTTGCCTTGGATGGAACGGTCCTCGGAGAGCGAATTGGGATCGCCGCCTTGGATGATGAAATGGGGAATGACGCGGTGAAAGATGGTGTGATTATAGAATCCGTCGGCGGCCAATTTGCGAAAATTCTCGCTCGTCTTGGGCGCGGCGGAGTCATCGGTTTCGATCACGATCCGTCCCAGCGTCGTGTCGATGATGACGACCTGTTCTTCAGTGGTCGCGGCAGGAGTTGAGGCCGCGACCGGATTCGGGGTGTTAAGCGTCAACCGGGAGGTGTCCGCGCCTGTGTCCGAAGACGGAGTGGCGGTGGAGGAAACCGCCGGATTGGCGGGCGGAGGCGTGATTACTGAGGTTGTATCCGTTGACGATGTCATTGCGGGTGGTACGGACGAGGCCACATCAGGCGTTTGCGCCGATGTAGGAGCGTTGGTATCAGGGGGAGGCGTGGTAGGTGCCGAGGCGGTTTCAACCGCGGCGCCGTTTGTGGCCGGGACGCCGGCTGCGGTTGGGGTGCTGGTATTCGCAACGGGAAGCGCGCGTGGATAGACCGGTGCGTTGGTTGCCGGTGTGGACGGTTCGCCGGTGAGTTCGGAATCATTTTGCCCGACGGCAGCGGTTCCGGCTTCGGCCTGGGCTTGGTTGGTTTTCTTGTGATGATCGCAGGCGCAGAGCAGAAGCGCGGCGAGGAGGAGGCCAGTTCGGAATTTCAACATGGCCTTGCCCTTCTATGCAAAGGAGTCGCCACCGTCAAGTGAAGCCCTTCGGCCAGGAGCGCGGTCCCCTCGTCCGAGGCTTGGCGCTGGGCGTAACCGAGGGCGATGCCCCGGCCAAGCCGCGGCGAAAATCCGGCGCTGGTGACCGTGCCGGCTTCGCGGTCGTCCCGGGTCAGCTTGGTTCCGGCGGCGGGAAAGCCGTCCGAGGCCGATTCGAGAAAAACAAGGGTGCGGTTGACGTGGCCGATGCTTTTGATTCGGGCGATGGTCTCCTGCCCGACGTAGCAGCCCTTGGTGTAGCTGATGGCATCGAGCAGATGGGGACCGGCTTCGGGCGGGAGGGTGTTGGCGGTCAGCTCGGCGCCCCAACGCGGCAGGCCGTGTTCGAGACGGAGCGTTTCGATGAGATCGGCGTCGATGCTGTCGCCGCTGATGGCCGCGCCGGGCCCGGCAGTCCAGATATCATGGCCGGGCAGACCGAAACGGGCGTGAGCGATGACGAAGCCGATTTCAGGCGCGGTCGGGGTGGCCGCGCCAAAGACATGGCTTACGCTCCAGAGGTCGCTGACATCCTCAAGGAGGGCATCGTCGGCGATGAGATATTTGTCGAGCCGCGGGCCGAGGCTTTCGTGCTGAGCAAGGTCGGAATCGAGGTAAAATTCGGCCGCGTGGCGGGCGATATGGACGTCCCCTTCCATGCGCCCCTTGGCGTTGCAGACGGCGGCATAGGCGGCGCGGTCCTCGGCGAGCGCCGCCACGTCGGCGGTGACCTGGCCGTTGAGGTAGCGTTCGGCATCGGGGCCGTTGAGCCGCCAGAGCGCCCGCGGCGTGAGGACGAAGGTGAAGGGCTCGCCGGCGATGAGACGGCGATAGGCTTCGAGGTTCATGGGGGACGGCCAGCTTAGAACCTATCTCAAAATTAGCCAAGGGCGCTTTGCACAAGAGACCGGGGCCGGTACTGGAAAATGGCTTAGTTGAGCTCTTCCTCAATAACCGGGTTGCGGAGCGTGCCGATGCTCTCGATCTCGATCTCGACGACGTCGCCGGCCTTGAGGTAAAGGGGTGGTTTACGCCCCATGCCGACACCCTCCGGGGTGCCGGTAATAATGAGCGTACCCGCTTCCAGCGTGGTGCTGCCGCTGAGGAAGGCGATGATTTCGGCGACGCTGAAGATCATGTCGCGCGTGTTGCTTTGCTGGACGATGCTGCCGTTGAGGCGCGTGGTCAGCGCAAGATTGTTCGGGTCGGGAATGCCGTCGTTGGTGACGAAGGCGGGTCCGAGCGGGCAGAAGGTGTCGAAGGTCTTGCCCCGGCACCATTGGGAGCCGCCCCAGGTCTTCTGCCAGTCGCGAGCGCTGACATCATTGGCGACGGTGTAGCCGAGGACGTATTCGAGGGCCCGCTCGCGAGGGACATTCTTGCATTCCCACCCAATGATCACAGCAAGTTCGCCCTCGAAATCGACCTGGTCGCTGCGCAATTGGCGCGGCAGAGTAATGGGCCGTTCCGGGTCTTGCAACGCCGTGGGGCTTTTCAGGAAAACGACCGGGTGCTCGGGGATTTTTGCGCCGGACTCCTCGGCATGTTTGCGGTAGTTGAGTCCGATTCCGTAGATGGTGCGGGGTTCGACCGGGGCGAGCAGACCGAGGACCTCGATCCGTTCGTTGGTGACCTTGACCGGCCCGCACGCGACATCACCGCTCAAAGCAAAAAAATTCTTCCCGTCATCCGAAGTCGCCAGACGCGACTGATGGGCGACGTCACGGACGCGATAAATTTTCATAAACGTCTTATAATGGGAAAACCCGCCCAGTAAAGAGTTCAAATTTCGACGCTTTGCACCCACCAGCGGTGCCGGGCCTGGAATTTGCCGCGCCCGAAGCTGCGCTGGAAATAGAGCCGGAACAGGGTGCCGTCGGTGGTGCGGACTCGGTAAACGTGCCGGCGGACGTAACGCTCGCCGCTGCCGTGTCGGCAATCACCGTGCTCCCTCCCCTGTTCGAGGACCTCGGCCACGACATAGTCCTTTTTCCGCCAGCGGAATTGACGCGGCAGGCCCGGTTCGCCCCGCGCCATGCCGGCGGGATCAAAGCTGGCTTCGAGCGGGGTGATCGGTTCGCTGACGAACGACGCGGGCATGCCCGTAAATTGCTCCGGGACTTTGCGGACGGCAAGTGCCGTGCACGCCCTTATCTCTGTCTTGGCGGCGAGACCACGGTGGTCGACGGCAGGGTTGTGATCGGCGTGACGCCGCGGCCATCATTGGCGGTAATCACTCGGGCGCTCTGCCGGCGGGTCAAAAAGGCCCAGCCCCATCGGAAGACGACCATGACCTTGTTGGTGAAGCCAACAAGGTAGAGGATGTGGACGCCGAGCCACATCACCCAGGCCGGTAAGCCGCTGAACTTGAACGGGCCGATCATGGCCACGGCGTGCGAGTGGCCGATGGTGGCCATGGTGCCCTTGTCCCAATAAACGAAGGGGTCGCGCTGGTCGGGACGTAAATTGACGTCGCTGAGTTCGGTCTTGATGACCTTGGCCACGTACTGGCCCATCTGGATCGCCGCGGGCGAGACGCCGGGAACGGGCAGGCCATCCTGCTTGAGGATGAGAGCGATGTCGCCGATGGCGAAGGCCTCGGGATGGCCGGGGATGCTCAGGTCGGGATTGACCTTGATTCGACCGGCGCGATCGATCTCGACGTCCATGGTGCGCGTGATCGGGTTGGCGGCCACGCCCGCCGACCAGACGATGGCCGCGGCGTTAATGGTCTCGGTTTCGTCGGGTTTTTCCTTCGAGGAGACGACGACCCTGCCATGTTTGATGTCCTTGACCATGGTGTTGACCCGGATTTCGACACCGATGGATTCAAGTTGTCTTTGGGCGCTGCGGGAAAGGTCGCGGGGCAGATGGAGTAGGCAGCGGTCGGCTGCCTCGACGAGGATGACCCGCACTTTGGTCGGGTCGATCCGGCGGAAATCGTGGCGCATGACGTAACGGCCCAGTTCCTTTGTCGCGCCGGCGAGCTCCACGCCGGTCGGTCCGCCACCGACGATGACCACGGTCATCAACCTTTTGATCTCCTCGGGATCGTTGCTCACCTCGGCCTTCTCGAAGGCGAAGAGAATCTCCCGGCGGATACGGAGCGCATCGTTGAGTGACTTGAGACCCGGCGCATACTCGGCCCATTCGGGATGGCCGAAGTAGCTGGTGACGCCGCCCAGCGAGATGATGAGATAGTCGTATTCGATGACGCGGTCGGGCAGGCTGACCGTGCGCGCGTCGAGGTCGATGGCCTGCGCCTCGGCGAGTTCGCAGATGATGTTGTCGTAATTGCTGAGGATCGAGCGGAGGGGCTTGGCGATTTCAACCGACGAGAGCGTCGCGGTCGCCACCTGGTAAAGGAGCGGCTGGAAAAGGTGATGGTTCTGCCGGTCGATCAGCGTAACGCGCGCGTTTGTGCCTCGCAACGATTTTGCGAAATTGAGGCCGCCAAAACCCCCGCCGAGAATAACAATATGGGGGTTGACCTTGTTGATCGGTCTGGCGGCGGCGAATGGGGTGGTTTCGGTCGCTAACATGCGCGGAACTATACATGGCGCGACTGGCATCGCAAATTCATTGAGGTGTTCTTCTTAAGCTTCAACGGAGGCAAATAAGGTGATGGCTCTCTTTTCCGATTCCGAGAGGAGTTCAAGCAGGACAAAGCCGCTGCTGTGCCAATGAAGCATCATGATTTCATTTATCTGGGAGCGATGTTCGGGTAGCTTAAAAGGCTGGCTATGTCCTCCTTATCCTCCCTTGAAACCCCGGCCCGCGCCAAGCCAGAACTTCTCGCCCCGGCAGGTGACTGGGAATGCGTTCGCGCGGCGGTGGCCAACGGAGCCGATGCGGTCTATTTCGGGCTTCCGGCGTTCAACGCGCGGATACGGGCAACGAACTTTACCGCGGACGATCTCCCGAAACTGATGACGTTTCTGCACGAACACGGCGTAAAGGGCTACGCTGCCTTCAACACGCTGATATTTACCGACGAACTGCCGGCTGCGGAGGAACAACTCCTCCTTCTCGCCCGCGCGGGGGTCGATGCGGCGATTGTGCAGGATGTTGGGCTGGCGGCGCTGGCGCGGGAACTCGTACCCGGCTTTCATGTCCACGCCTCGACGCAGATGACGCTGACTTCGCCGGAAGGGATCGCCTTTGCGCGGCGGCTCGGCATCACGCGGGCGATTCTGGCGCGGGAACTCTCCTTGCGCGAGCTGGCCAAGTTCCGCTCCGGGGCGGAGGGGATGCCGTTGGAGGTTTTCGTGCATGGCGCACTCTGCGTCGCCTATTCGGGCCAATGCCTCACGAGCGAGGCGCTGGGCCGGCGCAGCGCCAACCGCGGCGAGTGCGCCCAGGCGTGCCGTCTCCCCTACGAGTTGGTGGTCGACGGCGAGAAGCGCGACCTCGGCGACCGGCGCTACCTTCTTTCGCCGCAGGACTTGGCGGCGGTGGAGGAGATTCCCGAATTGGTGCGGCTCGGGATCGTTTCCTTCAAGATCGAGGGGCGCTTGAAGACGCCCGAGTATGTGGCGGCGGTTACGCAGGTCTACCGCCGCGCGATCGACTTGGCGTGGGAGACGCAACGGCCCGTGCCGGTTCCGCCCGCCGACCGCTATAAACTCGAAATGGCGTTCTCGCGCGGGCTCTATTCGGGATGGATGCACGGGGTCAATCACCAGCGGCTGGTCCATGCGCGGTTCGGCAAAAAACGAGGCGCGTTCATCGGGGCGGTCACGGCGGTGGGACGCCATTATCTCGAAGTAAAGGCGGAAGGGCCGGTGCGGCCCGGCGACGGCGTGGTCATCGACCAGGGCGGCGATACCGAGCACGAGCAGGGCGGCCGCGTTTACCAGGCCGAGTCGCAGCGGAACGGCGTGGTGCGGCTTGCCTTTGAGCACGGGAAGATCGATTTCGGCGCGGTGAAGCCGGGCGACCGGATTTGGAAGACCGATGATCCCCAACTCAACCGCGAGTTGCGCAAAAGCTGGTCGGGCGAAATTCCCAAACCGAAGCGCTTGCTCGACATGACTGTCTCGGGCCGTGCGAGCGGGCCGCTGCGGATCGAGGGCCGGTCCGGTGGCGTCTCCGTTTCGGTTGAGTCGGCCATGCCTTTGCAGACGGCGCGAAAGCGTCCGCTGACGTCGGAGATGCTGCGCGAACAATTGGGGCGGCTGGGCGAAACGGGCCTTGATCTTGGCGTGCTCGATAATCGTCTCGAAGGCGGGGTGATCATTCCCGTCAGCGAGTTGAACCGGCTGCGGCGGGAGTTGGCGCGGAAAATGGTGGAAAGCCTCGGTGCTTCACTCTCTCATCCCGGGCTTGCTGAAGGACTGGTTCAACCTGCCGCGGACCCGGACCATCGTGTCGTCAGTTCCCGTCTCGACGCGCTGGCCGCCCAACGCGCCGCCGCGACGAAAGTGGGGAAGCCGCTTCTCACCGTGCTGTGCCGCAATCTTGAACAGATCGAAACCGCCTTGCGGGCCGGGGTTGGTGAAATTTATGCCGATTTCGAGGACATCCGCCGCTATCGCGAGGCGGTCCAACGGGTGCGCGGTCACGATGCCCCCGCGCAAATCCTGCTGGCGACGCCCCGCATCCAGAAGGCGGGCGAGCAGGGTTTCTTCCGGCTGATCGAAAACGCGCAGCCCGACGGCGTACTTATCCGCAACCTGGGCGCGCTCGATTATTTCCGGGCGGGGCCGCTGCGGCGCGTGGGCGATTTCTCGCTCAACGTGGCCAATCCGCTCGCCGCCGAACGGCTGATGGCCGAAAAGCTCGAGCGGTTGACCGTTTCCTACGATCTCAACGCGGGCCAGGTGCTCGATCTGCTCCGGACCGCGCCGCCCGGCTGGTTCGAGATCACGTTGCACCAGCACATTCCGATGTTCCACATGGAGCATTGCGTCTTCGCCGCGTTCCTTTCCAACGGCACCGACGCGACCAATTGCGGCCGGCCCTGCGACACGCACCGGGTCGAATTGCGCGACCGGGTGGGGCTGGCGCATCCGCTCAAGGCGGACGTCGGCTGCCGCAACACGCTTTTCCACGCGCAGGCGCAGTCGGGGGCGGCGTTTTTTGAGGTGTTTCGCGCGGAGAACCCGGCGGCGTTTCGCGTTGAGCTGCTGTTGGAGGATGCGGCGGAATCGGAGCGGATCGTGCGCGGTTACCAGCGGCTTTTGGCCGGCGATACGTTGGGTCCGGCGCTCATTCGCGAGTTGAATTTATGGAGCCAGCTCGGCGTGACGACCGGGACGCTGGCGGCGACGTAACGAAGAAAGCCGCCGCGCTGTGGGCGCGACGGCTTTGGGCAAGACTTGGGCTTAATTCGTTGCCGCGGGCGGAGTCGCCGCCGGTGCCGCTGCGTCCGGCGGTTTCTGACCGGGAACCGGCATGGCGTCGAGCTGCTTTTGCTGATCGGCCGTCAGGAGCGGCCTGATCTGCGCTTTGGCATCGGCAATTTGCTTTTGGATGGCCGCACGTTGGGCCTCCATCTGCTTTTGGATTTCTGCAACCTGCTGCTCGACGATCGGTTTGATCTTGGCTTTCTGGTCGTCGGTAAGCGTAAGCGTCTTGGTGAGGTGATTGAGGATATTGTCGGTCATCTTGGCGGGATCAGGAGGATTTTTTTGGCCCCCCATCATGCCGCGCATGCCAAATCCGCCGCCCATGGCGCCAGGTCCGAAGCCACCGGGTCCGCGCTGAAAGTTGCCGGGATTATTTCCGCCAAATCCGCCGTTCCCGCCCCAGCGCTGACCCTGACCAAATCCGCCGCCGAAGTGGTGAAAGCGCTGGCCGCCGAAACCGCCGCGCATGGAGCAGCCATCGGCATAACCGCCGCGACCGCCAAAGCCGTGATGGTGATGGCGATGAAGATGATGGCAAATGACCGCAGCAACAATGAGAAGAAGGATAATGACGTTCAGCGCGAGGCTGACGTAGGTGAGGGTCCGCAAGCAGCACAAGGAAGAACTGGTGACGGCGGGGGTTTTATCGGCTGGCGTCGGAGAGGAGGTGGGTTCGCTCATAAGGGGATGAATGGGTTGGAGTTAGGTTCGGGCATGATTGCCCTTCACTAAATAAGGACTCCGGACCGGGCCGGGTGGTTACGGATAAGTGGTGAATTTATTGTAATTGGATTCAACCGGGCAAAAAGCTTTCTCGATGCGCCATTCAGCTTGTTTTAATAATTGCCCCGTGCGCGCGGAGACGCGAAGGTAGCCGGATGTCTCTTGAGTATGTTCTGAAGAAAACCCCGGCGCCAAGCGGCGCGCAGATTGATTACCGCGGCAGCCTCAACGACGAACAATACGCCGCGGTAACGGCCAAGCCGGGCCCGATTCTGGTCATCGCCGGCGCGGGCAGCGGCAAGACGCGGACGCTGACCTACCGGGTTGCCTATCTGATCGAAAACGGGGTCGAACCCGAGAACATCCTGTTGCTCACCTTCACGAACAAGGCCTCGCACGAAATGCTCGAGCGGGTGGGCAGTCTCCTGCCTCATGACATATCGCGCATCTGGGGCGGCACGTTTCACTCGGTGGCCAACCGGCTCCTGCGCCGCCACGCCAACGCGATTGGCTTCAGCGCCGACTTCACCATTCTCGACCGCGACGACGCGAACGACCTCGCCCTGGCCGCCCTGCGCGCCGCCGGGCTCGACCCGAAGGACAAGGAGCTGCCCAAGGGCGCCGTCCTATGCGACATTTTCGGCCTTGCGGCCAATACCGAGAAGTCGATCGCGACCGTGGTGGTCGAAAATTATCCCTACTTCAACGCGATCATCAGCCAACTCGAGGCGATCCACCGCATCTTTCGCGACCGCAAGAAGGCCGACAACGTCATGGACTTCGACGATCTCCTCGTCTACGCGCTGCGGCTGCTGCAGGAGAACGAGGACATCCGCAAATTTTACCAGGAGCAGTTTCAGCACATTCTCGTCGACGAGTATCAGGACACGAATAAAATCCAGTCCGATTTCATCGACCTCCTGGCCGCCCACCATCACCAGGTCATGGTGGTGGGTGACGACGCGCAGAGCATCTACTCCTGGCGTGGGGCCAATTTCGAGAACGTGCTGACCTTCCCGCAGCGTTTTCCCGGGACGCGGGAGGTTCGCATTGAAACGAACTACCGCAGCACGCCCGAAATCCTCACGCTGGCCAATTACGCGATCGCGGCCAACACGCGCCAGTTTCCGAAGAACCTCCACTCGGTCCGGCCTGCGGAAAAATACTCGAAGCCCGCGCTGATCTGCCTGCAGGACGCGAACCAGCAGGCGAAGTTCATCTGCCAGCGGATAGAGGAGATCGTCGAGGAGGGGATCGAACTGAACGAGATCGCCGTGCTTTACCGCGCCCATTTCCACTCAATGGAATTGCAGATGGAGATGACGCGGCGCCAAATGCCGTTCGAGCTGCTCAGCGGCCTTCGCTTCTTCGAGCAGGCGCACATCAAGGACGTCGCCGCGTTCCTCAGGTTCGCGCTCAATCCGAAGGACGAACTCGCTTTCAAGCGCATCGCCGGCCTCATGCCGGGCGTGGGCGACCGGACCGCCGACAAGCTCTGGCAGCAACTCGCCGGCGGGGCCGATTTTGCGGCGCTGGAGCCGCCCACCAAGGCCGCCGCGCCGTGGAAGCAGTGGGTGGAGACGCACCGGCAGATTTCCGCGCCCGAGTTGCGCGGTCGCGCCTCGGAACAAATCCAGGTTGTGATCGACGCGATCTACGAGGACTACATGAAAACCAGGTTCCCGAACTTCCAGTCGCGGCTGGAAGACCTCGGCCAGTTGCGGGCCTTCGCGCAGAATTTCGAGCGCACGGAGGAGTTCCTCGCGCAACTCGCCCTGCTGACCAACGTTGACGGCGGCCCTCGCACCGATGGCCCGCTTGGCGGCCAGCCCTGCCTCCGGCTCAGCACGGTGCATCAGGCCAAGGGTCTCGAGTGGAAGGTTGTCTTCGTCATCATGCTTTGCGACGGTCTTTTTCCCGCCCGGCGCTCGATCGAGACGCTCGACGGCGAGGAGGAGGAGCGGCGTCTTTTCTATGTCGCCGTCACCCGTGCCCGCGATGAGCTTTATCTGACCTACCCGGTCACGCGGGCCACCGCGTCTCTCGATGATCGCTGGCAGGAACCGTCGCGCTTCGTCAGCGGTTTTCCGCGCGGGATGGTCAACGAGTGGAAGATCAAGCCCGCGCCCCCGGCGTGGGAGTAGGTCCTGGCGGACAGCAGGTCCTGTGGACGGCGGATACGCTTCGCCCAAAACGATGCTGCAAAACTCAGAGGGGTAGCCGCTGCTACATCAAACTTCCGCTTCCTTGAGGCGCGAGGCGGACGGCTTGCCGAGATAGGTCTTTTCGTAGCGTTTGAGGATGCCGGTGCGCGGTTCGAAGCTGAAGAGTTCGGCATAGCGCGCCCAGCCGATGATCTGGCGAAAAAGGACCTTCGGCTTTTCGTTGGGGAAGAGCTGGGTAAGATCGTTAACGGCCTCCTCCTCGGTGATTTTCTTGTCCTCGGCCTGGTCGATGCGGTCGGCGAAATGGCGGAAGATTTTCAGTTCCAGCAGCAGGTCGTGCATCAGTTTCTTGCGTTCGTGCGTGCCGGCATTTTGGAAAGCGACGCCCGCTTGGGTCAGGCGCGCGGTTTGGCCCGGTGTCTCGACGAGGTTGATCAGTTCCGCCGCCTTGATGACGGAAAGGAAGGTGCTGAAATCCTTTTTCAGCCGCGTGGCCAACGCGAAGAGGCTTTCGGGCTCGGGGTGGAGCATCTGGACGAGGCCCATCACCTCGCCGATGTTCACGTTGGGGATTGGAACGAAGGCGGCTTCCTCGGGACTTTCGGGCGAGACGATTTCGGGTTCGGTGACGGAGGGTTCGTCGTGGAGCACGGCGTTGGTCAGGATGGCATGGATCTGCGCGACGAGCTGCTGGAACGGCGCGCTCGACGGATCTCGCGGGTAGGGAAGGGGGTTTGGCACGATTTTCTGAACCCGGCCCGGATTGGCGGCCAGCACCACGATGTTGCGCGCGAGAAAAACCGCCTCGGAGATATTATGGGTGACGATGACGAGGCACTTGAAGCCCGCGGCCGGGTCCATGGCGATGCGCCCGATTTCGTTGCGGAGCGTCTCACCGGTGAGGACGTCGAGCGCGCTGAAGGGCTCGTCCATGCAGAGGATTTCGGGTTCCATGATGAGCGCGCGGGCAATGCCGACGCGCTGCTTCATCCCCCCGGAGAGTTCCTTGGGCAGCACGTCGCCGTAGCCGTCGAGCCCAACCATCTCAATCGATTTCTGGAAGTGATGCTCCTTTTCTTCGGACGTGTAGGCCGCGTTTTCGAGACCGAGCAGGATATTCTCGCGCACGGTCAGCCACGGGAAGAGGGCGAAATTCTGGAAGACCATGGCCACGCCGGGGTTCACGCCGGTTAGCACCCGGCCGCGGTTCTTGACGATGCCGCCGGTCGGGTGGATCAGGCCGGAAAGAATGCGCATGATGGTCGACTTGCCGCAGCCTGACGGCCCGAGCAGTGCCATGACGTCGCCTTCGTGCACGGTGAGGTTGATGTCCTCGAGCACTTTCATCTTCTGGTTCTCGCCTTCGCCGAAGCGCATTTCGATGCCGATCAGTTCGACGAGGGGTTCGGGGGTGGTGGGTGTGCTCATAGGCGGTTCCTTAAGGTTCCTGCGATGGGAAGCAGAATCAAGTGATTAGCTGGTAGCGCTCCTGGGCGAGGGCGGAAAGCCGTTTCCAGACGGTCCGGTTGAAAAAGACGACAAAAAGCGCCATGGCGAGCACGGAGGCGGCTAGCACGGGGTAATTATTCGTGTTTTGGGCATCTTGGATCAAGGCGCCCAACCCGTGGGCGGTCAAAGTTTGGTCTGGATTTTGGACGTATTCCGACACGATGCTCGCGTTCCACGCGCCGCCCGCGGCGGTGATCCAGCCGGTGGTCAGGGCCGGAAAGATGCCCGGCAACCAGAGTGTTCGCCAGCGTTGCCAGCCCGAAAGGTGAGTGAGTTGCGTGCAGGCGCGCAGGTCCTGTGGAACAGCGCTGGCGCCGGAGATGACATTGAAGAGAATGTACCAGATGGTGCCGAACATCATGAGCACCACAGCACCCCATTCGAGATTGCCGTGGAGCAGGTAGATCAGCACGACGAGGTTTGGGAAGACGAGCGGAGCGGGGAAGGACGCGGCTATTTGCGTGATGGGCATGAGGTAACGGGACAATTTTGGATTCGATCCGATCCAGATCCCGATGGGCACGGCGATAAGGGTGCTCAGGGCAATGGCGGTGAGTACGCGGGTGAGCGTGAGCAGCAGGGAGATGCCGATGTGCAGCCATTCTTTCAGGGTAACAGCCCAGAGCAACAGGATGACGTTGTAGGCGCCATAGGCCAGCGCAGCCGTCACGATGACCATGAACAAATTGCGCCACGGGATGCGGGAGAGAAACCTCCATTCCCGGCGGGGCTTGGTGCTGGGCGCCACCGCGGGGTGGATAACGGCGGGCTGACGTACGAAGCGGGTCATGCGGTCGTGGAGCCAGCCGGCCAGGCGCGAGCGGCTAAGGTAACGCAACACGGTCGAGCGGTCATGGTATTCCGATTCGGTATCTTCAAGCTTGAATTTGTTCGACCAGACGATGAGCGGGCGCCAGACAAACTGGTCGAGGGCCACGATGAGCAGAATCATGGCGACGACGGCATAGACCTGCGCCCATCCGTCCTTCAGGTCATGCGCCACACTCATGTAGGAGCCGATGCCGGGGACGCGGTAATCCTGGTCGCCAAGGGTGAAGGCCTCGGTGATGGAAAGGAAGAACCAGCCACCCGCCATCGAGACCATGCTATTGTAGACAAGGCCCTTGGTGGCAAACGGGATTTCGATCTGGGTGAATTTTTGCCATGGAGTAAATCGCGCCAGCTTGCCCACGAAGTTGAAATCGTCGGGCAGGCTTTTGAGCGAATAGTAGAAGCTGAAGGTCATGTTCCAGACCTGACCGGTGAAGATGACGATGACGCAGGTCAATTCGAGGCCCAATTCGGTGTGCGGAAACAAGGACACCAGCCCGATTTCCAGCGGCGTCAGAAAGGCGGACAGCGGCAGGCTCTGCAGGATGTCGAGAAGCGGAATGAGGTATTTTTCTGCCTGGCGGTCATAGGCAGCCCAACGCGCGTAGAATAGGGTGAATAAAATCGACAGCACATAAGCCACCGCGCCGCGCAAAAACGAAAGCATGGTGTAGTAGGGAAGGTACCAAGGCGAGAGATCGATCTCGACCTTGTTCTGGAAAGGGTGATGCCACTCTTTGCCCATCTCGATCAGGCTGAATAATCCCCCGATGATGACCGCCAGCACGATCAGGTCCGCGCTGAAGGATCGCCTGACTGGCTCGGTGCTGCGTTGGGCGGGATTGAGGTCCATGACGGAAAGACTTTCTCCGTAGGTAGTTGCTGCCGCCGGATTTGTCCACCGCAATGGTTCGGTGAAAGAAAGAATTACCTATTTGTCACATTGGCGGGATGTTGAGGTAATGGCAGCACACTATGCAAAACGTTCCTCTTGTCGTTCGCTTCGTTTTCCGCGAAAGTCGCCGTTCGCCTTATGGCCCGTTCTTTTCAGCCCAGCTTTGTGATTGTCGCCAGCGAATTCAACCGCAAGTACACCGACGCGCTTCTCGCCTCCGCGCAGGCGGCCCTGCGGGGTTACGGGCAAAAAGTTATCCGGGTTCCCGGCGCTTACGAGATTCCCCTCCAAGTCCAGCGCCTCGCCCGCACGGGCCGCTACGCCGCGGTCATCGCCCTCGGCGTGATTTGGCAGGGCCGCACCCTGCACGCACAGGAAATTCTCCGGGCCGTCACCGACGCCCTGATGCGTATCTCGCTCGAGACCGACGTTCCCGTCATCCACGAAGTCCTCGCCGTCCGGACCGAGGCCGAGGCCCGCGCCCGTTGCATGGGCCGGAAACTCAACCGCGGACGTCAGGCGGCCGAGGCGGCGGTCAAGGTTGCGCGCGATCATCCTCCGGGGAGGAAATAGCCATGGGCCTGCGCCGCGACGGCCGGGAAGCCGCCATGCAGTTTCTTTACCAGGTCGACGTTCGCCGTCCCGGGAACATCGAAGAGGCGCGGGCCGCTTTCTGGAAACAGAACGACGAACCGCAGAACGTGCGCGATTTTGCCGACGATCTTCTGCGCGGGGTGCTCGAAAAACTCCCCGAGGTTGACACCAAAATTCGTACCCTGGCCGATAACTGGGACTTCGAGCGGCTCGCCGTCGTTGACCGCAACATTCTGCGTCTTGCCGTTTATGAAATGCTTTTTCGGCCCGAGATTCCGCCCGTCGTCTCGATCAACGAGGCCATCGAGATCGCCAAAAAATTCAGTACCGCCGAATCGGGCAAGTTCGTCAACGGCCTCCTCGACCGGGTGAAAAAAGAACTCCTGCGCCCATCCCGCCAGGCCGCGGGATGAGGTAAAAACGATGAACGAGGCCGGGCCGGAGCGCGTCTCAAGAATAAGCCCCTCGCATTCGTTAATTCCGTCAAAACTTCGATTCTTCTTATGCCCATCCTTGGCGTCCATGCCGATTTCGACCGCCTGCAAAAACGGTGGATTTTCGGCGCGATCGGGATCGCCTTCCTGATCCATCTTATCGTCGCTGGGCTGCTCGGCTGGTACAAGATTCCAGGACTCAAGACGCCCTATTTCGACCAGCACGCTTCGGTCGGGCCCTTCAACGTGAAGGAAATCGAGATCAACCCCGACTCGATCAAGGCCGAGCAGGACAATCCCATCGCGCGGCTTCCCGTGGCCGAGCCGCCTAAAAATCCCTCCCAGTTCAACCTCGACCCGAATCTCGTCGAGAAGACGCTCCAGACGCCGCAAGCCTCGCTCAGCACTCCCTCCGTGCCGGAGCCGGCGCGCGTCATCGCCGCCACCGACCTGGGGCAGGGTCTTCCTTTTGCCGAGTCCGACCAGGCCCAGGTCACCGCTGAAATCGCCAAGGTCGAACCCGGCGCCGTCGGCAGCCCGGCCCTCGCCTCAAAAACGGCGCAGGACCTGATCAGCGCCACGGCAGGGCTGCCTCAGCCCGGCCTGCCCAGCGGCTCGCAGGTCACCGGCAACGGCAGCGAGGGCACACTCCCCGGCTTTGCCCAGCTCGTGCCCGCTTTTCGCGCCAACACCGCCGTTTCCAATCTGCCCGAGCCGGTTCTGCTGCGCCTGCCCAGCGACGTTCTCTTCGATTTCGACTCGGCCCAGCTCAAGCCCGAGGCCGCGCCGCTTCTGACGCAGGCTGTCGGCCTGATCACGAAGTATCCGCAGGCCAACGTCCAGATCGACGGGTACTCTGATTCTTTCGGCAAACCCGATTACAATGCGACCCTCTCCCAGCAGCGGGCCGAAGCGGTCCAGTCCTGGCTCCAGGATCATGCGGCTCAGGGCACCTACAAATTCCGCTCCCAGGGCCATGGCAGCGCCGATTACATCGTCAGTCCGCAGGGTACCATCGACCAGCAGCAGCCCAACCGCCGCGTGGAAATTCTCATCCAGGCGTTGAAGCCGTAGACGGTGAGTTTCGTCATGATTCCCCAATTCTCAATATTTGTCTCACGACTTGGGATAGGGCGTCTGCATTCAGCAAGTCCAACGTAAATTTAGCGCCAGCTTGACGCAATGCGTCCGTTCCGCGTCCCACCCCGATGAAAGGAATTCCGAGTTTCTGTGTCGCTCTTAAATCCCAGATGCCATCGCCAACATAAATCGCTTGTTCCACGGGTATGCCGGCGCGGCTGGCGGCAAGCGAAATAATTTCCGCCCGGGCATAACAATCGGATGCGCAGGCAAAGGGGATGTCCGCCAGATCAAACCCGGCAGCCTTCAATTTGAAGTGCGCGGTTTCCCTCCAACATCCGGTGGCAATGGCCACACGGAAGTCCGGACTCGTTTTCAAGGATGAAAGGAGGCTGACGGCTCCGTCGATCGCACAGAACGCGGTTGGATTTCCAACGAGGCTTGTGCGCAGGTTCTCGAGGAAAATTTCCTTAACCCGAATCTTTGTCGAAGCAATATCCGGCCATGTGTCACCAAGAGCCTGATGAACAATAGCCTGTGTGGTTACTTCCTTGAACTGTAACCACATGGACGCAGATAAATTCACTCCCGTAACTTCATAGAAAGCACGGTCGAAACAACCGTAATCAATCGAGTTGGCGTCGAGGAGGGTGCCGTCCACGTCAAAAATGATCAACGTCTGTGGCTTCGTTGGAGAAAACATCACCGTTAGCTTTATTTTTTCTCCGATGAAAGTAAACAGGGAATGGTCCATGACTCAAAAATCGCGTTGACTCCTCTGGTGGCTTTGGCAGGCTGTCCAACTGCCGTTGCAGCGCCGGTCTCGTCCTGGCACGGCTCAACCCTCAACTCACATCTCCTTATGCCCGTCGAAGTCATTCTCAAAACCAAAATCGAAGGCTTGGGCAGCGAAGCCGACATCGTCTCGGTCAAGCCCGGCTACGCCCGCAACTTTCTTATCCCGAAAGATTTTGCCGCTCCCGCCACCCTCGCCACCAAGCGCCAGGTTGAGGAACTCAAGCGCAAGCGCGCCGAGCGCGAAGCCCGTGAGTTGAACGAAGCTCAGGAATTCTCCGGCAAGCTCGGCAAACTCAAACTCGTCTTCATCCTCGAGTCGGGCGAAGGTCAGGAAAAGAGCTTCGGCGCCGTCACCAACCAGGATATCGCCAACAAGCTCAAGGAAGCGGGCTACGACATTGACCGCAAGAAGATCGACCTGCCCAAGCCAATCAAGGAGCTCGGCGAACACGAGGTCACCGTCAAACTCGCGGCCGAGATTCAGGCCACCCTCCATATTACGGTTAACCACCCTGCGCCCAAGGAAGGCGCCGAAGGAGAATCGACTGAAACCAAGGGTGGTAAAAAGCCCAAGGCCAAAAAGGCTTAGAGTTGTTTACAGAGAACGGCCAGAGGGGTGCCAAAAGGCCCCTTGTTATTCTCTTGACGTTTAGTAGCCTCATCTCCAAATTTCAGCCGAGATGAGGATAATGTGCTTTTGGCGCTGAACTAATATGCCTAAGCTACTTGGTTCCAAAATGAAGGGGGAGATTTGAAACATTTTACTGGACGAATGAGACGATCTTGGGTTGCCAGATCCTTGGCGCTCCTTCTCATCTTCCTTCTTCCGTCCGAGGGTGCCTTCCCTCAGACGACCAATTCTCCCGACGCCAACGCTCCTGCGCAGTCTGCCACACCCGCTACGCCGGCTGGCACCACAGCCACACCTGTTTCGCCGGATCAGAACCCAAGCGCGACCCCGCCGGCAACCGATAATACAACTCCTCCGCAGGTTGGCCCGAATGGCCGGGTCAAGAAAATCGTCGGGGCTCCCGACACCCAGGCGCCCGGTCCCGCGGAAAACGGCCCCATCGTCCGTGAAATCGACATTCAATACATCGGTCCGAAGACGGTTTCCAAGGCCGTCATCCTTTCCAATATGCGCACCACCGTCGGGCAACCCTACTCGGCCAACTCGGTTGAGGAAGATGTCCGCAATCTCTATGCCACGGGCTTTTTCACCAATCTGGCCATCAAGGATGAGCCTCTCGGCGACGGCGTCAAAGTCAACGTCGTGGTCGAGCCCAAGCCGCTGGTGAAGGAAATCGTCATCACCGGCGCGAACAAAATCAAGGAATCGCGGGTCAAAAAGGAAATCAAAAGCAAGATCGGCAGTTCCCTTAGTGAGCAGCAAGTCTCCACCGACGCCGACAAGATCAAGGATCTCTATCTTGGCAAGGGCTACAGCCAGGTGCAGGTCAGCTACAAGATTGACACCAACGAGGACTTCGGACGCTCCGTCGTTACTTTCATCATCAACGAGGGGGATCGTGATTACGTCACGGAAGTCGACTTCGTGGGCAATCAGAACCTCACCACGAAGGAGCTGCGCAAGATCTTGAAGACGCGCAAGAAAAACATGTTCTCCTTCATCAACAAATCGGGCCTCTTCAAGGAAGATGACTTCCGCCAGGACCTCGAAAATCTCCGCGACTATTACTACAGCAAGGGCTACATCGACATGGCGGTCAAAGACGTCAAGTTCACCTATCCGCAGAAGGGCTTGATGACTGTTACCATCACCGTCTTCGAGGGCATCCAGTACACCGTCGGCAAGATCGATTTCACCGGCAACACCATTTTTACCAAGGACGAATTGCGCACCTACCGCGGTTTCAAGAACATCCGCATGGATGAGGGCAAGGTTTACGCCCCGCAGGGCTACACGCCCGAAAACAAGGAACCCAACGAGGAACTCCCGACCCTTAACAACGATATCAAGCGCCTTCGCGATCTCTACGGTACGCGAGGCTATATTGAAACGGACATCACCCCGGTGCGCACGCCCAACGTGAACAGCGGCAAGATTGACATCCTCTACCAGATCGACGAGAAATCCCAGTCCTACGTCGAACAGATCATCATCCAGGGCAACAACCGCACCAAGGACAAAGTCATCCGCCGCGAGATACTCGTCCACCCGGGAGAGATCTACGACAGCGTGAAAGCCGATGCCAGCAAGAAGCGCCTCGAGAACCTCGGCTACTTCGAGAAGGTCGACATCTCGCCCCAGGACACCACCGTAGCCAACCGCAAAAACATGGTCGTCACGGTTGAGGAAAAGCGCACCGGATCGATCACTTTTGGCGCCGGCTTCAGTTCGGTCGACAGCCTCCTCGGCTTTGTCGAAATCAGCCAGGGCAACTTCGACCTCTTTAACTTCCCGTACTTCACCGGTGGCGGTGAGAAATTCCGCATTCGTCTCCAGTACGGCCTCGAGCGTCAGGACGTCGAAGTCGAGTTCAAGGAACCCTGGTTTCTCGAACAGCAGCTTTCCCTCGGGTACAACCTCTTCTACCACAACGCCAGCTATCTCTCGACCTACTACAACGAGCGCAACTACGGCGCCTCCGTCAGCCTGGCCCGTGCCTTTGGTCCCTTCTGGAGCGGCAGCGTTGGGTACACCCTCCAGGAGTTCGATATCTACGACATGCAATCCGGTGCTTCCCCCCAGTTGCTTGCGGAACAGGGCTATCGCAGTGAAAGCTCCATCACCATGGGCATGGCCTACGACAATCGCGACAGCGTTCTGCTGACGCGGCGCGGCGTGCGCGCGGACATCACCGCCACTCTGGCCGGTGGCCCGCTTTGGGGCCAGACCAACATCTACAAGCTCCAGGCCTCGGTGAAGAGATACTTCCCGCTACCCTACGACCTCATCCTCCTGACCGCCGTGTCGACCGGTGTGGCCGACTGGTATGGCAACAGCACGGAAGTGCCCCTCTTTGACCGCTTCTTCCTCGGCGGCGGCAACACCGTGCGCGGCTTTGGTAATTACGATATCGGTCCGATCGACGACAACCAACAGCCGCTGGGCGGCGACACGATGGCCTATTCCAACATTGAATTGACCTTCCCGATCATTGACCGCGTCCGTGGCGCGGTCTGGAACGACATGGGCTTCCTCGATGCCCGTCCCTTCGAGTACACCGATGCCTGGGAAGAGATGAACATGGCCGCCGGCGTCGGCTTGCGCCTCAATCTCCCCATCGGCCCCCTGCGTCTCGATTACGGCATCCCGTACAAGGACCAGGGCTGGAATCATTCCAATACCGGCAAGTTTAGTTTTGACGTCGGCTACCAATTTTGAAAGGCTTCTCCGCTCATGAATAAGTTACTGCTCCTCTGTTTGCTCGTCCTTGCACCCATTTCGATGGCTTCGGCCGATTTGAAAGTTGCCGTCATCGATCTCGGCAAGGCTTTTGATTCCTACTACAAAACCAAGGATGCCGAGGCCCGCATCAAGGAAAAGGAAGAGGCGGCCCAAAAGGATTTGACCGATCTCACCACCGAATACGAGAACATGCAGGAGGAAGCCAAGCACCTTTACGACGCCTCCCACGATCCCACCCTCTCCCCCGCCGCCCAAAGAGACAAGGGCACGGCCCTCCAGCAGAAACAGCAGGATCTGATTACTTTGCAGAACAAGATTCAGGAGACCAAGGTGGAGCGCGAACGCGAAATTCAGGACGAGGTCATGCGCCGTCACAAGGAAATCCTCGATGAAATCACCAAGGTTGTGGACGATTACTCGGGTCCGCAAGGCTTTGACATCGTGGTCGATAAGTCCAGTGCTTCCGCCTCCAGCGGCCTTCCCGTCATCCTCTTTAATTCCAGCAAGCTCACCGACATCACGGATGAAATCATCCGGCAGTTGAACCTTAACGCACCGCCGGCCACCGCCGGTGCGCCTTCGGGTGCGGCTGTGCCTTCCACCGCCCCGGTAAGAGCTTCGCCCTGAACGGGGGCAACCCCATCATTCTAACCTCGCGCTCCGGCGCGGTCCTGCGGTAGGTTGGGACAGGCACATGAGTTCCCTGCACACGGTACGCTCTCTCGCCGCCCACGTCGGCGGCACCCTCATCGGCGATGGCGCTGACACCAGCGTCACCGGCATCAACGATCTCCGCTCCGCCGGGCCTGGCGAGATCTCCTTTCTTGGCAACGCCAAGTACGAAATGCTCGCCCGTGAAAGCCGGGCTGCTGCCATCCTCGTTACGGCCAAAGACGCTCCCCGGTTCACCTTCACCCGCATCATCGTCGATTCCCCCAGCCAAGCCTTCACGAAAATCTCGGAACTTTTCGCCCCGCCTCCCGTCCGGGACGAGCCAGGCATCCACCCGACCGCGGTGGTTGCGCCCGACGCCGTTATTGGCGAAGGTGTCAGCGTCGGCCCCCACGCGGTCATTTCCTCCGGAGTCCGCCTCGGGCCGCGCGTTGTCGTCGGCGCCAACTGTTTTGTCGGTGAGCAGGCTGTCATCGGAGAGCAAACACGACTCTACCCGCTCGTCACCGTCCGCGAGCGTTGCATCCTTGGCGCCCGCATCATCATCCACAGCGGCGCGGTCATCGGCGCAGACGGTTTTGGTTACGACTTTGATCCTCGCACCGGTCGCCATGTTAAGATTGCCCATACCGGTCATGTTCAGATCGATGACGACGCCGAAATCGGCGCCAATACCACCATCGACCGCGGCCGTTTCGGTCGCACCCACATCGGCGAAGGCGTCAAGATCGACAACCTCGTCATGATCGCCCACAACGTCACGGTCGGCGCGCATTCCATCATCGTTTCCCAGAGCGGCATCTCCGGCAGCACCTCGCTGGGCCGCTATGTCACGCTGGCCGGGCAGGTCGGCCTCGCCGGTCATCTCAATGTGGGCGACCGCGTCACCCTTACGGCCCAGTCCGGCATCAACAAAGACGTTCCCGCCGGCGCTGTTTTAGCCGGACGCCACGCCGCACCCATCCGCGAGGCGCTCAAGATCGAGGCCCTCGTCCGCCGGTTGCCCGAACTGGTGGAGCGCCTCAAGGCGCTCGAGGAAAAAATCCATCTTGCGGACGGCAGTAACACTTCGTCCTGAAAATGATGCATCCGGCATGTGGCTAGGCGAAACGTAACTGCCGCCCGCCAGGACTTTTCACCGGAAAATTGAAGGTGGCCCTTGCCCTATCCCGCCGACGCGCTTTAGTTTGAGACTTCCATGACCGCATCGCAAAAAATCAAAATTGGACTCCTGCAGACTTGGGCCGACGCCGACCCGGTTTACAATTTAAAGCGCACCCTGCAGCTTGCCCACCGAGCCGCCGACCAGGGCGCGCAGATCATTTCCACGCAGGAGCTCTTTCGCTCTCCCTATTTTTGCCAGAGCGAGGACCACGCCAATTTCGCCCTTGCCGAGGAAATCCCCGGCGGGCCCAGCACCCAGGCTTTCAGCGAACTGGCCCGGGCGCGCGGCGTCGTTGTCGTGGCTTCGCTTTTTGAGCGCCGCACCGCCGGCATCTACCACAACACCGCCGTCGTCATCGACGCCGATGGCTCCTATCTCGGTTCGTATCGCAAGATGCACATTCCCGACGATCCGCTCTTTTACGAGAAGTTTTACTTCACGCCCGGTGATCTTGGATTCAAATCGTGGAACACCCGTTTCGGGCGCATCGGCGTTCTTATCTGCTGGGACCAGTGGTTTCCCGAGGCCGCCCGGCTTACCGCCATGAGCGGCGCGCAGATTCTCTTCTATCCCACGGCCATTGGCTGGCATCCCAGCGAACGCGAAAAATATGGCGAAGCGCACCACTCTTCGTGGGAAACCATCCAGCGCGCGCACGCCGTCGCCAACGGCTGTTATGTCGCCGTCGCCAATCGCGTCGGCCACGAGTGTCCCGTGGGTGGCGATGGCATCAAGTTCTGGGGCCAGAGCTTTATCGCGAACACCTCCGGCCAGATCATCGCCAAGGCCGGTCTCGAACAGGAGGAAGTGCTTGTTCACGAAATTGACCTCGCCACCGTCGAGGTCACCCGCACCCACTGGCCCTTCCTGCGCGACCGGCGCATCGACGCCTATGGCGGGCTGACCCGCCGATTGATCGATTAAAATCGATCTTTTATTATGATGAGTGCGTCTGCTTCCGGCTCCGCCGCTACGCCCCGCGATCTTGGTTTCCGCATGCCCGCCGAATGGGCGCGGCACGACGCCACCTGGCTCACTTGGCCGCGGCCAGAGGGCATCAGCTTCCCCGACGCTTTCGATGCCATCCCCGCTCTCTGGGCCGGCTTGGCGAAACTCCTCGCCGAAGGCGAACACGTCCACATCAACGTCTTTTCACCGGACCACGAAACCGGCGTCCGCGCCGCGCTCAATGAGGCCGGTGCGCCCGTCGATTCGCGCATTCATCTCCATCCTTTCCCCGCCTACGAACCGTGGTGCCGCGATCACGGCCCCATTTTCATCCGTAACGAAAGCGAACTCGCCATCGTCGATTGGCGCTACAACGCCTGGGGAGGCAAGTATCCGCCCTGCGACCTCGACGATGACGTTCCGCGGCACGTTGCGAAGCTTCTCGGCCTGCGCCTTTTCTCCCCGTCCATGATTCTTGAGGGTGGTTCCATCGAAGTGAACGGTGAAGGCACGCTCCTCACGACGGAGGCCTGCCTGCTTAACAAGAACCGTAATCCCAACCTCACTCAGAAGGAAATCGAGGGTTATTTGCGCGACTACCTCGGCGTCGAACAAATTCTCTGGCTCGGGGAGGGGATTGTCGGCGACGACACCGACGGACACATCGACGACCTTACCCGTTTTACCTCGGCGGACACGCTTGTCACCGTCGTCGAGGACGATCCTGCCGACGAAAACTATGAGCTCCTGCGTGAGAACAGCCGGCGTCTTGCCGCCATGCGCGATTTACAAGGCCAGCCATGGAATATCATCAATCTGCCCACGCCGGGTCGTGTCGAGAAGGAGGGCCAGCGCCTTCCCGCCAGTTACGCCAATTTTTACATCGCCAACGAAGTCGTCATCATGCCCTCCTTCAACCACCCCAATGACTCCATGGCCCGCGATATCCTGCAGGAACTCTTTCCCACGCGCCGCGTCGTCGCCTGGCCCGCACTCGATCTTATCTGGGGCCTCGGCTCGTTCCATTGTATCACTCAGCAGCAACCGGCGTTGCTTTAACGCGTCTGGATCCATTTTGATGCGCTGGCTGCTCGTTTCCTGGGGATCGCACGGCGATCTCCATCCCTTCCTCTCGCTCGGTCAAGCGCTGATGGCACGCGGTCACGAGGTCACCCTCGTCGGCCACCCCGACTGGAGGGTTGAGACCGGGATCGCCGGGCTCCGCTTTGTTTCCACCGGTGAGCCGCCGCGCGACACCTTTATCCGCGACCATCCCGAGGTCATGTCGATGAAATGGGGTGGTCTCATCTCGCTTCACACGTTGGTCAATCGCGCTATCGCGCCCGGCTTTGATCACGTTATGGAAGCGCTGCTTCCCGAAGCGCGCGCCCACGACGTCATGGTCGCCCATCACTTTGCCTTCCCCGCCCCCATCGCGGCGGAACTGGCCCGCATCCCCTGGGTCACCGTCAGCCTCGCCCCCGGCATCGTCCCCTCGGCTTTTTCGCTGCCTGGACCCAATTTTGGCCGCGCCGGGAACGGCTTGATTGCCCGTCTGCGCAACCGCCTGGTCTGGTCGGCGGGCAAACGTATCACCCGTGTCATGGTCGATCCGGTTGTCAACCGCTTCCGTGCCCGGCATGGCCTCGGCCCCGTCCGTGATGCCGTCTTCGGTGCCCACTCGGGCGTCCTCAATCTCCAGCTCTACAGCGAACACTTCGCGCCCCGTCCGCCAGATTGGTCCTCCTCGATCCGTTACGCCGGCTTCTGCTTTTACGATCCACCCGGTACAACCGCGCTGTCGCCCGAGGTTGAGGAATTTCTCGCCCAGGGAGAGCCCCCGGTTCTCGTTACCCTCGGTTCAACTGTCGTCCAGAACCCCGGCGTCTTTTTTTCCGTCGCCGCTGAAGCGCTGAACGCGCTCGACTTGCGCGGCATCTTTCTTGTTGGCCTCTCTGCAAACTGCCCGGTACGCCCGTCCGGCACCATTCTCTCGCTGCCTTATGCGCCATATGGACTTCTCATGCCCCGCGCCCGTAGCGTCATCCATCAATGCGGCGTTGGCACTCTCTCCCACGCCCTCCGCGCAGGTGTGCCTTCCGTGGCCTGCCCTTTTGCCTTCGACCAGCCCAACAACGCCCGCCGTCTCGAGGGCTTAGGTGTCGCTGAAGTCCTGTTGCGCCAGCAACACACCGCGCTCCACATGGGTCGTGCCCTTCGCCGCCTCCATTCCGGCGATGCGCCCGCCTCTGCCCGGCGTCTTGGCGAACTTATCCGCGCCGAAAACGGCCCCGGTCGCGCCTGCGAAATTCTCGAAGAGGTCTTCCGTTACAACGGCGGTTTATAACCGTTTCCCTTCGTCGCCACCTGCCGCTTACTTCCCCCTTTCCTTGGCGGGCCGTTTCCCGTTAACTCTTTGGCAGGTTCCCAAGATGAAATGGCGCATTGTCCTGACGGTCCTCTTTGTCCTCGCGTTGTTTGCGGGCTTTGCCTACCTCTACGTCAACGCCTTTGTCCGAAAACATCAGGACGCCGTCATTCTCTTCGTCGTCAACGGCCTCGACCTCAACACGCTTAATCTCGCCCGCCAGCAGCTTGGCCGCAGCCCCCTGCTCAGTGATCCGGATGACCCCAATATCGGC
The DNA here is from genome assembly GCA_021272315.1 of Methylacidiphilales bacterium. Classification (GTDB taxonomy): domain Bacteria; phylum Verrucomicrobiota; class Verrucomicrobiia; order Methylacidiphilales; family UBA1321; genus JABDGH01. Next base: position 52,172 of record JAJSLI010000108.1, on the reverse strand, counting down.
GATGCGCGTCGCCGTGCCGCCTACCGCAGCAGCATCCTCAACATCGATTCCTTCTGGAATATCGCCCTCCTTGGCGTTCAGGACTCCGACCGGCCCGTCCCCGATGAAGGCGCGGACGCCACCGCGCTCGCCTGCGGCGTCCGCGTCCAGAACGGCTACATCGGCGGCAACCAACCGATCCGCTCCCTCATATATGCCGCGGAGCAGGCCCAGCGCGCCACCGGCCTCGTCACCACCAGTTCGCTTGTTCAGCCCACGCCGGTTGCCTTTTACTCCTCCACCATGGGGACACCCGAGCCTTATAGCAATGCCGCCTACCTGTTGCGCTACTCCAACATCAACATCATCCTGGGCGGCGGCGAGCAATACTTCATCCCGGCCAACGCTGCCAACGAATGGGGCCGGCGCGACAACATCAATCTCCTCGACGAGGCGAAGGGCCGTGGTTACAAGGTGGTCCGCAGCCGCGATGAACTTAATGGAGTTTTTACATGGAATACCGGCAGGCTGTTCGGCGTTTTCGCTCCCGATCAATTCTACTTTTACTCCCTTCAACCCGAGCGTTCGCGTCAGCCCTCGCTGGCCGAAATGACCCGTACCGCCATCTCGTGCCTCAACCACAACTACGGCAGTTACTTTCTTGTCGTTGAACACGACCTCGTTGCCCGCGCCTCCGAGCGCAACCTCGGCAAACTCGCCGTCAACGAAGTCGCCGAGGTTGATGAAGCCATCGAGTCCGCCGTCGAATATGCCGGGCCCGACGCCCTCGTCATGGTCACCAACAACTACAGCCTCGGTTCCGTCGGTCCGCTGCCCGTCCCCACCCCGGATGACGTGGTCGCCGCGCCGTCACCGGATGTGAAGACCGCTCCGCCTCCCACGCCTCTCCCGCTCTGGTTGGCTGGTCCCGGTGGGCCGCCCACCACGCGTGCACAGGCTGCTTGGATGCGTGAGCATTACGACAACGGCTTGTTCAGTACCAATGCCCACGGCCTCCTGCAGCCCCAACCCGCCTTTCGATTCCAGACCCAGGCGGCTGCCACCGCAGAGCCTGCCTGGCTCGCCTCGCGTGGGGAGGGCTCCCTGCAGTTGCGCGGCTTTCTTAGCAATACCGATGTCTTGGACATTGTCAGCGAACAGTTCTAAGCCAATGACCCTGAAGGAAATCCGCGCGGCGCTCGATTCCCGCGGACTGCGGCCGCTCAAGCAGTTCGGCCAGAATTTTCTCCACGACCAAAACCTTGCCCGGTGGCTTGCCGGGCGAGTCCTCGAGGGCCATGTGCCCGGTGCTCGTGTCGTGGAAATCGGCCCCGGTCTCGGCGCGCTCACCGAATTTCTCCTTGTTGGCGAAGAACCTCTAATTGCCATCGAAAAGGACCGCGGTCTCTGTGCCTTCTTGCGCGAACGGTATGGCGGCGATATCGCCGCCGGCCGACTTGACCTTCGCGAAGGCGACGCTCTCGACCTTCTTCCGCGCCTTGACTCCGCGCCCGCCGTCGTTTGCGGCAATCTTCCCTACTACATCTCCACGCCGTTGGTCATGGAATGTCTGCGCCTGCCAGGTGAACCCGCCCGCCTCTTTTTTCTCCTCCAGAAGGAAGTCGGCCAGCGCCTCTCTGCCCCGCCGGGCGGCAAAGCCTATGGAGCGCTTTCCGTTTTCGTTCAGGTTGGTTACAATGTCGTTTTGGAACGCACCCTGCCCGGTTCGGTCTTTTATCCGCCGCCTGAAGTCGAATCGGTTGCCGTGCAGCTTACGCCTCGCGCGCAACCGCTCGTCCCATCCGCCGCGCGTGAGAGTTTTATGAAAGTCGTCCAACGTGGCTTTTCGCAGCGGCGCAAAAAACTCTCGAATCTTCTGCCCGTGGCGGATCAACGCCGCGCCGAGCACCTGAGCCCGCAGGAATGGGTTGATCTCTGGCGGCAGGTGGATGCAGGTCCCGCTATTTGACGATCTTCGGCATGGCCGGAGGTCTGGCCATCGTCGGTTTGGGAACCGCTTGGCCGCCGTTGTTGGCAATGTTGGCCATCAAACCGCCTCCATGCTCCGCGTCCTCTTCTTTTAGTAACGGGGCAAAGCGCGCCTTGTCGATCGCCTTCATGTAGGCCTCCTTGGGCGCGACAACCTGGTCCTTCACCAGCGTCATGATCGCGTCATCCATGAACTGCATGCCTTCTGCTTTGCCCGTTACCAAAACGTCGGCGAGCTGCTCCACTTTTCCTTCGCGAATGATGGCGGACACCGCGCTGTTTGAAATCAGGATCTCGTTCACCGCCACGCGGCCTTTGCCATCGGCCTTCTTCATCAGAAGTTGGGCCACGATGCCGCGCATGGAGGAGGCCAGCATGGTGCGGACCTGTGGCTGCTGGCTGCTCGGGAAAACGTCGATCATGCGGTCCACCGTCTTGCGCGCATTGTTCGTGTGCAGGGTGCCGAAGACAAGCAAGCCCGTTTCCGCCGCCGTCAGCGCCAGCGAGATCGTTTCCAGGTCGCGCATTTCGCCCACCAGCACCACGTCGGCGTCCTCGCGCATGGCGTTCCTCAGGCCGTCGGCGAAACTCGGTGTGTCCTCGCCCACTTCGCGCTGCGTAATGATGCTCAGTTTGTTGCTGTGGACGAACTCGATCGGTTCCTCGATCGTGATGATGTGCCGCGCGTAGCTGCTGTTGATGTAGTCGATCAGCGCCGCCAGCGTGGTCGATTTGCCCGAGCCGGTCGGGCCCGTGACCAGCACCAACCCGCCCCTCACATTGGCGAAACGCTTGATCACCGTCGGCACATTCAATTGCTCCAACGTCGCGATCTTGTTCGGAATCAGGCGGAAAATCCCGCCCAGCCCGTGAAGGTGTTTGTGCAGGTTGCAGCGAAATCGCGCGTCCGCGCTCAATTCGTAGGCCAGGTCCGCGTCGCCCGTCTTCACGAATTTTTCCCATCGCTTGGGCCCCGCCACCTCGCTCAACATCTGCTCCATTTCCGCGCGGGTCAGGTTGCCGGTGTGAATTTGGGAAACTTGGCGGATCGGAATGATGTCGCCATGGAGCCGCATCTTCGGCGGCTGCCCCTCCTGGATGTGAAGATCGGAGGCATTGTATTGGACGATAATGTCGAAAAAATCGTCGATCATGATGCGTTTATGCGCGTCGGACATGACCGTAACTTAAACGTATTCGCCGGTAATGCCGATGCTTTTTTGCGCCGGCCAACGAAGGCTCTATTTTCAGCTTCGGCCCGAACTTCGCAGGCCGGCCAAAATTTGCGGGATAATTACCTCGCCTGTGTTGTGAGGTGAAAAAATCTTATATACCCCACACTAAAGAATCCTGGAGCAAGCTCCGGAGGAATTGGGAAGACATCCTGAAACTGAGAAGAAAACCGAAGCAAGCTTCGGGGTATTCAACCTGAAAGGCTAGATGACGCCCGCTTTTTTTAGCGTCGAGTAGGCGCCGTTTTTCGTCAGTGTCTTGAGCGCCCGGGCGGTCAGCTTGACCGTTATGTACCGCTTCAGTTCGGGGACGAAAATGCGCTTTTCCTTGAGATTCGGCTGGAACACCCGCGGCGTGTTGGCCGTGACGTGGGTACCGATGCCGCCCTTTTTCTTGGCTTTACCGCTGCGGAGGATACTCGTGCCCAAAACGGGCTTGGCGCCGGTGATTTCACAAAGTCGGGACATGATGGGATTCTCCGGTTATTTGACGAGCAGCACGTTGCGGGCGCGCTTGATTTCCTGAGTCAGCTTGCGGTGCATCTTCGCCGTCATGCCGGTGATGCGGCGCGGCAGGATGCGGCCCTTTTCGGTAAGAAATTTTTTAAGCATCTCGGTGTTTTTGAAGTCGATGGCTTCCATATTGATATCGATGCGGCGCTTGGGGAGTGAGCGCAGCGTCCGGCGGCGGGGCCGGGTCGGTTTGGCGGCAGGGGGCATAGGCTAATCCTTTTCTTTCTTCTTATCATCGTCATCCCCGGGCTCTTCCTCCTCATCGGCGAAGGCTTCAGCGGAATCCATGAACTGCGGGGCGGTATCCCAGCGGCGGCGGCCCCGGTTTTCCTTTTCGAGCTGCTGCTGGCATTCGACAGTAAATCGGGCAAAGGGGATCGCTTCAAGCCTGGCATGTGGGATTGCCTTGTTTGACATCTCGCAGATACCGTAGGTTCCCACCTCGATGCGCTTGAGCGCCTCTTCGATCTCGTAAAGCGCGTCCTGCTCCTGGGAAAGGAGGCTGAGCGCAAAGTCCTTCTCATAGGCATCGCTGCCCGCGTCCGCCTGGTGCTGGCCCACGGCCGAAGCCTCATTATTCTCGGCCCGGGAACGCAGGCTGTCCTGCGCCACGCTCTGCATCTGGTCCAGGAAATGGTCTCGCAGCTCGAGCAGGCGCTTTTTCTGCCGGTCGTAAAAGGCCAGTGTCTTTGCGTCGCGGGGTAGTCGCACGGGCGGGCGCACGGGCGGGCGCACCAGCTCGTGGTTCTTCGCCACCCCGTTGGTGGACGGTTTGATCTTGGCCGTTTTGGCCGAATTTTTTGCGGCGGCCTTATGGTTCGTCGCGACTGGTTTCTTGGCTTTGGCTTTCGCCTTTGCTTTCGCGGGGGCTGCCTTGGCCGCTTTTTTCGACTTCGCGCTGGATTTGGACTTCTGAGCCATGGGGAACCGTAAGCAATAGGGAAGGGCGACGGAAAATCCAGTTAAATTTTCGCAAGAAAATGAAATGCCCTCTGGGGGACGTTCCTGCCGGTAGCTTTTATCTACTCGCCTTTCCTGCTGAAAGGTCTAAAATATTTTGATCGTGTCTACTCCACTACACCCGGGGCCGGTGCAGGAATTGCTGGATCGAGCAGGGGGGCGTATCGAACTCCTGGTACGGTTTTCCGCCGCCAAAGGCTATGAGTTGGTCGACTGGAACCGCGCCGCCGTCGACCTCTTTGAGATTGAGAGTCCCACCTCCGCCGGGCAGTCCCTGGAATGGAGTCAATTGCCCGTCCCGCTGGCCGAATATCTCTCCAAAGCCCTCCAGATCGTCAGTGGCGCCCCCGAAGAGGCCCTCCCCGAGTACCAGCATCCTTCCAAGCCCGATCCCAACTATTTTGCCAAGGTCTTCTACCAGTTGGTCCCTGCCAAGGACGGCCAGGAGGAGGAACACTGGTACTTCTTCTGTTTCCAGAGCTCGGTCAGCCTCCTCGACAACTCCCAAGGCGACGTCAACCAGAAGAAACTCGAGACCATCGGGGAACTCGCCAGCGGCGTCGCCCACGATTTTAACAACCTGATCATGGGCATCCAGTCCAACGCCGAGGCGATGCTCGCCCAACCCGAGATGCCCCAGCATGCGCGCGACAGCCTCGTCAACATCATCCGCGCCTGCTCCACCGGCGCCTCGCTCACCCGCAGTCTTCTCGGCTACGCCAAGCGCCAGCCTCTCACCATGACCCCCTTCAACCTGGTCGATCTCGTCCATGATGCCGCCCGCATCGCCGGGGTCGCCGCGGGCAACTGCAACTACCGCATCGCCCTCGGCAAGGATTTCCTGGAAAAGAGCGACCCCATCATGGTCGTCGGCTGTTACTCCAGCTTGAGCCACTGTCTGCTCAATCTGATCAAGAATGCCCGTGAAGCGATGCCCGAAGGCGGTACCGTTCACGTCATCTGGGAGGGCACTGAAAGCATGGCCATCGTCACGGTTCGAGACCACGGCGCCGGCATCCCCGAGGCCGATCTCGCCCACATCTTCGAACCGTTTTTTTCCACCAAGAAACAAGGCACCGGCCTTGGTCTCGCCATGGTACGCGGCATTCTCCACCAGCACTCCGGTACCGTCGAAATCCGCTCCACCGTCGGCATGGGCACGTCCATTTCCCTCGTCTGGCCCCGCGGTGATGTCAAGGCGGCTTCCCTCAAGGCCAAGAATGATCCCGATGCCCGCCGCTCCACGCACCGCATCTTCAGGCGGTCCCAACGCCTTATTATGCAGTCCCAGCGGATGCCCGCTGACGCCCACTTTCTGATTTACGTCATTGACGACGATGACCTCGTCCGCGACGGCCTCTGCAGCCTGCTCGTGCATCTCGGCCATCGCACCGAATCCTACCGCCATCCCGAAGTCGCCCTCCAGGCTCTCCTTTCCACGGATGTCCCTCCGGAAGTTGTCATTGTCGATTACAACATGCCCGGCATGAACGGCGCCCAGTTCATCGGTCGCTACAGCACCGCCGTGGTCGACAACCCGAAGTACAAGAACACCCAGATTCTTCTCATGAGCGGGCTTCCGCCCAGCCACTTCCAGGACTTCATGTCGGAGTTCGCCCAGCTCAAGCTTGGCATTCTCGCAAAGCCCTTCAGCCTCGAGACCCTCCGCAAAAAACTCGCCAACATCCAGGACACCCGCAAGCTCTCCGGCAACCTCACCGGCCTCTCGGGTGTCTTGCCCAAAGCCAAGGTTGGGATGGTTGCCGCTGCGAAAGACTCGTAAGGTTCTGGCAGAGTCTGTTTTTAAAATGGGGCAAGGTCGACACCCCTTTTGCCGGCACGCTCTAATTCTTCAACTGCGTCTCCAGCTGCGAAATCTGGTCCCGCAAGGCCGCCGCCTGCTCGTAGTTCTCCGACTGCACCGCCGATTGCAACTCCGTGTGCAGCGTCTTGAGCTTGGTCTGGTAAACCAAAGCCTTGGCCGCGCGGGTCGGAATCTTTCCCTTGTGCGCCGTGCCCTTGTGCATGTCCTTCAGGATCACGCCGAGGCCCTCTTCAAACGTGACATAGCACTGCGGGCAGCCCAATCGCCCTGTTTTCTTGAAATCGGGCTGCGTGAAGCCGCACTGCGGGCAAACCAGCTCTTCCGAGCCGTTCGCCTTGATCTCGTCCGCCGCGCCCAGGCCCAGGAGCATGTCGGCCAGCGAAAAGCCCGCCGGGTCCGCCACGCCTTTCTCCTTCGCGCATTTTTCGCACAAATCGATCTTTTGCATCTTCCCGCTGATAATCTGGGTCAGGTGCACGGTCGCGTTCTCAGTCTGGCAAACTTCGCAAATCATGGTTTTAAATCGCGCCTTACCGGCGCACGTTTAATATAGCCTAAGTTCAGTAAATGGGAACGCCCGTCTTTTGCGTCCGTTCCCGGAAACGCCGGATGAACTCCTCCGTGACGGCTCCCGCCCGGCCCGGGCCGATTTTGCGCCCGTCCACCTCGCTGATCGGCACCACCTCGGCGCCCGTTCCGGTGAGGAAAAGCTCGTCGGCCACAAAGAGATCGTACCGTGTCAGGTTCGCCTCGAGGATTTCCCGGTCCATCTCCCGCGCCAGTTCAAACATCAGCCGTCGCGTAATTCCGCCCAGCGCCCCGTCCGATACGTGAGGCGTGAAAATCTTCCCCTGCTTGACCACGAAAATATTGTCCGCGGTGCACTCGGCCACGAAACCCTGCTGGTTGAGCAGGATCGACTCGTGGGCCCCGTAGAGATTGCCCTCGATCTTGGCCAGGATGTTGTTGAGGTAATTGAGCGATTTGATCGCCGGGCTCAGCGCCGACGGCGAGATCCGCTGGGTGGGCACCGTGTTCACCCGCAGCCCCTCGGTGTAGAGATTCTCCGGGTAAAGCTCGATCGTCGCCGCGATGATGAACACCGTCGGCTGCTTGCACTTGTTTGGGTTCAGCCCCAGGTCGCCCTTGCCCCGCGTGACCACCAGCCGGATGTAGCCGTCGCGCAGGCCGTTTTGGCGGCACGTCTCCAGGGTTGCCTCGCGCAGGGCCTTCCGCTCCATCGGGATGGTCAGCAGAATCGCCTTGGCCGAGTCGTAAAGACGGTCCAGGTGTTCCTCGAAAAGGAAAATCCGCCCGTTGTAAAAGCGAATTCCCTCGAAGACGCCGTCGCCGTAAAGCAGGCCGTGATCGAACACCGACACTTTCGCGTCCGGTTCGTCCACAAACTTGCCATCGAGATAAATTTTCAGGTGCTGCATGGGAAGGCACAGCATCCCTCATCCCGCCCGTTTTCGCAAGCCCGGGGGCGGTTGATAAGGCTGTTTGAAATCGTGGAAGGATTGTTAGCCTGCTCGAACTGGAAACTTTGTCGTAACTTCTTCAAGTTCACGAATAGATGCTCCCAACTGCGACTGGTCAATTTGTAACTTAAATTTGAGACGATTACCGATTCCTGCTTGGTCTTCAACTTCCCCGCTGAGTTCGACGTGTCCGTTGCCATCGCCTGTGAGCCGCAAACTTAATTGCTCCTCCATGGTCGAAAACTCTGCTGTGCCTCTTAATGTCTCAAAAAGCGGTCGAAGGTCCGAGGCAAACTTTACCAGCTCGAAAGTGAGAATCGCGGCTTCGGCCTTTCCATGGAAACCCCCGGCATGAACTCCGATTTTTATGGTTAACCAATTGTCATCATAATATTCACCAATTGGAGAGCGCTCGTAGTTAAGGACATCCACCTCAATGCGCTCTCGTTCTGATTGTCCAAATGAAAATGTCATGGCGTGACTTTTGGATGCTATTTTACCAGCGCAATCACTCTATCCAAGCCTCAAACGTGATCGGCTAGCCCTGTCCCTGACTCACCAGCAGCCCATCCTCCAGATGAAACCGCTGCTGGCCCAGTGCGGCGATCCGGTCGTCGTGCGTGACGATGATGAGGCAGTGGCCCCGCTCTTCGTGCAGCCGCAGCAGCAGGTCGATGATCTCGTGTCCCGTCGCCGTATCGAGATTCCCCGTCGGCTCGTCCGCCAGCAAGAGCGCCGGGTTGTTTCGCAAGGCCCGCGCAATCGCCACCCGCTGCTGTTCTCCGCCCGAGAGTTCGGAAGGCCGGTGATCCAGTCGCGTCCCCAGGCCGACCTGCTCCAGCAAGCGCGCCGCCACCGCCGGATCGTTCCGCCGGGCCAGCCGCGCCGGGAATTCGACGTTCTCCAGCGCCGAGAGTTCCGGGAAAAGATGATACGCCTGGAACACGAACCCCACGGTCAGGTTCCGCCATGCCGCCAGCCGGTCGCGCGACCAGCCGTAAATCGATTCCTCCCCCCAGCGCACCTCGCCCGCGTCGGGCTTCTCCAGTCCGCCGAGGATTTGCAGCAGCGTGCTCTTGCCCGAGCCCGACGCCCCCTGGATCGTGTTCACCCCGTTGCGCGCGAAGGCCGCGTCGAGTCCGCGCAGGATTTCCAAGTCGGTGTGACCCAACCGAAACGTCTTGTGCAACGCCGAGCATGTGAGCGAAACCGTCAAATCCACCCGCCTACTAAACAAGATCGGCGCAACGAAGCAAGGTCGCAGCGGACGGCAGTGCCGCGCATGGCAGGTGCTGCGCACGGCAGGTGCTGCGCACGGCAGGTGCTGCGCACGGCAGGTGCTGCGCACGGCAGGTGCTGCGCACGGCAGGTGCTGCGCACGGCAGGTGCTGCGCACGGCAGTAAAGCTTCGCCTTGAAAGATTATCGCTGGGCGGACGGCAACATTTCTATTTGGGCACAGCCTTACTGCCGTCCGCAGGGTTTCCCGCTGAGCCTATCCGCGACAGGTCGGCTTGTGCCGTGGCATGATGCGGGTCGAGTCGCAGAGCCTCCTCAAACTGTATCCGGGCCTCCGGCAGACGGTTTAACATCGCCAGCGCCACTCCCAGGTCGGTATGCACGTCCGCATCGTTCGGATTGATCCGCAGCGCTTCACTGTACTCGGGCAGCGCCGCCGCCACTTGGCCTAGTTGCAGCAGAGCGTTGCCCAGGTTGGTGTGCGCATCGCCGTGGTCGGGATTGAGGCGCAAAGCAGCCCTGTATTCCTGAACTGCTTCCGGAACATGCCCAGTCCGGATCAACATATTGCCCAGGTTGTAGTGAGCTTCCGCGGAACCGGGATTTTGCTGTACAGTGAATTTCCACAGTCCTTCCTCGTTCTGAAAAATGACGGCATAGGCGTGGCTCTCCCAGGCCATAAGTACCAGCGCCACAGCCAGAATTCCCGTCCCCGCGCACCTCAACTGGACTGAAAACCGCGCTGAAATCGCCTCCAGGCCTGCCACCGTCAGCCCTGTCAGCCCGATCATCGGAAGATAGACCAGGTGGTCCAGAGATCGGACCATGCTCGTGTCTCTCACTAAGAACATGCTGAGTACCGGCATCAGCATGATCAGGAAAAAACCGAGCCCCAGCAGCGTGCCTCGGCTCCATCCCTCCCGCCGTTTCCACCAGAGCCAACCAACCGCGGCCGTCAGGGCGATCCATGGCAAAAAATCGGGCGGCGACACCCCGGCCTCCAGCCATCGCGGATAGATCAGCATCAACCCCGTCGGCCAAAAAAACTTGGAGGCAAAGAAAAAAATTGCCAGGCCCGCGCTGGCCGGTCCCGCCGCCCAGCCTCCTTCAGGGGGCTCCTTATCTATCTCCGGAAACACCTGCACATACCATATTGCGGACAGCACCGTCAGTGTCACCAGTACGGTGGAAATGACGAGGAACGGCGTCGCCGCACGCAGATCGCTCAACCCGATCCTCCCCCGTTTCCACCAGGCATAAAGCAGGATCACCGCCGGGAACGGCGCCATCGTCGTCTTGGCCAGCATCGCTATCAGAAACAGTCCCAACGACAGCCAGTAATCGCGCTCACGGCCCTGTTCCTCGTAATCGACGTAAAAGATCATCGCCAGGAGGAACGGCGCCAGCGAAAGAGTGTTTTTCAATTCCGAAATCCATGCCACCGATTCCACCGTCAGCGGGTGGACCGCGAAAATCATTCCCCCCAGCCAGGCCAGCCGCAGCCCCAATTTTTCGAACAGCTTCCAAACCAGAAAGGCGTTCACGATATGGAGCGCCATGTTCGTTACGTGATAAAAGGGCGTTTCGTTCCCCCAGAGCGACCATTGGATGAATTGCACCGTCGCCGTCAGCGGGTAATACTCGTAGAATGTCCCGGGCGCAAACCACGTCTTCCACAGTCGTGCCGGATCGTGCAGAAGGATATTGTCAGGCAGATAACGGGTATCGTCCCAGATCCAGCCCCCCGTCAGCGCAGGGGCAAAGGCCCACCAGCCGGCCAAAGCCAAAATTGCCGCCTGGAGCAGACGAAATGACCGCACAGCCGTTTCCTTGGATGGTAATGGGTGTGCCACGGTTACCCTATAAACAAGAGGCTTACTCTCCGTCTAGCAACCCATGAATTGCTTCTCCCCACGGGAATCTCCAAAGCGGGATGGATTTATTTAGGGCGAAACCTTACTGCCGTCCGCAGGACCGCCCGCTGCGTCGATCCGCGACAAGCCAGTTTGCGCGGTGGCATTGTGCGGATCGAGCAGCAGGGCCGCCTCAAACTGTGTCCGGGCTTCCGGCAGCCGGCCCAACTGCATCAGGGCCACTCCCATGTTGGTGTGCACGTCCGCGTCGTTCGGATTGATCCGCAGAGCTTCGACGTATTCGCGCAGGGCTTCCTCCACACGACCGAGCTGCAGCAGGGCGTTGCCCAGGTTGGCGTGCGCGTTGCCGTGGTCGGGATTGAGCCGCAGTTCAGCCTCGTACTCCTGCACCGCTTCCGGAACATGCCCCGTTTGGATAAACGCGTTGCCCAGGTTGTAATGCGCTTCCGGCCCGTCGGGATCTAATTTTATCGCCGTTTGATACTGCACGATGGCCTGCGCTTCTCGCCCCAGTTGCGTCAGCGCGTTGCCCAGGTCGTAATGGATCATGGCTTCCTTCGGGTTGATTTCGAGCGCCTTCGCATATTCGGCCATCGCTTCCGGCGTGCGTCCGCTTTGAAACAGGAAGAGCGCCATGTTCACGTGCGGTCCGGAGTTGATCGGGCTGTACCGCAGCGCCAGCCGGTACTGCTCCATCGCCTCGGAATTACGACCGTGCTCCTGCAGCACGTTGCCCAGCGTCTCATGCGCCAACGAGGAATGGGGATTGCGTTCCAGCGTGTATTTCCACAGCGTTTCCTCATCCTGAAACAGGGCGGCGTAGGTGTGACTTCCCCAGGCCAGCACCGCCAGCGCCACCGCGAGCACGCCCATTCCCGCGCACCGCAACCGGGGTGAAAGTCGCGCCGAAATCGCCCCCAGGACCGCCACCGTCAGCCCCGTCAGCCCGATCATGGGAATATAGGCCAGGTGATCCAGTGACCGGACCATGCGCGCATCTTTCACCAAAAACATGCTGAGTGCCGGCGTCAGCATGATCAGGAAAAAGCCGAGCCCCAGCAGGGCGTTGCGGCTCCATCCCTCCTTTCGTTTCCACCAGAGCCATCCCACTATCGCCGTGAGCGCGATCCACGGCAAAAAATCGTACGGCGACACCCCGGCCTCGAGCCACCGCGGATAAATCAGCATGAGCCCCGTCGGCCAAAAAAACTTGGCGATAAAGAAGAAAATCGCCAGGCCCGCACTGGCCGGTCCCGCTTCCCACCCCCCTTCAGGAGGTTCCTGATCCGCCTCCGGATGAATCTTCTGGTTCTCTATTCCTGATATCGTTGTCAGGCCTGACAGTACGGCTGCAATCACCAGGAACGGCATCGCTGCGCGCAGGTCGTTCCACCTGATCCGCCCCCGCTTCCACCAGGCATAGAGCAGGATCACCGCCGGGAAGGGCGCCATCGTCACCTTGGCCAGCATCGCCGTCAGGAACAGCCCCAGCGCCAGCCAGTAGTCGCGCTCACGGCCCTGTTCCTCGTAATCGAGGTAAAAGATCATCGCCAGGAGAAACGGCGCCAGCGACAGCGTGTTCTTCAATTCCACAATCCACGCCACCGATTCCACCGTTAGCGGGTGGACCGCGAAAATCATTCCACCCAGCCAGGCCAGCCGCAGCCCCAATTTTTCGAACAGCTTCCAAACCAGAAAGGCGTTCACGATATGGAGCGCCATGTTTGTCGCATGATAATACGGCGTTTCACTCCCCCAGAGCGACCATTGGATGAATTGCACGGTCGCCGTCAGCGGGTAATACTCGTTGAAGATCCCGGGTGCAAACCACGTCTTCCAAAGCCGTGCGGGGTCGTGCAGCAGCACATTGTTGGGCAAGTAGCGGAGGTCGTCCCAAATCCACCATCCCATCAGCGCCGGGGCGAAGGCCCACCAGCCAGTCAGCGCCAGAATTGCCGCCTGCAACAGCCGGAGCGCCCGCCCGGCTTTCTCCTCGGATCGTAATTCGTGTGCCACGGCTTCTTATCCGTCCCGCAATCCATGAATTGCCCCGCGCCCCTGGTTGATTTGAGGGGGGGGCATGATCTCCGCAGCCTTGGGAGTCCGCTTCATCCGCTTTTTTTTTGGGCTTTCGATTTTAACAAGGGACGGCGCCTTCGGATCCTTGCGGATCCAGTGAAAAAGAAACTGCTGCGCGTAGCCACGGCAGGCTCCGAAGTGAGAATCGGCAAAATCGCGCAGCCGCTCGCGCGACACGCGCGAACTGCCGTTGAAGTAGAGTTGCCGCAAGACCCGCTCCACCCACACGTCAATCGGGAACGCCTCCTTCCGCCCATAGGCGAAAAGGAGGATGCAGTTGGCCACTTTTTCGCCTACGCCTTGGATTTGCCTCAGCGCCTCGCGCGCCTGCGGTGTGGTCATCGACCCGATCCGGTCCAGCGACACCTCGCTTGAAGCCACCTGCCGCGCCGCCACGTAAAGATGCCGCGCGCGGAAGCCGAGCCGGCATTCCCGCAGCTGCGCGTCCGTTGCCTGCGCCAGCCGCATCGGTTCCGGGAACGAGTGGAGCCCTTCGCCCACCGGGTCGCCAAAGGTGAGCCGCAATTTGTGGTTGATCTGCTCGATCTGCACGATCTGTTTCAGGGACGAGCAGATGAAATTGCACAGCGCCTCCCACGGTTCCTGCCGCAGGATGCGCAGCCCCGGCGCGAACGCGCGCGCCCGGTCGAGCCACTCGTCGTTCGGGAACGTTGAAAAAACTTCCGGCATCGACACGTCCAGCCCGAAATAGCGCGAAACGAGTTCGCTCGTCAGTCCCGGCCCGACCGCCCGTAGCGCGTCGCCCTGCGACCAGACCAGGCACGGTTTCCGGTCGATCCAGCCGCGCCAGCGTCCGTTCGCCGTCTGCTTCCACGAAAACGCCTGTCCACTGGTCAGGGTCTGTTCAAGGTCGAGCCCGTGCGAGTAGAGCGAGAGCGAAACCTGCGGCGGATCCTGCGGCAGATCGTTTCCGGTGGGAATGTCCGGCTGGCTCATGGTTTATCCTGCGGTTTTACGCTCGCCACGATTTTGTTGAAAAGCGGGAGGGTTGCCGTCACCAGCGCCTCCGGCCCCGTCAACTGCCAGTAAATGTTACCCTGCGGCGTTTCCACCACCGCGCCAAGTAATCCGAATTTCGGCTTTGTTACGGGCGGCAGGCCCGGTTCCGTCACCGTCTGCTGGTAGGTCCCGAAAATCGACACGACCGTGATTTTGAACCCACCGGAGGCCAGGGTCGTGACTTTAGCCGCGGCCGGATTGCCCTCCGGGTCCAGTACCAATCCATTCCACGCGGTGACATTTTCCTTTGCGCTTCCGCCGATGCCCGGACCGAAATAAAAGACCGTGACTTCCGCGCCCTCGCCGTCCTCGTCGTGCGGCAGTGGCACATGCCATTGTCCCGCCCGGTTGGAGTTTTCGACCGGCCGGCTCTGCCACCTGTAGGGGACCGTGAAACTCAGCCCCGCGACCTTGAATGTTCTCCCGTTAAGCGGCACATCGGCATCCTGATTCGCTGCTCCCCAAGCCGGTGCGTTCACCGACAGCAAAATCCAGAACAAGGCCCAGCGCATGGGGGAATTATTATTGCCCATTCCCGGCTTGTCGAGGGCGAGCCTTCAAAAGAGTCCAGAGCAAGGCGCGACGAGGGCCCTGTTTGCGGACCAGTCCAATCTCCTGTTCAAGGCGGCGAGTCCATTCCGGACAAGGACGCTCGTAAGGCAGCTTCAAATCGTTTCTCAACTCCGCCCAGGTCAGGCCTAGAGGCAAATCTTGAAGCCTGCCCCGAATCAAATCCTTGAAGTTGACGTAGGTCATTTTTTGCCCTTCATCTTCGGTTTGGCCTGGCATTCCGGGCACACGCCGGAAAGCTGGAGCGAGTGGCTTAGCGCCGCATATCCGCGCTCCTTCGCGATTTGGTTCTCGACCTGCTCGACCACGCACTGGTCGATCGGCTCCACTTTCTGGCACGTGCGGCAAATCAGGTAATGGTGGTGGTGATGGGGCCCGTTCCGGGCGCGGATCTCGTGCCGCGTGGTCCCATCGATCCACGCCACCCGCTCGACCAAGTCCTTCTCTTCGAGGATCGAAATGAACCGGAACACCGTTGCGAAATCACAACCGGCGGCGCGCACCTTCGCGTGAATGTCCGCCAAGGTCAGCGGCACCCGGCTGGCGTCGAGTCGCCGCACGATTGCGATCCGTCCGTGCGTGGCGCGCAGCCCGTGTCCTCGCAGCCACGCCGCTGCATCGATGCCGGGAGAAACCTTGCCCATATCTCCTTGTAGCATATTCTTCCGCTTTCAGCCACCACCGTTGCGAAGGTCGGCGCCGGAACAAAAGAAAGGCCGGTCGCTACCTGACATGGCCTCGAACAACAAAGAGATGACCGTATGCGAATTCCAATAAGCTGCCGGTTTCATATTTGTCTCGGTCTTCTCGTCACGGCACTGGTCGCCGCGCCTGTTTTTGCCGACGACAATTTTATTTGGATTGAAGGTGAAAACCCCGTCAGTACGAACATGAAACCGCATCCCTGGTACGCGGGCCAGGTCGACAAGGCTCTGCTTTCCGGGGGTGATTTCATCTCCAATTTCGGCCCGCAGGAAGGCCTCGCCACCTACCAGGTCAATGCCGTCCAGGCAGGAACCTATACCTTTTGGATTCGCGCCAATCCCGTCGGGGACCCGAAGCTCGATTACCAACTCAACGGCGCAGACTGGGTTCCGGTTGACTTCAGCGGCAAAACCGACGTGATCAATATCGCCAAGGACAACAAGCCCGACCTTCGTTTCATCGCCTGGATCAAGGTCGGATCGGTGAACCTGCAGGCGGGACAAAACACCATCGCGTTTAAGTTTCACAGCGCGAACAACAATCATGGCAGCCTTGATTGCTTCCTCTTCACCCAGGCTCCCTTCACTCCCAACGGCAAACTCAAGCCCGGCCAAAAACTCGGCACGGATGAACCGGGCTGGTGGGCCTTTGAGCCGGGACCCGAAACCTTCAGCAAAGACGCCCTGCTTGATCTCCGCTCACTCAATGAAGACGAAGCGGGCCAGTCCGGTTTTATCCAGGCCGACGGTGATTGCTTCAAATTGGGCAATGGCCAGTCCGTCCGGTTCTGGGGAGTCAACGTCAGCGCCCCTCCAGGTGATCTGAGCAAAGAGGAGCTTGATTTCATGGCGGCACGCTTTGCCAAGCTCGGCATCAACATGGTGCGTATTCACGGCGGGTTGTTTGATCGCAGCGGGGATGATCCGACCCGAATCGATGCCGCGAAACTCGATAATTATTTCTACCTGATCAACGCGCTGAAAAAGCAGGGCATCTACGTCCACCTATCCAATTACTTTCCCCTGTGGTTGACGGTGAAGGCGAGCGATGGCATCCCCGGCACGGACGATATCATCGGCAAAATTCCCTTTGGACTTCTCATCTTTGAGCCGCGTATGCAGGAAATCTATAAGTCATGGATCAGGCAAGTCCTTACCACGAAAAGCCCCTATTCCGGCAAGACCCTGGCGGAGGAAACATCGGTCGGCGTATTCGAGATTCAAAACGAGGACAGTCTCTTCTTCTGGACCTTCCAACCGGGGTCCCTGGGCAAAGGTCCGCGCGAATTGCTCGAGAAAAAATTCGGTGCCTGGCTTGCCAACAAATATGGATCGATTGACCATGCTTTTGCCGCCTGGCCTGGTGATAAACATCCCGAAGACAGCGCTCCTGATGTCCGCGCCGGGTTCTACGGCGCTTTTGAAATGAGCAGCGCCGGTTTTCCCAAGCAGTCGCCCGACCGGCAGAAACGTCTTCTCGATCAGATTCACTTCCTCGCGGAGGTTCAGCACGATTTTTATGCCGACATGCGCAAGTTTCTCCGTGATGAACTGGGCGCGAAGTGGCCCATTTCGGCCAGTAACTGGACCACGGCGCCCGGACTCGGTTTTATCGAGCGCTATACTTATTCCGGCGTCGAAGTCATCGACAAGCACGGTTATTTCGGCGGCAAACACGAGGGAGACGGCGCCGGGTGGTCGGTGCGGGTTGGTCATACGTACCAGGACAAAACGGCAATGTACGATCCCGCGTCGGTTCCCTTTCAATATGTGCGCCTGCCCGGTCATCCTCATATCCAAACCGAAATCGCCTGGAACAAACCAAATCGCTTTATCGCCGAAGGAGAACCCCTCATCAGCGCCTATGCCTCCTTGCAAGGCGTCGATGGCATGTACCTCTTCGCCGCCGGCAGTGGCAATTGGGAGAATAACGGCGGCGGCAATTGGACCTATATGATGCCGGGAGAAATCGGCCAGTCGCCCGCCGAGGCGCTGCAATATCGCCGTGGTGATCTCAAACCCGGCGATACCGTCATCCGTCAGGTCACCACCGTCGACGATCTGCTCAACCTGAAGAGCTCGACTTTGCTGGAAGGCCCCAATGCCGACTTCCGTATCACGGAATCGCCCAAATCCGATCAGGCCGATCAAATCGCCGGCTTCGATCCTCTCTCCTTCTTCGTGGGACGGGTGGAGCGCACCTTTGATCCCAAAGCCGAACCGGTGGCCACGGACCTGGGCAAGTACATCGACCGCGATAAAAAAATCATCACCAGCAGCACGGGTGAGATCGTTTGGGACTACGGCCAGGGACTTCTCACCGTCAACTCACCCCGAAGCCAGGGGGTGACCGGCTTTCTCGCCAAGGTCGGGCCGGTCAAGCTTTCCGACGTCACCATCGAGTCTCACAACGACTACGGCACGATCCACGTCATCAGCCTCGACGGCGAACCTCTTTCCACTTCGCGCAAAATCCTCATCCAGGCCTTCACCGAGGAAAAAATGTACGGCTTTAAGTCCGTCAACGGCATGATCCAGGATATCGGGCGGGTGCCCATCACGGTGCGCGATATCGACGCTACCGTGACCATCCCCAACGGCGCCGGTCTTAAAGCCGTCATCCTCGACGAACAAGGCTATGCCCGGGGTGAATTGCAACCGCAAGTCGTGAATGGCGCCGCAACCCTTACCCTCCCGAGGGACAGCCTTTACACCATTCTTACCCGCTAGATTTTGGGTAAATGGGCTACCCGACATGGACTCGAACCATGAATAACGCCTCCAAAGGGCGCTGTGTTACCATTACACCATCGGGTAAAGGGCGGGGATTATCTTCGTTTTTCGCGGAGCGGTCAAACAGAAGCGAACGGGCTCGACAAGGTCACACCGGTGTGGTTTGCTGACCCACCTTGGCAACCGGGGTGACGCACGCGTCTCAAGGTCCCATCGACTAGCTGGTTAGGTCACGGCCCTCTCAAGGCCGGTGCACGGGTTCGAATCCCGTTGGGACTATAACCCTTAGATTCTTCAGAGGTAATTTAGGGTGAGTGTACTGGCTCCTAGTCGCGCGCGGGCGGCGGCACGAGTTTCGGTTGTTGTTGCCGGCGAAACTGATTCGGGCTCAGGCCGTAGCGTTTACGAAAGAGACGGGAAAAATAAAGCGCGTCCGCAAAGCCGACCATCTCGGCGACCTGGAAGACAGCCAGTTCACGGTTGGCCAGAAGCTGGGCCCCCCGCTGCAGGCGCATGCGCATGGCATATTCACGCGGTGGCACCCCAAACTGTTGGGAGAAACAATGACAAAAGTGGGCGGGGGAAAGATGGGCCTGTTCCGCGGTCGTGGCCAAATCGAAGGGCTGGTCGAAATGGGTTTCGATGAATTTGCGGGCCTGATCGAGCCGGGAGTCGGTCCGGCGCATGGCCCGGTCGGCGCTGAGGTGACGCGCGACATCGTGCCAGAAAATCTGAAAAAGCCCCTCAATCATATCCGGGTCCTGGCGGACACGTCCGCGCAGTTCGTCGCAAATCAATCGCATGTAATGGAACGGCAGGGCATCACTCCCGAGGTCGATGGGCACGCCGAGGGGCAGGAGGTTGCCGCTCAAGAGCCGTTCGATCCAACGGCCCGAGACGCGGAGCCAGGAATGGTCCCAAGCCGAAGCCTCGTTGCCGTAATGATGCTCGGCTTCGCGGTCCCAGACGATGAAATGATGCTCCGCTGGCAGCCACTGCCTCCGGTCAGGCGCAAGCACCCGAACCGGCCCATGAAAGACCATGAAGACGCACGGGTACTCCGAGCCGGAGCCCCCGTGATGGATCATGCCGGGCGGCATCATTTCGCGCAGGCCCATCGCCGGGATATGGACATGGCCGGAGGCGTTGGCGGGAGAAGGATCGATGTAGATTTGCATGGATCAAGCTTGTCAAAAGATCATCCATAAAGTTCGAAGTCTCGTCCATTCCCATTTCCGGCTCCATAACCTATATCTACCAATGAGAACGGGGCGGATTAGCTTCCTGTTCCGTTTCGATCCCTTAACAACGAAAAGGAATATCATCCATGCCCAAGCGCCTTGTTTGCACCGAACATAATGTCATTGACTGGCAGGAGTACGAGTTGCCGAAGAAGCTCGAACCGGATCAAATTCGCGTCCGCAATACGCATGGAGCGGAAAAGCACGGCACCATGGCGTCTTTTATTCACGGCCACGGCAACAAGCGCGGGCGGTGGGATGCCGCCAAGCAGATGTTTATGCCGGGGGGCGTGACCTGGAATTATCCGATTCCCTTGGGCAACATGCAGGTGGGTTTTATCGAGGAGGTTGGAAGCGGCATCAAGACCTATTCCATAAAAGATCGTATCCTCTATTTCGGCGGCTTCGCCACTTCCGCCGTGATCCGTGAAGAAAACAGCTGGAAAATCCGGAGCGATACCGATTGGAAGGCGGCGACCTGCCTCGATCCGGTCACATTTGCGCTTAGCGCGTTGCGGGACTCCAATCTTCGCGTCGGTGACGCCGTGGCGGTTTTCAGTCTGGGCGCCATCGGGCTGATGGCTGTGCAAATGGCCAAGCTCGCCGGCTGCCATCCCATCATCGCGATCGATCCGCTGGCGAATCGCCGCGAGGTGGCTTTAAAAACGGGTGCGGATCAAGTCATCAATCCGGTTGGAACAGACGTCGGCCTGGCGTTGCGTGAGGCGACCAACTGGCGCGGGGTTGATGCCGTGATCGAGTACAGCGGCGCGATGGAGGCCCTGCAAGCTTCGCTGCGCGGAGTCGCTTTCGGCGGCAATGTTGTCCTGGGCGCTTTTCCCGGTCCCATGAAGGCGGGGTTGGACCTCGGCGCGGAGGCCCATATGAATCGTCCAAACATTCATTTTAGTCGCACCGAAAGCGATCCGAATCGGGAACATCCGCGCTGGGACAATACGCGCGTGCGCAACACGGCCCATCGCATGATCATGGACGGTCACATCAAAGCCGAATCGATCGTGACGCCGGTGTTGAAGTTCACCGACAATCTGGTTGCCGAGTACAAACAGGTTTTTTCAACGCCGGATAAGAGCATCAAACTTGGCGTCGAATATTAGAACTCCCTCACACAACCTAAAAGCCACCGGAGAAAAATATGCCCGTTAATCAAAGCGTCGTCATCCCCATGTTAAAGCCTAAAAACACCTCCCTTCGCGATTTTATGAGGGAAATCAGGAAAATCGGATTCCCGGCGGTCGAGTTATGGGGCCGTGAAGCCGACCTCAGTGAATTTATTGAGGCCGCGCGGAGCAACGATCTGCGGGTCGTGAGCATGGTGGGTCATGAACACGTCTCTCCCACCGCCGGCCCGCATTCCGAAGCTTTCAGCCGCAGCGCGAACCACGACCGGCTCGAGGCGGAAGTGAGAGAGTCGATTGATATCGCCGTCAAAAACAAAATTCCAGGCCTCATTATCCTCAGTGGCCATCGTAATCCCGGGGAGTCCGACCTTGAGACGTTGCAAGTCTGCGCCAAGGGCCTGAAGCGGATCGCGCCTTATGCCGAGGAGAAAAAAATCAACCTGAACATGGAACTGCTCAACAGCAGGATTGATCATCCTCACTATGTCTGCGACCACACCGACTGGGCCTTGACCCTCTGCGAACTGGTGAACAGCCCGCGCGTGAAGATTCTTTATGACATCTACCATATGCAGATCATGGAAGGGGACATCATCCGCACCCTTCGAAAGGCGATCCGGTGGATCGGTCATTTTCATACCGCAGGCCACCCCGGCCGACACGATCTCGATGATAGCCAGGAACTCAACTACCGTGGCATCTGCCAGGCAATCTCGGCCACCGGCTACGACCTCTACATCGGGCACGAATTCATGCCGAAGGGCGACGCAATCAAGGCGCTGCGCCAGGCTTACGAGGTCTGCTCTGTGACTTGAGCTTTACAAGCCGTTGTTGATTTTTATTCCGATCCCAAGGAAAACGACGTTTACGCAGGGTCCGGCTAGCGCAGATTGACCAACTTTTCGCCATCCTTGCGCCGGTTGCTCTCAGCTTTGCTTTCACTCCCTCGAAAAGCGCTTGCTCAACAAGTTCGACTTTGGCGTGCATTCTGCTTATTTTTTCGCTGGCAGCGTAAACTGAGCTATCTTCAATGAAGTTTTGAACCATCAGCCGCACTCTGGCCCATCGACTGGCAGTTAGGAGAGAGTGGGCGCAAGAATTGAAATAATGAATTTTCATGTTTCAAATCGTCCACAAAATCCGGTAAGCGAGATGGGAACCCCGGTCGTGAATGCTGCCGAACGAAGCCAAATTCCCCTATGGCAGAAAGCCGCATTGCTCGGCATGGGCTATTTTCTCTGTGCCGAGGCGAGCATTTATTTGTATGTGCCGGGCGGTCCCTTTATCCCCATCTGGCTTCCCGCTGGCTTATATGTGGCGGTCTTGTTGTTGAATCAGCCCCGGGATTGGCTGTGGCTGGCGCTGGCTGTCCTTCCCGCCAACCTTCTTTTTGATCTGTTGCATGGGACGAAGCTCGTCGTCATTCTCGTTTTCTACTGCGCGAACACGTCCGAGGCAGTGATTGGCGCCTTGCTGGTCCGCCGGTTCGTGGCGGAACGGCCCACCCTTGCCACGCTCAAGGAATTTATGGGGTTGCTGGGTTTTTCCGTGGTGTTAAGCACGATGCTGGGCGCCACCTTCTGCGCGGCCATGCTGACGGTATTGGACTCCGGCACTTCGTTCGCTCAGTCATGGATCAATTGGTGGACCGGTGAGGCGATGGCGATTTTATTATTTTCGTCATTTATCCTGACGTGGTTTTCCATACCAAGGGGAACCTATCTCTATTTCCTCAACCAGCGCGGAAAGCTGGTGGAAGCCATCTTGCTGGCGGTGGTATCGATCACCCTCACTTGGCATCTGCTGCATCTAAGCCAGGGGATCATGACCGCAAATACGAGCGAGATGTTACTGCCTCTGTTGTGGGCGGGACTGCGTTTTGGTCCCCGTGGAGCGACCGCGGCCAACCTTTTGCTGGCGCTGCCCATGGCCTTCTTTACCTCTCAGTTCTCCGCCGGGCTTACACCGGAGCAGGTTTCATCGGGAGAATATCTTTTCAATTTACAATTCTCTCTGGCGGTCGCATCGCTGGTGGGATTGATCCCGGCCATCGTTCTCCACACCCACCGCAAGACCATGGAGGAATTGCATGAAAGCGAGGACCGTTTCCGTAATCTTACGGCAGCGGCTTTCGAGGGTATCTTCATCACTGAAAATGGGCGCGTCATTGATATGAACGATCAGGGGCTCAAAATGTTTGGGTACGAACGGTCAGAAATGATCGGGAGAGAGGCCGGAGACTTTGTCAGCCCGGAAACACGGTCCATTGTCATGGAAGCAATCCGTGCTGAAATGGAAACATGTTACGAACATCAGTTGGTTCGCAAAGATGGCCGTTTATTCCAAGCTGAAGCCCAGGCCAAAATGGTCCACGTGGGCAACCGCAAACTGCGGATGACCGCGATCCGCGACATCACCGAGCGGAAACACGCGGAGGAACAAATTGCGGAACAGGCGGCCCTTTTGGATCAAGCGCGGGATGCCATCGTGGTTTGTGACCTGAAAGGGATAATTTTGTTTTGGAGCAAGGGAGCCGAGCGGATCTACGGGTGGACGCACGAAGAGGCCATGGGTCGCCACGTGGGCCAACTCATTTACCTCGACCCAGGAAAATTTGAGGCGGTCGACCAGCTGTTTTTGTCGCTGGGCGAGTGGTCCGGCGAGTTTCAGCATCTCACCAAGGACCGACGCGCGTTGACCATCGAAGCGCGCTGGACGCTGGTGCGGGACAAGGAAGGCCGTCCCAAATCCGTGCTGGCGATCAATACGGACATCACGGAAAAGAAAAAGATTGAAGCCCAATTCATGCGGGCGCAGCGGATGGAAAGCCTTGGAACGCTGGCCGGAGGCATCGCCCACGACCTGAACAACATCCTGGCGCCGATCATGATGTCCATTGAAATCCTGAAGCGAACAGCGACCGATCCTCAGGCCCAAAGCATCCTCAAAACCATCGAGGTAAGTTCCAAGCGTGGCGCGGACATTGTACGGCAGGTCCTCTCCTTCGCGCGCGGACTGGAAGGTGAACGCATTGAGGTCCAGCCCAAAGACCTACTTAATGACATCGAAACCATCATCAAGGATACGTTCCCGAAAAACATTCAACTGCAGCTTTCCTTGCCCGAGGAGTCCTGGAAAATCTCGGGCGATGCCACGCAATTACATCAGATTCTCCTGAATCTCTGCCTCAACGCCCGGGATGCGATGCCCCACGGCGGCAAGTTGAACCTCCGCCTGGAAAACACCGTGCTGGATCAGCAACCCGCCGCGCTCCACCTTCAGGCCAAGACGGGACGCTACGTGATCATCAACGTCATCGATTCCGGAACGGGCATCCCTCCTGCCATCCTCGATAAAATCTTTGAACCCTTCTTCACCACCAAGGAGGTCGGTAAAGGCACCGGCCTCGGCCTCTCGACCGTCCTGGCCATTGTGAAAAGTCATGGTGGGTTTGTTAACGTTTCCAGCGAACCCGCCGGCGGGACCACTTTCAAAATCTACCTCCCGGCGATGGCAGCCTCTTCCGAAGCACGGAAAGATGTGACAGCTCTGCCAGGCCTGCTGCTCGGGAAAGGCGAGACGGTGCTCATTGTCGATGACGAGGCCTCCGTTCTCACAGTAACCAGCCAAACGCTGGAGGCTTTCGGTTACCAGACCTTGATGGCCACCAATGGAGAAGAGGCCATAGCCATTTACGCGCAGCATCAAGGCGAAATCGCGGTCGTACTGACCGACATGGCAATGCCAGTCATGGATGGTACGGCGACAATCCGCGCCCTGAGAAAAATCAATCCGGCCATAAAAATCATTGTGGTGAGCGGTTCGGCGTCGAGTGGCAGCGCAACTAAAATTTTTGATCCCGGAATTAAACACTTTCTCGCCAAGCCTTATACCACAGAAACCTTATTGAAAACGTTGCAGGCGACGTTGGATGAAACTTAACCATGATGTTTATGTTGGGCCACCCGAAAGCCAAGGTTTTCGTTCGGTTGTAAACCTTCATCGTGGGTTTGTGCTGGACTTGAGCTTGTCTGGCAGAGGATTAAGTGTACTAGATCTTTTCCAGGTAACTCTTGACGTAGTCGCGTACGCCTTTTTCCAGGGAAGCGAAGAGTTTACGCGGCCCGCGGCGCTCAAAGAGTTATGACCGCCTTAAAGTTTTAAACTCAGCAGTTTCGATATCCGCCAAAAAACGATCAGAATCGAGACGACGGCGAGAATCAGGAAGGATGAGAGCATCAGACCGGCGCGAAAGCTGGAATCAAAATACCTCACTTCGAGCAGGCGACCGGAAGCAGGCACGGGGCTCCAGATGCGGTCGCTGCGATAGACCGGTTGGGTCCATGGGCCCCGATCAACCCGGCACCACCAGTTCGAACTGAAATTGAGCGATACGCCAATGGTTTCGGCTTTGCCCGACAACGGGACGAAAAGACTGTTTCCGTGATAGGCAAACGTGCCATATGACGTGCCGGAATCGGATACAATCATGGGATCTGCCTGCAAGTTCTCCAAGACGATCCGGTCGGGATCGCGGAGCAGCACTTTGATGCCGTCGAGCCGAAGAGCGGCCATGCCGTTGAGAGTGTTGGGATTTATCAAAAGATAACGAACACACTTGCGATTCATCTCAATGCGGTCTTGAGGGCTGATGGCGCGGGGATAGACATTGGGAATTTGCATGCTTAAGCCAAAGGAGTAGGCGTCCCGGCCGATAAGAGGGTTATAGCCGCCAATATTGGGCAGCTGGAAAACAGTGCTATATCGATAGGCCAGATACCGGTAAAGATACCGGCCATCGTCGACAAATTTTCCGACGGCCATGGCACGGCCTTGAAGCGGATTGATGACCGAGGCGAGATCGGTTTGCAAACCGGGAAGCTGCGTGTGGCTGAAAAGCGCGCTGTCTTGTTCGAAGAATACGACACCGGTTGTAAGGACCAGGACAATTGCGGATAATCCCGCCAGGATCAAGCGACGGACTTTGCGCAGGGCCGGGACTTGTTCAAGCCAGGCCGTCAGGCCCACGAAAATGAAAAGCAGGAGAAAAAATTTCCAGAAGATAAACACCTTGAACGGCCAGCGTAAGCGGTTAAAGAAGGGCAGCAGCAAGAGGAAGATATAAGCCCGGGTAGACAGCAGTAAAGCGATGACGGCCAATGCCAGAAAACGGCATGCTCGGATGAATGAGGACCGGTATCGCAACCCTAAAAGAGCAAGCGGCACCAGCACCAAATCCGGGCAAAAGAAGAGGCTCGAGTTCAGACCGGAAATATCCTGCTTGTTGAAGATGAAGAATTGAGTCTTGAAGATCGTCCTCAAGCTGAGCGAATTTTCCAGAGCAAGATCCGGGCGCATGGGCTGACTTCGATCAACAGAGGCCAAGATGGCGTGAAGGATGGGCAGCAGAAGCGGCAGGGCGAAAATGAGGATCACGATGCCGGCAAAAGCGAACCACATCAGAACCGCGCAATTTTGTTTCAGCGAAGATGTCAGATGAAAGAACACGTAGAGAACGGCAAAAAGAACAACATAGGCGTAAATTTGCACGACTCCGCTGTAAAAGTAGAGTGTCATCGGCAAGGCCACAAATAGGGACGAACGCAGCCCGGGTCTTTGCGCCAATTGATCGAGCGCGCAAAAAATCCACGGGAGATAGGCGACGGTATAGGCAAAAGCGCACCCGCTGCTGCACACCAGAAGAACGAAGGGTGAGATAACCCACAGGCAGGCGGCGAAGAAGGCGAGCACAGGATCGGTACCGCGCAAGCGCTGCCAGACAAGAAGTCCGACCGCCCCGACGATGAAATGGGAAATGATCATCAAATCGACGGCCCAGCGGCTATCTCCAAGAAGGCGGGTCAAGCCGACGCAGAAATAGCTTGGCGGATAAAGCACTCCCGATTGTCCCAATTCGATGACCGGTTCGCCTCCATACTGGTAAAAATTGACTTCCGCCAGGCTACCGGTCTTGGTGAGCGTGTCATAAGTCTGTAAAAAATCGGGCAGGAAAAATGAGGCATTGTCGTCGTGCAGAAAAAAATGAGGGCGCAGGCATTCCAGGACCGAAAAAAAGCAGAGAAGGAACAACACCAAGCCGATGCCGAAAAGGTAGTCCAGCCTGATCTCCACGACTTTTGAAGTGGACGCGAGACCCACGTCGATGCAGGCATAAGCTCCGCCTTTGCCGTCTTTGAACTTGATTCTTCGGGTCATGCGGGCGTGACGGTTGAGCTTTCGCATGCGCGCCAGGAGTGCCAACCGTCGGTAAACCTAAGAGGGGGTTCTTTTCAGATCAATCGAAAAAACTCAGTCCAATTAAAGAGTGAAGCGGAGCGCGAACCAAAAGCCGCCGGATTGTGACACGCGCAGAGTTAACGGAACAGGGATGATCGAGCAAATTCAAAAGCTATTTCAACAGGCATATAAAATAAACGTTGAAGAGACGCGCTCGCTCTTCGGCAGTACCGAGATGTCAAGAAAGGACGGCCTCACGATCTCTTCGAACGCGACAACTGCCTGCCTTCTGTCGGCGAAAATGAATTACTCCTCGACAAATAGAGTACCCCTGTCGATCTTGATGCCGAAAATTCGCATCGAAAATCCGAAGCCTGTACCAGAATGAACGACTCCTCCAATTCCAGTGAACGGGAAACCGATGCCGTGGGATTTCGAGCGGAATTGCGCTACATTGTCCTGTCCTGTGTGACCGTCGGATTCTTATTGTGGATTGTCTATAATCGCTATCTGCCAATTTCAGACGGTTGGTTCGCCTATTTTGGCGATATTATGAATAAGGGGAAGTTGCCCTATCGTGATTTCTATTTTTTTACCCAGCCACTATCCCTGTTCTTATCGCAGGTTATCGTCCATCTCGGGGGAAATCTGATATGTTTTCGATATTACGCCATAGCGGAGCGGCTTCTCCTGACCGCGGTAGTCTATCTCATTTTGCGGCAAAACTTTTCCCGTCTGGCGTCGTTCGTCGGCACAACGGTGGCCAACATGGGCATGGATTGCTATGAACTTGATGCGCTTTTCACCTATCATTACACCTGCCTGCTCTGGCTCAATTTGGCCATCCTGTTTCTGGGGCGGGCTCTCGATGGATCCAAAAGCAGAGCGAGGGATTTGTTTCTCGCGGGTGTTTTTGCCGGTCTGGGTTTCTTCACCAAGCAGTCGACAGGCCTGATATTGGCGGTTCTTTTTGCCGCCTGCCTGATCTTGTTTTCCGGAGGTTACGAAAAACTAAAAAGAGACCTGATCCTGTATGCTTCCGGGTTTTGCCTGGCCTGCCTGCCCTTCATCTGCTGGTTGCTTTACGAAGGATTGATGCCCTATTACCTCAACGAGGTTTATTTTGGCGCCTCTTCAGCCAAAGGTGGAATCTTGCAGGTTTTCTTCGGTTTTTTTGTCCGTCTCTTTGTGCCTCTCTATACGGCGGCGGCGCTGGGCGTGGTCGCCCTGCTTTACTTTTTGAGACGGACCGGGCTTCTGAGCCTCGCTCCCCGTGGTTTTGAGCCTTCCTCACGCGACCGCATCATTTCCTTGATCATGAGCATGCTTTATATTTTTGCGATCGGGGCGCCATTGATTTTCGCCGATCCGATGATCTTTTGGTATATCGACCTGAGGGCCTACTGGCTGATTGCGATCGTTGTGCGGCTGACCTTTTATGCCACCGGCATTGCCTCATTCTATATTATTTACCATCTGCTTCGCCATCTGTGGAAATTCCCACCGCACCGCTTTTCACCCAGCCTCACTCTTCTTGTCTTTGCGTCATTTGCTATCATGTATACGGTCGGCATGTCCTACGACGTTCTGGATCATTCGCTGGTTCCTGCTCTTGGCTTATGCACGTCATGGGTAATGGATTTCGTCATTGTTCGGCGGCCGCAGTTTACCAGAAATGTGGTACTGCTGCTCTCGGTCATTTTTATCCTGGATTGCGCGACCAAGCGCTACGCCATGACCTACCGTTGGACCGGTTGGTACGAAAATATGCTCCACCCCTATGTTGAGCCATCCGAGCCCAAGCTGCGCGGTTACGAAATCAGTCGCAATGAAGACGTCGTTTACGAGCGGATCCTGGAGATCTGCAAAGCCAAATGTGCCCCGGGCGATACCTTGTTCAGCTTTCCCATGGGGCCCCTGTTTAACTATTTGACCGGCCTGCCACAACCCACCTTTGCCGCCGCTTATTACTGGGACGTCTGTTCAGATGAAACCTGCCGTCTGGATGCGCGGATTCTCCTGCAAATCAAGCCCAAGGTTATCATTTGGTTTCGGATTCCGCCAAAGGACATGAGGTGGGAGGAAGCGCAATTCCGAAATGGCAACAGAAGCGGCTATCGTGATGTGGTTGATGCTTTGGATCAACTGACCCGGAGCGGGGATTATGAAGAGATACAGTCGCTGCGAGTTTCCGAGGAATGCTTTCCCATTGAGGTTTGGGTATTGAAATCGCCCCAGCCGGAAAACGGCCCGCAACTGTTCCGCCCCTCTTTCCCCTTGGAGTAACCGGCGCCTTTAATTCACGAGCGTGATTTCAACCACTGAGTAAGGAATGGACGGATCCCAGATCCATCCACCGGGTGATGAGTCACGCAGCCGGTTGTTTCGGATCAGTTGTCCCTCAAAGCGGATATCTTTCGGGTCGTACCAAAGCCGCATGGCCCAGCCCTTGTGATTAATAAATAAAAAACCGCTGATAACGTCCCAATTTGCATCTTTAAAAAAAGCGGATCCCTGAATGCTTCCGGAATCTTCAAAGGTCATGCGTTCCGCGAAAGATTTTCCATCGGTCCATTCAAAGTCGTGCGTCAGCAACGCCCATCTGACGAGATAGTCGGGGGGGTGTTTTAGGCTGGCCTGATACGCGTCGACTTGCTGGATCAGTCGTTGCCGATCGGCCGCTAGTTCTGGATATTTTTTGAGCAGGGAGAGATCATCGTACAGATCCCTTAAGGCTTCGATTGTCTTTTGACGGGTGTCAAGTTCGGCCTGTTCTTGAATAAAGCCGATTTCTTCCTGCAGGCGATCCATTGCCCGCGCCGCGTCATGCAAGGGATCATCCTTGGGTACGAACTCGGAAGGACGAGCCCGGAAGAGCAGGAGGGCAAGGAAGAATAATATGGTTACCCCCCAAATAAAATACTGTTTCATAAAAACGTTGCAGTTGAGTTTACTCCTCTTTTTTCGGGCACAAAACTCGAGACAAGCGTAGGTGAACGAGCCGACCACTGACGAGCACCAAAGAGGCCTTTCCCTTCAGAGACATGGAGGGTGTTCCTCGGTGAAAAGAGCGGGAGATAGCGATTAATTATCAAACTTGGGCTGATAGGAAACTCACCGGGATTGAAGGAATAAAAAGAAGTACTCTCGGCGGACGGGGTCGCTTGATTGTCACTATCGAAGGGTTGACGAAGCGGCCAAGGGACGCCATCTTGAGGCCTGTTTCAAACAAACGTTTGAAAACATATGGTCGCACCTAAATCCTCGCCGCCGCGTCACGCCCTGGAAACCCGCGAAATCCTTCTCGAAGCGGCCGGGCGCATCTTCGCCCGGAAAGGATTTCGAGCAGCCACCGTACGCCGGATTACCCGCGAGGCCGGGGTCAATCTCGCCGCGGTCAACTATCACTTCCACGACAAGCGGGAACTCTACACCAGCGCGCTCAAGCACGCGCACCAGGCGGCAGCCCGGACCGCTGCGGCCGATGTCGCCGGCACGCCCGAGAAGCGGCTGCTCCTTTTCATTCAAGGTTTTCTCGGTTATCTGCTCGATCCGCACCGGCCCGCCTGGCAGGGACGGCTGATCGCGCGCGAAATCGCCGAACCCACCCGTGCCCTTGACCGCCTTGTCGAGGAATCGGTTCTGCCGGTAAAGAAGCGGATCGCCGGGATCGTGCGCGACCTCCTCGAATCCCGGGCGTCGGAGGCGCGGGTGAGAATGGCCTGTTGCAGTATCATGGGCCAGTGCCTCTTTTACGTCCATTGCCGCGAGATGATTTCGCGTCTCTTCCCGGAACACCGTCACAAGCCAGAGGACATCGACGTCCTCGCCGGCCACATTTTCAGTTTTTCGCAGGCCGGTCTCGCCGCCATGCGGCGCCAATCCGTTGCCGGTCAAAAAAAATCCGCTTCTGTCCGCCGCAGAAATACAAAAACAAAAAAGCCGCATGAATGAAACATCGCAAAAACCCCAGGAATCCCAGGATCAACCCGCCGGCGCGCCTCCCGGACGCAAACTCGCCTTCCGCATCGCGGCCGGAATAGCTTTGCTGGCCGCGCTCATCTGGGGGGCCGCTTTTCTGATTCATTCCTACTATTACGAATCGACCGACGACGCCTTCATCGAGGGCCACGTCGTCACCATCAGCACGAAACTTTCCAACACCGTCCGGGATGTCCTCATTGACGACAACTACGACGTCAAGCAAGGCGACCTTCTTGTCCAGATCGATCCGCGCGATTACGACGTGGCGCTCCACTCCGCTCAGGCCGCCTACGACAAGGCCAAGAGCGATTACGACCGCGACACCGCCCTGGCCGGAAGCAAGGCCATTTCCGTTCAGGACCTCGACGCCACCCGCGCCGCCTGCGACGAGGCCGCCGCGCAACTCGACCAGGCAAGGCTGAACCTCGGCTACACGCGCATCACCGCTCCGGTCTCCGGACGCATCACGCGCAAGAACGTCGAGCCGGGCGACTACGTCGAGACCGGGCAGACGCTCTTTTCCATCGTGCCGCACGAAATCTGGGTGGTGGCCAATTTCAAGGAAACGCAACTGGCGCGCATGCTGCCCGGCCAGAAGGTCATAATCCGCATCGACGCTTTCCCAGGCCGGGTTTTTCATGGCCATGTCGACAGCCTCCAGTCGGGCACCGGCGCGCGCTTCAGCCTGCTGCCTGCGGAAAACGCCACCGGCAATTACGTGAAGGTGGTGCAGCGGCTGCCGGTGAAAATCGTTTTCGACGAACCACCCGAGGTGCAGGCGCTCTTCGCCCCGGGACTTTCCGTCGTGCCGGAGGTCAAAGTCCGGTGAGCGTCGCCGCGGCGTCCGGCGCCCTGGCCGGCGCGCCCGCGCGCGCGCGGGCGATCAATCCGTGGATCGTCGCCGTGGTCGTGACCATGGCCACGTTCATGGAAATCCTCGACACGACGATCGCCAATGTCGCGCTGCCCCACATCGCGGGCGGACTCAGTTCCGGCATCGACGAGAGCACCTGGATTCTCACCAGCTATCTCGTGGCCAACGCCGTCGTCCTGCCGCTCAGCGCGTGGCTGAGCCGCTACTTCGGGCGCAAGCGCTATTACATGACCTGCGTCGCGCTGTTCACCGCCAGTTCCTTCCTGTGCGGGCTGGCGCCCAGCCTCGGCCTGCTCATTTTCTTCCGCGTGCTGCAGGGAATCGGCGGCGGCGGACTGGCGCCGTGCGAACAGGCCATCCTGGTCGACACCTTCCCGGCGGCGAAACGGGCCGGGGCCTTCGCGCTCTACAGCATGGCCATCGTCACCGCCCCGGCCATCGGCCCAACGCTCGGCGGCTGGATCACCGACCACTTCAACTGGCGCTGGGTCTTCTATATCAACGTACCCATCGGCCTGCTGTCGCTTTTTCTCACGCAACTGGTCGTCACCGACTCGGACCGGATGAAGGAGGAAATGCGCCGCACGCGCGAAGCGGGCGCGAAGATTGATTTCGTCGGCATCCTGCTCGTGGCCGTCGCCTTCGGCTGTCTCGAGGTCGTCCTCGACAAGGGCCAGCGCGACGACTGGTTCGAGTCGAACTTCATCGTCACCTTCCTGGTCATTTCCCTCACGGCGCTGGCAACGGGCATCTGGTGGGAATTGACCGTGAAGGACCCCGTCGTCGATCTCACCCTGCTGCGCGAACGCAATTTTGCCTTGTCCAATTTCTTTTACTTCATGTTCGGCTTTGTCCTCATCGGCAGCACCGTCCTCATTCCCCAGATGTTGCAGGGGTATTTCGGTTACACCGCCTACGACTCCGGGTGGGCGGTCTCTCCCGCCGCCTTTATCGTCGTCTTCATGGCGCCGCTGGTGGTGAAGTTCATTTTTCCGGCTCTTGGCGCGACTCGTCTCATCTTTCTCAGTTTTATCCTCCAGGCGGTCGCCCTCTGGCATTTCAGCGCGCTCGATCTGACCGCCGATTACGACTCGTTTCTGCGCGCCCGGCTCATCCAGGGTTTCGGCATCGCGTTCCTGTTCATTCCGGTCAGTTCCCTGGCTTACTCCTACCTGCCGAAGGAACTCAACAACAAGGCCTCCAGCCTCACCAATCTTTTCCGCAACCTGGGGAGCAGTTTCGGGATCGCCTTTGTCACGACCATGCAGGCGCGGCGCGCGCAGGTGCACCAGAATTTTCTGATCGAGCACCTTTCCGTCGGCGATCCGGCCGTCAACGCGCGGCTCAATACCCTGGCCACGACCTTTCGGCACGGCGGCTACACCTCGTTCGATGCGATCCAGCATGCCGAGGCGCTGCTGGCCAACACGATGTCGAACCAGGCCAACATTCTCGCTTTTCTCGACGTCTTCTGGGTGCTCGGCTGGATTTCGGTGATCTCGGCCCTGGTCGCTTTCTTTATCCGGCCCTTCAATCCCCGTGGTGGTCCGGTGGGGGGATGAGCCTGCTACATAGTGCCCTAATTTGCTCTTTTCAGGCTCCAGATTGCAAAGACTAGCAATACGGTGATTACAAAATACCAAAGCCCACCAATCAAATTGGAGTAGATGAACGGATAAATAAAACTACCCCATTCAGTCGTAGTAACGTCTTGGGGGAGCTGTGCCCGCAGTTTCAACGCCCACCACACGAAGCTAAAAAAATGCCAAAGCCATCCTATTGTTGAAATTAAGCTGGCCACCACTAAAGCGCACATGGCTTTTTTCATTATAGTTCCTTTTCGCCAAAATAACCGCCAGTGCGGCTATTTCACATCAAATTAAGACACCACCGCCCACCGCGCGGCCTTGTCCTATTTGAAAACACACCCTAGACTTACTTCATGCCTGATTTCGATTATCAGCTTGTGGTCATCGGCAGCGGCCCCGGCGGTTACGTCGCCGCGATCCGCGCTTCGCAACTCGGCCTCAAGACCGCCATCGTCGAAAAGGACAAAACGCTCGGCGGGACGTGCCTCAACGTCGGCTGCATTCCGAGCAAGGCGCTGCTGGCCTCGAGCGAGCATCTTCATTTCGCCCGAGAACGCTTCGCCGCCCACGGGATCATCGCCAAGGACATCAAGCTCGACCTCGGCGCGATGATGAAGCGCAAGGGCGAGGTCGTGGGCAAGCTGACCTCGGGCGTCGCCTACCTGATGAAGAAAAACAAGATCGAGGTGGTGAAGGGTTTCGGCAGGCTGATGGACGGCCACACGGTGGAAGTGACCGGCGACGACGGCGCGAAAAAGACGCTCAAGACCCAGAACGTGCTGCTGGCCAGCGGCAGCGTCCCGGTGGAACTGCCCTTCCTGAAATTCGACGGAAAACGGGTCATCAGCAGCGACCAGGGCATCGCCCTGGCCGAGACGCCGAAGTCGCTCCTCATCATCGGCGCGGGCGCGATCGGCCTGGAACTCGGCTCCGTCTGGGCCCGGCTCGGCTCGGCGGTGACCATCGTCGAATTTTTGCCGCGAATCGCGGCGGTCGGGTTCGACCAGGAAACGTCGAAAATTTTGCAGCGCAATCTCGAGAAACTCGGGATCAAGTTTGAGCTGAGCACGAAAGTGACCTCGGCCAAGGTGACCGGCAAGGGCGTCGAATTGCAGGCCGAGAACGCGAAAGGCGCGGTCTCCTACCAGGCCGAAATCGTGCTGGTGGCCGTGGGGCGCAAGCCGTTCGTCACCGGGCTCGGCCTCGACCAGGCAGGCGTGAAACTGACCGACCATGGCCGCATCGCCGTCGACGGCCACGGCCAGACGAATGTGCCCGGTGTCTACGCCATCGGCGACGTGACCGATGGGCCGATGCTCGCCCACAAGGCGCACGAGGAGGGCACCGCGGTGGCGGAGCGGATCGCGGGCAAGCCGGGCCACGTGAATTACGACATCATCCCAAGCGTGATCTACACCGCGCCCGAGGCGGCGAGCGTCGGCATTACCGAGGAGCAGGCGACAGAGCGGAAGCTCGACGTGCGCGTCGGGAAATTCCCCTTCACCGCGAACGGCCGCGCCATCGCCTCCGATACGACGGAGGGTTTTGCCAAGATCGTCGCCGATGCCAAGACCGACCGCGTGCTCGGTGCGCATATCGTGTCGGCCAATGCGTCCGAACTGATCGCCGAGACCGTCCTGCTGATGGAATTCAGCGGCAGCGCGGAAGACCTGGCCCGGACGATCCACGCGCACCCGACCCTGTCCGAAGCGGTGAAGGAAGCGGCGCTGGCCGTTGACGGACGGACTCTGAGCGCGTAAACCGACGAAGATTTTAAAGCGGCCAGAGTAATAACACTCACACTCATGGACGAATCCTCTATCGCTGCTTATGTACGCGAACATATTGAGCCGCTACCGCATCCTCATTATGGTCCTCGATATCGTGTGGCAGCAACTTTGAAGGATGGGTTGTTTTTGCCGTGCGTGGTTATTGCTTCCAGGACACGTCGTTTAGAATTGGCCGACAAACGTCTGAAAGAAACAAAACTGGATGAAAGGATACTGAGCACTTTCGTTTGCTCCGGCAATCGCCTGAATCATTATGACATAGCCACGTTATCAGTAAGTCCTTATGCCATACCTCTTTCCCATTTGAAAAATATGGGAGGTGAAACATCCATGATGTGGACTCAGTTCCACGTTATCATGAACGACAATAAGGAGTTTATTTTTGGCACCACTTTTCTTGATGAGTTTTTTTCCATGCCTGACGGTTATTCCGCAGACAATGTAATCCGCATTTTTCCCGCACAGAAAGGCGAACGGATAACAGCCGAAGGGATTTATAGGGAAAGACCTTTCTTTGAGTGTTTAATTGCTGGGTTATGAAAAGCGCCCCTTTCTGGCGCGAGGCGCTGCTGGTTTTTTTCGGCGTGCTGCTGCTTTCCCTGCCGCAGGCCGCGCTGCTGCCGCTGCTTGACCGGGACGAACCGCGCTTCGCCGAGGCGAGCCGCGAGATGTTCCAGAGCGGCAATTATATCGTGCCGACGTTCAACCACGCGCCGCGCTACGCGAAGCCGCCCCTCATCTACTGGTGCCAGACCTTTTGCTTCGGGATTTTCGGCGAGAACGCGTTCGCGGCGCGGCTCCCGTCCCTGCTGGCGACGGCGGGGACGGCGCTGCTTCTTTTCATGTGGGGCGACCGGCTGGGCAACCGACCGATGGGCCTTGCCGCTGCGCTCTCGTACGCGTTCTGCCTGCAAGCCGTGCAGCAGGGACGCGTCGCCACGGCGGACGCGGCGCTGATTTTTTTCATGACGCTGACCGCGTATACGGGCTGGAAGCTGCTCCACCACGAACCGCCGCCGAAGGAGAAGCCGATGCCCCGTTCCGTTTTTTGCACCGGCTCGACGCTGCGGGCGTGGACGTTTCGGATGGTCGTCGCGCTGGCGGCGGGATTCCTGGCCAAGGGACCCGAGGCGTGGCTGCCGCTGGTGGCCCTCCTGATTTGCGCGGGGACCTGGCGCGCGCGTGTTTTCTTTTTCGGCTGGTTCTTGGCAAGCCTGGTGCTGATGTGCCTCTGGGCGATTCCCGCCTATATCGCCACCCACGGCGATTACTGGCGCGTGGGTCTGAGCGAAGGCGTGGGCGAGCGGATGGTGGTGGGATTGCAAGGCCACGGCGCGTCGTCGCTTGGCTGGTACCTGCTGGGCGTGCCGCTTTACCTTCTGCTTTTCTGGCTGAGCGCGCTGCCGTGGTCGCCTCTGCTGGTGACGCACCGGAAAAAGCTGTTCACCTCATGGAAACAGGACCTCCTTGACGCCTATCTTCTCCTCAATGCCGGACTGATCTTCATTGTCTTCTCCCTCATGGTGACGAAGCTGCCCCACTACACGCTGCCCGCGTTTCCGTTCCTGGCGCTGTTCTTTGCGCGGCGATGGGTGCAGGCGGGACTGCCGCCGCGGTTGCCGGTGCGGCTGGCGGTCGGCGCGGGAATTGGTTTCGCGATCGTCGCGGCGGTCGGGATTCCACTGGCGCTCGCGGCAGAGGTGACACCCTCGCCGGTGGGCGTGCTGGTGCGCGAGGCAAAAGGCGAACTGACGCCCGCGACCGAATTCGCGCTGGTCGATTTCCAGGAGCCGAACACGATTTGGGAAATGCGGCGCGTGGTGAACGGCTACGGCCAGGTGATTCCCGAAGAGAACGTGCTTTCCTATCTAGGACAGCCCGGCGCTCGCGCGGTAATTCTGTCAACGGCGCTGTGGCAGCAGATTTCGACAAAAACCAGCAAGACACTTCCTTCGTGGAAAATCTACGAGGCCCGCGGTTTCAACGCCGCCAAGTTGAAGTGGACCGACCTGACACTGGTGGTGAATACGCAATGAGTTCTATAGCGTTTAAAAAATATCGTAGCCACCCTTCTGCCTTTTGGCCCGGAGGGCCAACGGAAATTAGCCGGTGGTGCCAACCACCGGTGTGATGTAACAAAAGAACCCGCCCCGGAGGGGCGTCGGAATCTCTGCGAGGTAAATTCATCCGCCGCCCCATCCGGGGCGGTTGACCTTGCGGACTAAACCGGTGGCTGGCGCCACCGGCTAATTTCTTTCCGGCCCTCTTGGCCTCAAACCACAATGGACTCGTAACGACTACAGTATTTCCGAAAAGGCTCTAATTTCCGGACCTGAAACGGCCCGGGCGCGTGGCCGTGCTCGCGCGCGGTTTTTCGAGTGGAGACGCGAAACGCGATTTGGGCGGATGGTCGTCTTCCGTCTCGCGTCCGGCCAGCTCGGCGCGGAATTTTTCCAACTCTTCCGTTTCGTGCTGGCGGCGCAGCTTCGGGAGAAGATCGAAGCCGAGATAAACCAGCCAGAACCCGAGAGAGACGAGTAACACGGAGAGTTTCAGCGAGATTTCATTGAGGAAACCGGGATCGCTCCAGCGGTCAAGTTGCCCCAGCGTCGGCGCGGCCCAGATGATGCCGTAGAGCGCGAGAGCCAGAAGCGCGTAAAGAAAATAGCCGATCCAGCGCAGAATCGTGTCGGCGCGGCGCTGCACCCGGAGGTTGAGCCAGCCCATGCGCCTTTCCCATTCCCAGTGAGGGAAGAGGTGCTCGACGGTGCGATCGACGCGGTGGATTACCCAGCGCAGGGCCGCAAAAGCCAAAAACGGCGCGGCGACGGAGAGACATTGCCACGCGCTGGGTATGCCGACGGCCGCCATGACAAGGTGAGGCATCCCGTGCATAATTTTAGTCTAGCCGCCTTTCTTGAAAATGTCATGTTTCCAAGGCAAAAGACTGGTAGAGTTTTTTAAAGCGGCCCTGCTTTCCCCCGCCGATGACCACGATGAAACCCAATGCGCCGGATGATTTGACCCGCGAGGAGTTCGAGGAATTTCTGCGCGTCTACACCCACGAGATTCGCAACCGGCTCAACAGCATCGCGCTTGAGGCCGCCGACCTCGCCGAGCAGGCCGGGTCGGGCGCCGACCCATCGCGGCTGCAAAGTCAGATCCAGGATTGCTCCGCGTTCCTCAAGGCGGTGCGCGATATGCTGGCATCCGACTCGCCGCAGCGGGGGAAGATCGCGCCGGCCGAGATGCTCAAAAAGTGGCGGGAACAAAATATCGCCGGATCGCCTTAAGCCTCTAATAACAATTTATGAAACTGACCCTGGGCCATTCGCCCGATCCCGACGACGCCTTCATGTTTTACGCGCTGGCCAAGGGCTTGCTGCCGTCGCCCGGCTACGAGTTCGAGCACATTTTGCAGGACATCCAGACGCTCAACGAGCGGGCGACGCGCGCGGAACTCGATATCACGGCGATCTCGATCCACGCCTATGCCTACGTGCTGAAGGATTACGCGCTGCTGCGCAGCGGCGCGAGCATGGGCGACAACTACGGGCCGATGGTGGTGGGCCGGCGCGTTTGCGCGCGCGGCGAGATGCTGAAAAAGAAAATCGCGGTGCCGGGGCTGATGACCAGCGCGTTCCTCGCGCTGCAGCTTTATCTCGGCGTGCCGAAGGAGAAGATCAATTTTATCGTCGTGCCTTTCGATCAGATTTTCGACGCCGTCGCGCGGGGCGAGGCCGAGCTGGGGCTGATCATCCACGAAGGCCAGCTTACCTACGCGCGGGAGGGGCTTGTGCTCAGCACGGACCTCGGACAGTGGTGGTTCAAGGAAACGGGCGGACTGCCGCTGCCGTTGGGCGGCAACGCGGTGAAAAAATCGCTCGGCGCGAAAGCAATCGCGGAGTTGTCGGATATTCTTTACGCCAGCATCAGGTACGGGCTGGAGCATCGCGCGGCGGGCATCGACCACGCGCTCCCGCTCGGGCGCGGACTCGACCGCAAGCTGGCCGACAAGTTCATCGGCATGTACGTGAACGACCTGACGCTCGACTACGGCGAGCGGGGCAAAAAGGGCGTGCGCGAATTTCTCGACCGGGCCCACCACGCCGGGCTGATCCCCGCGCCGGTGGAGCTGGAGTTTGTGTAGAGAAACACGTTAGGGATTCGGCGTGGTGGCCGGAACAGCCGTAGCGGTCGCCGAATCATCCACCGCTTCCAAATCAATGTTATCGAACCAGGCCACGCCGTCGGGATAATAGGCGTACAACATGATTTTGAACTCGGTGACGTTCGATCTGTACCTTGTGGGGTGAAACATGCCGGTAAAGTGTTTCCAGACCGGGCCGCTGCCCGCGCAATCGACCGTGCCTTCATAGAGACGCTTCTTTTGCCCGTTCACATCGCCATAGGCACGAAACCAGAGTTTCCCCGCCGTTCCCTTCTCCGCCATGTAGTCGAAACTGACCCGATAGGTTTTCCCCGGCACGATGGGCACCGCTTCCGAGTAGAGCGACAAACCGTACGTCTCCCCGATGGCATTGCCCTGGGGATGGGGAAAGACCCATTGGGTCAATCCGGCCCTCACATAGCTTTCCACGACGGTCGACTCCGGAAGGGAGGTGTCCATGCGGATGGCTTTCCCGTGGGGCGGCGCGCCGGGCACCACGGGAGCATCGGTCCAACGGACCGCCAGGCCGTCGGGCAAATCCCAATGGGCCGGCTTGGCCGGATTGGAAGGATCGGCCTGCTCGAAATCGCCGTTGGGCAGGACGGGCTCACCCTGCGCGGCGATCATCGACCCCATGATCAAGGCGGCGGGAATTAAGAGGAATTTCATTATTTGGAGGGCGGCGGAGTTGGAGCCGAAGGCGATTGGCTCAGCGAACGAAAATAGGCGCTGGTCATCTCCTCGTAGCCGGCGGGCGCCTCTTCAGCCTGAGAATCAAAAAGATCTTTGCGCGCGTCGCGCGTCAGGAGATCGGCTTCCACCCGGCTTAACCGGTCTCCGGCATAAGAGTCGCGCGCCGCCTCCAGGGCATCGAGGGTCTGTTGATAGCTTTGGACCACGCTCAAGCCGTTTTGGTTGCGGGCGGCGGATTCCAGTTGCTTCATGGCGTTGATGGCCGATTCCAGGTCGCCCGTGGGCCGGCGCTGTTTGCGCAGTTGCAAAGCCAGCGACTCGGCCTGCTGCCGCAATTTCGCCTGTTGTTCGGCCAGGACCCGGAGCTTCTGTTGGACGGGCGGCGCCATTGGGCCGCGCAAGCCGTCCTGGCCGAACCCGGCCAGTTTCCCGCCGCCGGTGGCCCCGCCCTTGGTGTCTGTCGATTGATCGTTGACGCTGCCGTTTTCAAAAGGGGTCGGGGTCATTCGCGTGGGTGTTTCGTTGCCGCCCTTGCCCACCGCGGTATTACCGACCATCTGGCCGTCGCTTTTCCCGTTGCGCCCCTCGCCGGAACGCCCGCCGATCTCGTCGTTGTTCGGCAGTTGATTGCCCGTGACGCCCTTGGCGCTCATGTTGGACATGGGCCCGTCGTCGGCGCCCCAGCCGGCTCCCTTGTCGATCGAGTCCATGATGGAACTGGAGACGTCGTCCTTGTCCTGATTCATGTCCTGCTCCTTGTTGAGCAGGTCGCCGATCAGGTCGTCGAGCTGCTTGGGCAATTCCGCCATGGGCACGTCCGTCTGCGTCGGCAGCTCTTCCATGGACCACTTGGTGTTGTCCGGCGTATTGGGCAGCCAGCGTTCCAGGTTCTGCTCGATTTCCTCCGCCTTCTCGAGCCCGGCCTGCTCGGCGGACACGGCGATTTCCGCCCGCTTCTGGTACAGATCGGTCGAAGCGGCCTGCACCTCCTGATAAACCTCGTTCATGTCGCCGACCAGCTTGCCGTCCGCAAAATCCTGCAAAGGCAATTTGCTCAGATCGGTCAGTTTTTCCTGGAAATAGGCCGCATTCTTGGCTTCTTCGCGGGCGAGTTCGCCCAGCACCGCCTGCTGATCGGTCGTGAGGTCTTCCGGGTTAAGCTCCTTGAGCTGGTTGGTCGCCTGGATGATCCGCTTCTGATTGTCGTCGAAAGCCTTCAGTTCGTCTTTCAACTTATCCAATTCCTGTTCGGTCGTGACGGACGGCGACGATTCATTCTGCTTTTGGGCCAGCGCCTCCGCGGCCTGCTGCCGTTCGGTGGCCATTTGGCCGAGAAGAGAGATCAATTCATTGAGAATGTAGGCCTGGCGCCTTTGCAATGAGCCGAGCGCCGGGGACAGGTTTTGCGGTGTGGCTTGGGGTAAACCGTTCAATTGACCCAAGGCCAGGTCCATTTCCCCTTTCACCAGCGCCTGGAGCCGCGACTGATAGATTTTGCCCTCGTCATGTTTGCCGGCTTCATCGAGCGCCGACGCGCCCAGGTCCTGCGCCTGTTTTTGCGCGTCCGTCATCACGCCGAAATGGTGCGGCAGGTCGTTGGCGGCCAGCGCCTCGGAAAGATGCAGGGCCAGATTATCCGTGAGCCCGTTCGCCTGGGTCTGCTGCGCGAGGGTGTTTTTCAGAAGCTCGAACAGATGCTCCAGCGCGTCGCCCGTCGGCACGGCAAGGTCCTGCAAACCGGCCACGCGCACGATAATGGGACGCGAGGTGGTCCGCTGCTGCGCGGGACTGAAGTCGGACGCCTGCGCGGTCAGCAGAAACGTCGACCCGGGCGTGAAAACGGAAGGATCGAGCGCGATCGAATACGTTTCCGGCGCCGGCTGGGGCGGTCCCGGCGGCCCGAGATAGCTCCATGTCTTCAACACCCGCACCGTTGTCGGATCGTCGCTCGGAGCCAGACGGAGGGAAATGGAAGCGACGCCATAATCGTCCGTGGCGCGGATCGTGACCGGGAGCGTCCCGCCGGGATTGACCGCGCGGTTGCGGTCTTCCGTGACAAAATCGACCTCCGGCGGATGGTCCGGCTCGGCGGTTATTTGTCCCTGACCGAGCAGGCGGGGCCGGTCCTGGCCGGGCAACACCACCAGAAGCTCGTAACTGGCCGACGCATTGATCAGTCGCGTGATCTGCCAGCCGTCGGATGCGCGGGTCAGGTCCGTCGTTTCCTTTTCCTCGTGCCAGCTCACTTTGGGCGAATCGGGGGAAAGCTGCAACGTGGCCTTGACGGTCGATCCCTCGGGCACTTCGAGCGTCGCGGGCGGTCCGGGTTGCGAGTAGGGTTTCAGTCCGGTGTAGTCCGGCGGCTTCACTTCGAACGTCGATCCCTTCATCTGCGGCAGGGGCACGATATCGACCCGCACCGATGAACTCCGGGAATCGCCCGCCCAAACGCGAAAGCTGAACGGCTGGCTCACGCTGCTGAAGCTGAAAACAAATTCATCCGGCTTTTCGGTCGGAAGCATGGAGGCGTGCTCTCCCGCTTCGGAGGACGACTCGGGCGCGCTTGTTCCCTCCTGCCAGACCAGGACGGGCGTCGGCGGCTTGGTGTTAAGTCCGAGTTCCGATTTCAGCCGCACGGAAATATCGAGCTTGTCGCCCTCGATCAGCGTTACCCGCCCGCCCGGCTGGACCTCGACGCTCCAGCTTCCCACCGGCGGGATGTCGGCCAGCGGCAGGAAGATGCGCTCGATCCCGGTTGTCATGTAGCGGGGAAACATCAGGGCCAGCAGCAGCCACGCCGCCAGCAGGAGGCCCCATCCCCAAATCCATTTTTTCAGCCGCGGCGTCAGCCAGAGCGATTGCGGCGGTATTTCGCTCAGGATGGAACCCGACGAAGCGAGAATCGGTCCGACGTATTTTCTCCAGCCGGCATCCGAACGGTCCCGCTCAAACTGGCAGGCATTGATCAGAATGTTTCCGGCAATGCCGCGATTGATTTCAAGCAGACGCGCGGCCCGTTCCGGGGTCAACGGGCGCAGCGCCGGAAGCAGCACGTTCCGGTAAAACTCCACCGCGATCCAACCGCCCAAAACCAGGGTCAGGGGAAGCCGCAGGGCCTGGGGCAAGTGGAGCAGGTCGTCGGTCAGGATGAGCGCCAGCAGGCCTCCCGCCGACAGTGCGCTCCAGCGCACGAAGCCCTGTGCGATTTGGGCAAAGCGCAACACCCGCGCGGCCCGCAGCAGGGCCTCGGTGGAAAAGGATTGGCGCGTGGTCATGGCTGATTTCCTTCCGGGGCGGGTGCGGGAAGCGCGGAAATATCCCGCAAGAGACCCGGTTCTTTAAACACCGCGGGCGGCGGAGAGTTGCCCCCCAACTGTCGGGTCGCCAGGGGAGTACGGTTCAGCAAAGTGACCTTCTTTTGTTCCGGGTCATATTTCCAGTGGAGGATGACAAGGCTCCACGGGATGATGTCCGATGGAAGAGGCGTCCCGTTTCCATCAACGCTCTTCCCAAGCCGTTTCATCATGACCAGAGAGTAGACATCGTCCGCTTCGCCAAAGCAGCCCAGAAGCCCACGGGTGTCGTAGAAATCCTGCATCTCTTGGAGCGCGGTCTGCACCGCCTGTCGGCGTTCGATGACGGGTTTTAGGGGTTCGATACGATCAGCGACATCCTCCACACCGGGATCAACCACACCCGCAGACCAGGCATCTGGTGGCCACGCGACGTGAATACCGTCAGTGGCTTCCACCGCAAAAAGGAGCAGCCCGGGATTCCCCAAGGGCACCGTCCAGACCGGCTTCCCCTCCATCTGGGTCACCGGGAGAAGTCCCAAATCGGGCTTGGCCACAACGACGATTTGATGCGCGTCCATGAAACCCGCCTGGGTGAGATCGATCTGCGACGATCCGGCGGAAGAAGCGTCCGCGTCAAAATGGATATCGGTCGGATAAGACAGATCGGCCAGCTTTTGGCCGTTCGCGCCGGTCTGCTTGGCCATGACCACGACCTTCTGAGTTCCGTCGTCGTTTTCGACATAAAACACCGTCGTGAAAAGATGACCTTCGACGACTTGGCCGTTACCGAGGGTGATTTGAGTCTGCAGATAACGAATCGGATAAACCTCGCCTGTCTTGACCTGCGTGGCCTGCCCGGCATTGGGAAAATAGAAACCTTCCCACATCTCTTCTTTTTCCGGCTTGAAATGAATTTCCTTCACCTCGTCCAACTGGAGCGAGACCTGGGCGCCGTTGGTGAAGAGGCGGAGGTCGTTGCCCGGCGTCAACGAGATGGCGCCGGTCTGTTTATGACCATCCGACCACTCGACCGTGCCCGGCCTGCCGT
The DNA here is from genome assembly GCA_021272315.1 of Methylacidiphilales bacterium. Taxonomy (GTDB): domain Bacteria; phylum Verrucomicrobiota; class Verrucomicrobiia; order Methylacidiphilales; family UBA1321; genus JABDGH01. The sequence continues at coordinate 7,910 of JAJSLI010000108.1, read as the reverse complement.
CGGCCCAGGCCACTCCGGCCCCAAGCGCGGCCAAGCCCACGCCCAACGCCGCGCCAAGGAGAAGTTGACGGGATCGTTTCATATCAGGTTGAGGCGCCGCCGCAGCAGCCATTCGCCGACCAGAATCAACATGACCACAATTGGAAAAATATTCCAGAAGTTGACGAGCGGAACCACCACCGACGATCCCTGCGACACGATTTGTTCGCGCAGAAAAGTTTTCATTGGTTCCAGGTCCTTTTCGCCGACATACACGCCCCGGGCCCGCGCGGCGATTTCGCGCAGATAGGCCTCCTTCAATTCGGGGCTGGCTCCCTCCGTCAGCAAAGGCTCGACCGGCAGGTCTTTCTCGTAATTCTCGGCCAGCGTGGCGCCGGAATAGGCCGAGAGGCGAAAGGTGTAGTCACCGCGCTGCGGCAACGGAATTTTCGCCGTGTAAGCCCCGGACTGCCCCGTCACCGGCGTGAGACTGATCTCCGTGTCCCCGTTGGGACCGCTCAGGGAACCGGCCAGCCGAAGGGTCCCCGCTTCGCCCGATTCGCGCAATTGCACCCCGACCACGGCCTGCTCACCCGGGCGATAGTGGTCCTGATTCCAATGGATGCCCAGAAGCGAGCCACCCTCGAGCTTTTGGGTCAAGCCGCGGACAGCCTGCCGCCAAAATCGACCGTAAAGCGAGCGCGTTTCCCGTCCCGCCGCCGCCCATTTCCAAAGGGTGTTGGAGGCGATGCCGAGCACTTGTCCGCTGCCATACCGTTGCCACGCCACAACCGGCTCCGTGTGATTCGCAATCGTCGCGTCGAGCAGGCCAACCGCGCCCGGGCGCAACCCGCCCGGTCGGTTCAGGCTGTCGAGAGAAGCACCCGCGGACGCGTCGAGGTCTTCGCGCAGACCCGCCGTGAATTCCACCGCTGCGGCCGATGGTGAAATCGTCGCGGGAAAACTGCCGGTCGCCGGATCGGGTTCATCCCGGCTGATGTTCCAGGGCATCAACGGCGCGAGCTTGCTGTCGGCATAACCTCCGCGTCCGAAGGACTCGTCCCCTCCCAGCAAAATCAGCGCCCCGCCGTTTTCCACGTACCGCACCAGCGTCTGTGTCTGCGCGTCGTTGAACTGGCTGGCCGGAAACGAGCCCAGAATGACGCAATCGTAGCGCTTGAGAATGTCGTCCTTGTCCGGGAAGCCGGCGGCCAGGTCCTGATAGCCCGTGCGGTCCCCCTGCACGGTGAATTGGTCCTGCAACACCCGGTACATCGCGGTGAAGGCCACGCCGGGATCGGACCCGAGTTCCGCGCGGAGATATTTGTAATCGATGCCCAGTTCCTGCGTAAAATAGAGCACATGCAGTGCGCGTGGCTGCACCTGCACGCTCACGATCCGGGTATTGTTCGCGTAAGTCAGCTCGCCGGGCAATTGGGGCAGGCTGATGCGATAACGCAGGGTCCCTTTCCCCTGTACCTGGACATGAAACACTGCCGCGGCGTGGAACGAGGAAAGGTCGATCGTTTGCGACTGCACCGGCGTCCAATTTTTATCGTGGTTCTCCTCCAGCGTCACTTTCAGGGAATCGAGCGGCGGCGGGGTTCGGGGCCGCGCATAAAGATCGGCCTCGAGATCGAACTGGCTGTTTTCTTCAACCGAAGCCGGCGCCGTGACGTCCCCGATCCCGATGTCGTTCCACGTATCGGGAGAGGCGCCGACGCCGACGATGCCGAGGGGCTGCGAAGGCACGCCGGCCGGTTCAACCGTTTCGTCGCCGCCATCGGTCACCACGATGACGCCGTCGGCATCGGCCAGTTTCGGTTGGTTCCCCAACGCCATGAGGACCGCGGCCAAATCGGTCCCGCGTTCAATTCCCGACGGTGGATTATATCCCGGTTCGTGGAGCACGGTGTCAAAGGGCAAAACCTGGAATTGAATCGTCGACGGGGCGGCGGATTCAAGTTCATGGATCAATCGCCCCGCCCGCTCGCTTCGCGTCGACGAACCGTCGTCGCGCAAGTCCATCGACGAGGAAATATCCTGAAGGATGAGGACCTTGGCGGGCGACGCGTTCCAGCCCGACAGCTTCAAATCGGGATCAAGCAGGGCCACGATCAGCAGGCCCGCCAGGATCATCTTGGGCAAAAGCAGCAGCCAGGAATTTCTCGCGCCATGACGCTTTTGCAAACGCTGAAAGAGAACGTAAAAACAGCCCCCTGCACCCAGGATGATCATCGCCGAAACAACCGGACCGAATGACGGATTCCATTCCGGCGTGTTCATACCCGGGCCGGCGCCCCCGGTTTGGCCGGCGTTGATTTTCCGGCCAACGCGGAAGGAAGCAGGGAGCTGAAAAGTTTCCTGCCCAAGTCGGAGCTTCGTTCATTGGCCAGCCACGTTTCGGCCAACAGCAGCAGCAGCGCAACCAGCATGAGCCAGCGGTAGAGTGGGGTCCCGGAAGCCTGCGATAATTCCGTTTGCGTGATGTCATCGGGGTTGGTCAGGGCTTCGGTTTCATGCGGCAGGTTGTGCAAAAGCGGTACCGGCCCCAACGGCAGAAAATCAGGCGACGCTTCATCAGCGTTGGCGGAAGTCGCCACCCAATTGGTTTGGTCCCGCTGCCGGATCTCGTACACGCCCGCTCGGGGGAATCCCGCGAAATCCCTCGGCAGCCCCTGCCAGGCGAGCGCGCTTCCCGCCAGCGATTTCAGGTCTGCGTCCTCGCCGGGAAAATCAAAATGAAATTCCTCGGCGGCCTTCATGAGCCGTACCGGAAGGTGCTCGGCCTGGTCCCCGAAAATCGCGTTCTGTACCAGGACCACGAACCCGGCCTTGAGCGGGAGCGAGGACCACTTCGGCGCGAAGGCCAGCCCGCTGGCAAAAACGCGGCCGTTTCCCAAGTTTCGCCGGGCCAGCAGGGTCGCGCCCCTCGCCGAAGCGGCCAGCACCTGCCAATCGGCGCCCGGCTTGACCGGCCGGTATTGAAACGCGCGCAACACGCCCAGCTTCGGGCGGCCTTCGGCGTCGCGAAGATCGTGCCAGATCGCGTCGCCGTCCTGTAGCAACATCACCGGCTCCGTGTCCGTGTCCGCGACCGTTTGCAGGGCGCCAAGGTCCGCATCGAGCCACGCCGCCGCCGGACGCGATACCGCCACGCCGGCATCGGGGGCCGGGACCAGAAACAGTGTGCCGCCCTGCCGCACGTAGTCCTCCAGTGTCTGGGAAACTCCACTGTCCTGGGGCCATTGATCCCAGGTTGCCACCACGGCCAGAGGCGGTTTTACCGCCAGATCGTCCTTCACCTGTGCAGGACTGACAAAAACCGAGTCGATGCCGGAAAGATCGGGCGTGCCGCCCGGCGATACCGCGTCGGGCAACGCGGCGAAATCCTTCCTGTCGCCGACAAAGAGCACCTTCTGCACGTCCGTGCACCAGAACCCGAGATCGGTCCGGTTCCCCGTCGGCGCCGCGTCTCCTTCGATCCAGATTTGCGCCCAATGAAAACCGGGATTGGCGAAGGAAAACGTCAACGCCGCCGGAACCGTGGCGCCCGGCGCGACTTCCACCTCCCGCGAAAGATTTTTGCCCGAATCGTCCGTGGCATCCAGCCGCACATGAGCCGCCGCGGGTCCGTGATTCCGCAGCGCCACCCGTACCGGCGTAATACGCCCCGCCGGAATGTCGCGCGCGGGCATTTCCAACGGTTCAAGCGAGATCGATCCGCCTGTCACCGGCGCAGAGGAAAGACGATGGATGACAATCCGGCAGTTGGGCGATTGGGCTTCCAGATCGCCGCGCGACCAGTTGTCCCGTTGAAGGTCAGTGAGGATGTGAAGCTCCCGCTGAGGTGCCTTGGCTGTGTCGAGCGTGGCGAGCGCGAGGCGGATCGCCTTGGGCACCGAGGCCGCTCCGTCGCTTGGTGTCAACTTGTCGACCGCGTCCCGCACCGCCGCCGGGCTGGCGTCGAATCCGCGCGGCAAAGTTGCGGTCGGATCGGGAATCATTAGCTGCACCGCTACGGCGTCGCCCGGACGCGAAGCGACGATCAGCTTGTCGGTCGCGCGTTCGGCCAGGACCAGTTTGGACACGCCAGCACCGGTGGGAGCGGCCATCGACCCCGAATTGTCGATGAGCACGAGGCGCGCAACTTTGCCGCCCGGTCCTTTCAAACCGAGCAGCGGCCTCGCCAGTGCCAGAATAAGCAGCGCGATGAACAGGCAGCGCAGCAAGAGGATAAGCCACTCGTGAATTTTGCGCTTGGCGCTCAGCCGCGGGTCGATGCGCAAAAAAAACATCAGCGAGGGAAATTCCCGCACCTGGCGCCGCAGGCGGAAGAAAAGGTGGAACAGGACCGGCAGCGTCACGGCGGGGAACAGCCAGGCCGCGGCGGGATGAACAAAAAGAAAGGGCATGACTTTAAAACAGGTTCGCCCGCCTGGCCAGTGCATCAAGCATCGGCGTCCGTGTCTCAACCGTGAAGTAGTGGGCGCCGCAGGCTGTGCAGACGCGGCTGATCTCGGACAAATAGCCCTGCACCGCCTGCGCGTAACGGGGGCGGATTTCGTCGGCCTCAATCAGGAGTTTCTCGGCCGTTTCGAGGTCGCGCAATTCGACCAGGCCGCGCAGCGGCAGCGAGATCTCCGCGGCGTCGAGCACGTGAAAGACGGTCACATCATGCCGGTTGTGCTGGAGGTGTTGAATGCCGCGGGCGAGCTGGGCCGGCGGCTGGAGCAAATCGGAAATCACGACGACCAGGCTGCGCTGCTTCAGCATTTCCGCCGCTTCATGGAGCGATTGCTCGATGTTGCCCGCGCCTTTCGCTTCCATGTTTTCCATTTCGAGGAGAACCGGGCTCAGGGTCTCGACGCTGGCGACCGGCTCGAAGCGCCGGGTCACGCGGTCGGTGAAAAACGAGAGCGCCGTCGCGTCGCCCTGGCAGACGAGGAGATACATGAGACCGGCCGCGAGCGAGCACGCGTATTCGAATTTGGTGACCGGGCCGGCCTGGCGAAAATTGAGGCTGGCCGAGGCATCGACCAGCACGCAGGCCCGCAAATTCGTTTCGTCCTGGAACCGCCGGATCATGTAACGATCCGTTTTGGCGAAGACCGACCAGTCGATCAGATTCGGCGCGTCGCCCTCGACGTAGTCGCGATATTCGGCGAATTCCACCGATGCGCCGAAATCGGGCGAGCGATGCAGGCCCTGGATGCCGCCCTGCATTGGACGGCGAGAGGAAATGCCCAGACCGCGGATTTGGTCCGCCAGACGGGGCGGCAGATACTTGAAGACGCGCGCGGAGGACATGGCCGCTTGGTCCTCCTAGGGCCTATTAACACTAATTTTCAGTTGTCCACGGCAACCCCAACGGGGTTGCGATCCTATAGCCCAGGGTTGGCGCTTGGCGCCTACCCTGGGAAGGTTGGCCAAAAATTCAACCCTGTAAGGGTTGAAGCCAGCCAACGGGTAACGGAGCGATTCAACCCTTTCAGGGTTGATCCGATGGTTGGGCGAGGTCCCAGGGTAGCTCGTTGCGAGCAACCCTGAGCTATAGGATGGCCATCCTTTCAGGATGGCTTCTCCGAAGGGAAACGTTGGGAACGTCATATAGTGTTAACACGCCCTAGTGGCCCTTGGCGTAGTCGGGTTCAGGCACAGTCGTAAGCAGACGCCGGACGATCTCGTCCGAATCGACCCCCTCGCTCGCCGCCGCGAAATTGCAAAGCACCCGGTGCCGCAGGACGGGCAGGGCGTAGGCCCTCACGTCGTCGCAGGAAACATTGAGCCGTCCCCGCAGCAGCGCGTGGGATTTTGCGGCCAGAAGCAGGTATTGGCCCGCGCGGGGGCCGGCGCCCCAGCGCACCCAGTTCTTGATGAAATCGGGTGCGTCCGGCATGTCGGGCCGCGTGGCCCGCACCAGCCGGGTGGCATAGGCGCCGACGTGGCGGCTGACCGGTGTCTTGCGCACGAGATGCTGAAAACTCAGCAGCATGGCCGCGCTTAGAACGGGGTCCACATCCTGCGAGGCGTCCTGGGTTGTCTCCATGATGATGCGTTCCTCGTCCTCGGCATTCGGATAGTCGACCTTGACGCAAAACATGAAGCGGTCGAGTTGCGCTTCCGGCAGGGGATAGGTCCCTTCCTGCTCGATGGGATTTTGCGAGGCAATGACGAAGAAAGGCTGCGGCAGGTCGTAACCCTGGCCGGAAATGGTGACGCGCCGCTCCTGCATCGCCTCGAGCAACGCGGCCTGGGTCTTCGGCGGCGTCCGGTTGATTTCATCCGCGAGCAGGAGATTCGTGAAAATCGGACCGTGCTTGAACCGAAAATTCCGCTCCGCCGTCTCCGGATCCTGCTCCAGGACCTGCGTGCCGGTGATGTCCGCGGGCATCAGGTCCGGCGTGAACTGGATGCGTTTGCATTCCAACTCCAGCGAGCCGGCCAGCGTCCGCGCCATGAGGGTCTTGGCCAGTCCCGGCGTGCCGACCAGCAGGCAATGGCCGCGGCCAAAGAGCGCCACGAGTATCTGGCCGACCACGTCCGTCTGCCCGATGACCACCCGTGCCATTTCGGCCTTGATCCGTTCCATGGCTTGGTGAAGCTGCGCAACCGCCCCTTCGGGATCTTCAAGGACCGGCTCCTGGTTTTCCTCGGCGCGTTTGTCCGGCGGGGCGGGATCGCTCGCGAATTCGAATTTCGCGGGACCAATGGCAAACCGGCTGCCGTTTTGCAATTGCAGGGCGGTGGTTAACTGGGAAGCGAAATCGAGTTCCCCGGTGGGATCGTAAGACATTACCCGCCAGCGATCGGCAACTTTGACCAGGTAGGCGTGCTGGGCCATGACGCCGGCGTCATTCACCACAATGTTGCTGGTTGCGTCGGAACCGATGACGAGAGGTTCGCCGTTCAGGGTCAGGACCGATTCCGGTTGTTTTGGCAGACGGATGATCAGGCGCTCGGACATAAGCTTAAAAACGGAATGAACAAGCTTGCATCAATGCGTTGCGGCATACATCAAAATATCCATGCCCAGCGGCGTGGCCGTGTCCGCCCGGTAGGCCAGCGCCATCGGATATTCCGTCGATTCCCATCCGGCCTCAAGGTCGATCGGGCTGTAAATGACGCGCACGTCTCCATTCAACGTGATCCCCTCCAGCCTCGGCACATTCAAGGGCCCGTAACGCATGGCCACCGCCGGGGTGTAGTCGGCGGTCTGGACCGGGACGACATCGCTGAAAATCGGATGCGCCAGCGGGATCGGTTCCAGACTTGAGCCGGGCAGCACCCGGGCCAGCTCCCGCCTCACCGCCTGGTCGAAGGTGGACAGTCCCAGGCCGTTATTGATGAAAAGCGTGCCGTTGCGTTGTAAAAAGCCGCGCAGTGCCGTCACGGCATTGTCGCTGAGATGAAAATCGTCCATGCCGGTCAGGTAGAGAAAGGAAAGGTTGGAAAGATCGTCCTTGCCGGGGTCGACGACCTTGCGCTTGAGATTCACCCGCAGGGAGGTCGCGGCGCGCAACTTCGAGAGCAGGGCGGTCGCGCTGTTGGGATGGACGTTGAACGCCCCCTCGTGCTCGATCTGCGCGAAAACGAATTCGTCGGTCGGCGCCTTCTCGTCGACGGTGGCGAAAAGCTCGGGCCTCGATTCCTCCATTCCCACGCGATTGTACCCGATGGCGTAAGCGACCAGGTTCAGGCCGATGCTGTCCGCGGAAGCCGGATCGTAATAAGCCGCCTGCTGGAGCAAGGGAACCCCGTGGTCATCCCATCCGCAGCCGAGGCCGTACTTTGAAATCAGCACGGCAATGCGGGAACCGATGTAGAGGCCCTCGAGATAGGGTTTGTCGGACTTGACGTTGGCCGAGTAGTGGACCGTGTTGACGTCGGTCACCATGTGGTAAAGCGGGTGATCGGGCGGAATGACGCGC
>JAJSLI010000085.1 GCA_021272315.1 Methylacidiphilales bacterium | reverse complement strand
GCGATCTTGAACCCGGCGCCCAGTTGCGAGTATTGCCGGATGGCGGAGACGCGCTTGCGCGCGTCGTTCACCGTCATCAGGTGACGGGGTAGGAAGAGATAGGCGTAGGCTTTGTGCTGCGCGCGTCCGACCCGGCCCCGCAATTGGTAAAGATCGGCCAGGCCGAAACGGTCGGCGCGGTCGATGATGATGGTGTTGGCGTTGGGGATGTCGAGGCCGCTTTCAATGATCGTGGTCGAGAGAAGCACGTCGGTCTCGCCCGCGACGAACCGACCCATCACGTCCTCGAGGTCGTCCGCGTCCATCTGGCCGTGGCCGAGGTCGATCCGCGCTTCCGGCAGGAGCTGTTTGAGCCGCCGCGCGACTTCCTGGATGGAGTGGATCCGGTTGTGCAGGAAATAGACCTGCCCGTTGCGCGCGATTTCGCGCCCGATGGCCTCGCGGATCACCCGCTCGTCGTAGGGTGCGACGATGGTTTCGACCGGGTGCCGGTTGGGCGGGGCGGTCTCGATCGTGCTCATGTCGCGCGCGCCGGTCAGCGAGAGATAAAGCGTGCGGGGGATCGGGGTGGCCGAAAGGGTGAGCACGTCGACCAGCCGGAAGAGGTGCTTGAATTTTTCCTTCTGCTTCACGCCGAAGCGCTGCTCCTCGTCCACGATGACGAGGCCGAGGTCCTTGAATTTGACATCCTTAGAGAGAAGGCGGTGCGTGCCGATGACCACGTCGACCGAGCCGTCGGTCAATCCGGCCAGCGTCTTGCGCTGCTCGCGCAGCGGGCGCAGGCGGCTGAGGCAATCGACCCGGACCGGATAAGAAGCGTAGCGTTCGCACAGGGTTTTCCAGTGCTGCTCGGCCAGGATTGTGGTTGGTACGAGAAACGCCGCCTGTTTGCCGTCTTGCACCGCCTTGAAAATCGCGCGGATCGCCACCTCCGTCTTGCCGAAGCCGACGTCGCCGCAGATGAGCCGGTCCATCGGGCGTTTGCTTTCCATGTCCCGTTTCGTTTCGAGGATGGAGCGCGCCTGGTCCTCCGTCTCCTCATAGACGAATGCCTCCTCGAACTCGCGCTGCCACGGCGTGTCGGGTGGATAAGCGTGGCCCGGCAGCGAGTCGCGTTCGGCCTGCACGCCGAGCAGTTGCGCGGCGTAATCCATCACCGCCTTCTGCGTCGAAATCCGCGCCCGCTCCCAGCGCGAGCCGCCCAGCGTGTCGAGCGGCGGGTGGCGCCGGCCGACGCCGACATATTTCGCGACAAGATAGGCCTGCTCGACCGGCACGTAGAGTTTGCTCTGTTCGGCGAACTCGAGCACCAGCACTTCCGGGCCGGCTGTCGCGCCGGGCTCCGCGGGCAGGGTTGTCACGCCCTTGTAGAGCGCGATGCCGTGATGGAGATGGACGACGTAATCGCCGTCCTGGATTTCGCTGAAGTCGACCGCTTGGTGCCGGCTGCGCAGGCTGACCAGCCGCTCCTGCCGCCGCAGCGCGCGCAGCGTCTGGTAGCGGCCGAAGATTTCGGCGTCGCTCAGGACGGCCAGCCGTCCGTCCGGCCAGGCGAAGCCGCGCAACAGCGGACGCATCACGAAGGTGAGCGCTTCGACCGGAACCTGCGCTTCGCGCAGAATTTCCTCGAGCCGCTTGTGCTCGCCCTCGTTGTTGCAAAAGATGGCCACTTCCCAGCCCCCGGCGATCCAGTCGAGAAGGTGATCGAGAAAAAGATCGCGCCGCTTTTCCTGCAAGATGATGTCGCCGCGCGGCGCGTGGAGAAAATCGTGGGCCAGGAACGTCAGGTTCTCGCCCGGCGCCGGGGCGGCTTCTTCGCCGTTTCCGTTGGCATTGTCGTCCGGGCCGAGCCGCACGGTAACGAAGTCCTTCGGCAGGTAATCACGCAGGGCCGCCGTTTCATTGGCGCTCTCACCGCCCAAGCCAGGTCCGGCCAGACTCAGTTCCACCGATTTGAGGTTTTGCACCGAGCGCTGGGCGTCGACGTCGAACTCGCGCAGGGAGGCCAGTTCCTCGTCCTCCCACTCGGTGCGCAGCGGGCGGTGCGCGTCCCACGGGAAAATATCGACCACCGCCCCGCGCACGCTGAACTGGCCCCGTTCCTGCACTTGGGCTTCGCGGACGTAACCGGCTTCCTGCAGGCGACGGAGCAGGTCTTCGCGGTCGTAGCGCGTGTTCTTCACCAGCCGCAGCCTCAGTTGGCGCAGGAGGTCGGGTTGCGGCAGCGGCTGTTCCGCCGCCCGCGCTGTGGCCAGCACGACGCCCGTGAAATCCGAGGCGAGCCGGTTCAGCGCCGCCAGCCGTTCCGCCGACGTTTCCGGGTCGGGCAGCGTTTCCGTCGTCGGCGACTCGATCTGCGGGAAGAAAAGATGCGGTGCAGCCCACGCCTCGAGATCGTTGGCCAGTTCCTCCTGCGCCTTGACGCCCGGCGCCGGCGCGAGGAACGTCCCCTTCGGGGCATGACGCGCCAGCCCGGCCAGGACGAACGCCTGGGCAGGAGCGGGCAGATGGGCCAGCGAGATAACCGGAGAACCGCTGCTGAGGGCTTTCAGTTCGTGCCGGTCCATCCAGCGCTGGACCGATTTTTCGACGCTTGATGGCATGAGACTAGGACTTACCAATTTGCCCGTCAGGAGCGGCGACGCAAGACGCGACCGCGCGGCGGCGTTCATCTTAAAGGAATAGGGGCTCGGTCTTCACTATTTTCGCTGCCTACCCACCCAGCAATTTGGTGTCGATACTATGGCCTGACTCCTTGACACTGTATGGGGTATCATGGGTGCTATGGTTAGCCTGTGGAGTTAACCAATATCCATAGATCGAAAAAAGTATGTGCCAGAATTAAGGGCCAGACTTTTTGCATTTGCCAGTACCAAACTCCAAAAAAGAGAAATGCCATTGCGGATCCGCACATTTCAACTGGACCTTGCCAAGTATGCCATGACAATCGCAAAACAATCATCAAACCTATGGCAATACGCGGTCCATATTTGGCGGCAAACTGATTAAAGGCATAACTCATGCAAATTACTTGCTCGAAACATGCGTTAACGATGCAAAAAACTAATATCAGTATCAAACTAGCGTGTGAGCTACCGCTATGTGGGTGCGACATGCCCACAACGTGAACCGAATGAGTACCGCCAAGCAACCCGTTCAGTATGCGCACCGGGCTAGCGGCAATTATTAATGAGGCTATCGCAAGAGACAGACTTTCCCGACTGCCTTTCAAGTCTGGCTTGATTTTTAAATCTGTCATAGTCCATCCTCGCAAATGGAGAAAGAATAACAGAAGAGCCAGAATTGCGCCTTCGATAGCCAACGAATGAAGGCAGTAATAATTGATGGAATAAAGAACGGGACTAAAGCCCCTCCATCTTTGAATGACTGCTGCCGTTGAAGAACAAATAGAATAACCAGTCGTCAAAGTCAGAATTACTGCAATCTCCCTCCACGAGGCGATCAATTTAGGCCGCAGCCAGTCGGAAGGACTAGTCGTCAAAGTTAAAATTACCGCAAACTCCCTCCACGAGGCGATCAGTTTAGGCGGCAGCCAGTCGGAAGGGCCAGTCTTCCATGAACTTAGAGAACTTTGATATGATACGGTGGAATCTTCTGGTTTGAGTTCTGAATGAGGAGGAGGCGAAGTTACTTGGCCTATAATGTCTTTGAGTGGCTGCCAGTCCCTAAAACCCTTGCTCCAAGCCGAGTCATTTTCACATGCTTTGTCATTTTCATTTAAACTTCCACTCGCAAGATACTCACCAACCTGTTTTCTCGTGAAGGGGCCGCAGGTTTCGCCATCGCGGTAGATGAAAATGTCCATTTATCTCCTTGGATGTTATCTGAACTCACCTGTGCGTCTGACCTGACTGTTAAGTCTGTCAACTGCGTTTAAGTAACGGCAAGGGGAAGCGTGCAACTTATCTTGGCCAAAACTTACCCAAAGTGTACGTAAAGGGGTCGGCCATCCGCCGCGCCAAGGTGCCCTCCTTACGGTTTGGTCTTGAGGAAATAGGGACTGGCACGACTTTCTTTGCAAAGGGAGACTTGCCTTGTACGGACATTGTGTGTATGGTGTGTAGCATGAAATGGAGGTCGTCCTTATGGCAGTAGCCGTACAGCAGAGAAGCGAGCGAATCGACATACGCGCCAATGCCTCGGCCAAACGCATCCTGCAAGAAGCAGCTCGCGCCAGTCACAAAAATTTGAGTGATTACCTGCTCGAAAATGGACTGGCCGCAGCCGAACAGACCTTGGCCGACCGCCGCTTGTTTGCTCTTGATGACCAGCAGTGGAAAAAGTTTCAGGCTGCCCTGAATCGCCCGGTGAAGCGCAAACCCAGGCTGGCGAAGCTCCTGACCGGCAAAAGCGTCTTTGATTAGGATTGTGCGTGCCATCCGAACCGCTGAGTCCGATTGAAAAGCTCCAGCCCACCCACGAGGTGGACGGTTTTGACTGTGGCAAGGAACCGCTCAATGGCTTTTTAAAGCGGTTCGCCCTGGTCAACCAGCGCAACGGCAGTTCCCAGACTTACGTCGCACGACGGGGCCCGCGCGTTGTCGGGTATTACAGCCTTGCCGTGGGTTCGGTCATGCACGAAACGGCCCCTGGGCGCGTCACCAAGGGCCTTGCCCGGCATCCTGTCCCGGTCATGCTGCTTACCCGCCTTGCCGTGGATCGTACCGAGCAAGGAACCGGGATCGGGAGGGGATTATTGAAAAATGCCCTTTTACGAACCGTTCAAGCCGCCGACATCGCGGGCATTCGAGCGCTGCTGGTTCACGCCAAGGACGAGGAGGCGAAAGCTTGGTATCTCAAGTACGACTTTGAAGCGAGTCCGACCGATCCGCTCCATCTTTTTCTCCTGCTCAAAGACATTCGCGGCATGGCCGTGGCCTGATTTTTAATCTCTTTTGGGTCAATTCTTCGCCGCTGGGGAGGGATGCGTCCCATCACGGCGGTTACCCCGGCTATCCCGTTGCGCGCGCCGGCGTCCATCTGGCTTGCCCGGCGTGGCGAGGAAGGATAGAAAGGGGCATGAACTGGCGGAGTATCCTGATCGTGGAGTTTTGGATTTTCGTGGCCGAAATACCGGCCTGGCAGGCCTAAACTAAAGGCAACGCGACCCATGGCTACCTTGGATAAGAGTTCTAGAAAGCGCGTTGTTATCCTCGGTTCGACCGGTTCCATCGGCGAAAGCGCCCTCAAGGTCGCCCGGGACATTCCCGACCGCATGGAAATCGTCGGACTCGCCGCCGGCCGCTCCGCCACGTCGCTTCTCGCCCAGGCCGCCGAGTTCAAGCCCCGTGCCGTGGCGCTTTACGAAACGGCGGGGATCGAAGCGTTGCGCGGCCAGCTCCCGCCCGGCACCGCGTGTCATGGCGGTGCAGAGGGGCTTATCGAACTCGCCACGCTGCCCGAGGCCGATCTCGTCCTCATCTCGATCGTCGGCACCGCGGGGCTTGCCCCGGCGCTCGCCGCGCTCAGGGCGGGCAAGGCCATCGCGGTTGCCAGCAAGGAAATCCTCGTCATGGCGGGCGAGGAAGTCACCCGCGAAGCCGCGAAGCACAACGTGCCCATCCTGCCGGTCGACAGCGAGCACAACGCCATCTTCCAGTGCCTTGTCGGCGAGCCCGCGCGCCACATCCGCCGGCTCATTCTCACCGCCTCGGGCGGCCCGTTCCGCCAGACTCCCGCCGACCGGCTGGCCAAAGTGACACCGGAACAGGCGCTCAAGCACCCGACCTGGAACATGGGCCGCAAGATCACCATCGACTCGGCCACGCTTTTCAACAAGGGCCTGGAAATGATCGAGGCGCGCTGGCTTTTCGGCGTGCCGATGGACCAGGTCGAAGTCGTCATTCATCCCCAGAGCATCGTCCATTCCCTCGTTGAATTCGTTGATGGTTCGCTGCTCGCCCAGCTCAGCCACTCCGACATGTGTTTCCCCATCCAGTACGCGGTCACTTATCCCGACAGGCTTTCGAACCGGCTGCGGCCCCTGAATCTGGCCGAAGTCGGTTCGCTCCATTTTGAAGCGCCCGATTCCGAAAAGTTTCCCGCTTTGCGCCTCGCCCGGGAAGCCGGCACCGTCGGCGGCACGCTGCCCGCCGTGCTGAACGCCGCCAACGAAATCGCCGTCCCGGCTTTCCTCGATGGCAAAATCCTTTTCCCGGCCATCTGGCACATTGTCGAAGCCGTCATGAAACGGCATAAGCCCGTGGAGCACCCCCACTTGGACGAAATTCTCAAAGCCGATGCCTGGGCCCGCACCGCCGCGCTGGAGGAAGTGACCAGCCGTCTTATCGCGTGTCCTTAAGACCAGGGGTTTTTACCGGAGGCGAAGGGGCTCGCGCCCTTACCTTGCATTTTTTTAACTACAGCGGATGGTTTAGTTGCGGTATGTTGAGTAGATTGCCGTAATGAACCCAGCCTCTATCCGATGATCTAGTGTCCATGAACAGCAGCTTTTCCCCATCGTCCGAAGAAGCCGTTCCGCCGTCCAGTCCGCCCAAGCGGTGGTTTTACAATTTCAGTCTTTGGGCGGTGCTTGCCATCATCTTGGCCATTCTCATTCCTCTCGGCGTCCGGAGCGGGCCCGAATCCCTCGTTTTCTCCGTCATCACTTTTCTCGAGGTCGTTCTTCTCTTCAATATTCTCATCATCGTCCACGAACTCGGCCATTTCCTCGCCGCCAAATGGTGCGGTTTGAAGATCGACAAGTTCGCCATCTGGTTCGGCCAGTCGCTCTGGACGAAAAAAATCGACGGCGTCGAGTACATCCTCGGCTCCATCCCGGCCGGCGGCTATGTGGCGCTTCCCCAGATGGCCCCGATGGAAGCCATCGAGGGCAAGACCGAGACCCCGCGCGAGGAACTTCCCCCCGCCTCGCCCTGGCAGAAGATCATCGTTGCCTTCGCCGGGCCTCTTTTCAGTTTCGGGCTCGCCGTTGTTTTCGCCTGCGTCGTCTGGGTGGTGGGCAAGCCGGTCACCGACACCGAGGCGACCACGGTGATCGGGCACGTGCTCCCCGACAGCCCGGCCGACCACGCTCATTTGCAGGCGGGCGACAAGATTCTTTACATCGACAACCATCCCATCAAGAGCTTTGGCGGCATCGGTGACACGGTGATGTGGCGCATCATCACCAGCACGGCCGAGACCATCCCGGTGGTGGTGCAGCGCGGCGACCAGACGCTCACGGTTGAAGTCCAACCCAAGCAGGAGGAACACTCCTTCTGGCAGCGCAGTTCCCCGCGCCGGATCGGAATCGCGCCAGCGATGGATAAGCTCATCGTGAAAAAAGTGCTCCCCTTCAGTCCCGCCGCCATGGCCGGGATCGGTCCCAAAGACCAGATACTGGCGCTCAATGGGCAGCACCTCTACGACGACCAGCCGATTTTCGAGCAGATGAAGGAACACCCGAACGATCCGTTCCAACTCACCGTCATCCACCAGGGAGTGACCCGTGAAGTGACGCTGACGCCCGAAAAGCCGATTTCGCCGCAGGAACTCCCCAAGGACGAGCCGCAAACCGACATCGGCATCGATGAATGGGAGCCGGGGGTGAGCATCGTCTATCAGAACCCGGTCGCACAGGTGAGGGAAAGTGTGGAGGACATCGTTGGCACGCTGCAGGCCCTTTTTACGCCCCACTCCACCGTCAGTGCCTCGCAGCTCAGCGGCCCGGTCGGCATTATGAATATCTTCTTTGCCGTGCTCAGCAGCGAAAATGGCTGGAGACTGGCCCTCTGGCTGGCCGTGGTCATTAACGTCAATCTCGCGCTGATCAATCTCTTCCCGTTTCCGATTCTCGACGGTGGTCACATTCTCCTCTCTGTCATCGAGTGGATTCGCCGCCGCCCGCTCAGCATGGCCATCCTCGAACCGCTTCAGACTTTCTGCGCCCTCGTCCTCATCAGCTACATGCTTTACATCACTTTCTTCGACGTGCAGGACTCAGGCCACATGGTCATGGGCGCGGGCGAGGAAATCAAATTTGCCCCCAAGCCGTCTTCGCCTTAGCCAGGGCCGCAAACTGCTTCTCGGCCTGATTAGAATGTCGCTTTCAGCGCGGCTTGGGGCGGAGATCGCCTGATTTCACTTTTGAGTAAAAATAACGCTTATAAAGTTCACCGGTGCGGGACCCCTTCTTTTTGCTTTTAGCGAGCCCTATTAAAGCCACCTTGACCGCTGTTTGAGGAGACAACACGGGCGGCAATTCCAGCACCGCGACCACCTCGGTTTCGGTTTTCTTGCCTTTATTATCGCTGGCCCAGGCGTAGCCCCTGTCGGTCGCACGGTGGCCGATAAGATCGAACACCTCAACCTCACCTTCCCAGACCGTCTTGCCTTGCCAGCGTTCGATTACGGGCACCGTTTTCAGGTGCCTGGCTTCGCATCCGTGGAGATCGACGAAAGCCTTGGCCAACATCGCGAGATACGTTTTGCTGCTCATGGTGTTACACTAGCCGCCTGCCCGGCGGTTTTAAATGCAAATTAAGACACGGGGTGAATTCATGTCCATCGGTCGAGGCGCGAGTCGAGGGTGAAGACCTGGCCGGAAACGTGGTCGAGTCGGGCGAGGAAGGCGATGGCCCGGGCGGCGTTATCAACGGTGTTGAAGCGGCCGAGAACGTGCTCGGCGCGGATTTCCTCGCGACGCTCGGGGCGGACCGGCGCGGTCATGCGCGTTTCGAGGAAACCGGGCAGGACGACGTTGCTGCGAACGTTGCGCGAGCCGTACTCCCGCGCGAGGCTTTGCGCGAGGCCGACCAGGCCGGCCTTGGCGGCGGCGTAGTTGCTCTGGCCGCGCGGGCCGTGCCGGGCCGACCGCGAACCGATGAAAAGAAGGTGGCCGCCGCGCTGTTTGACCATGAGCCTCACTGCGGCGCGGGCGCAGAGAAAAGCCCCGCGCAGGTTGGTGTTCACGACTTCGTCGAAACCGCCGGGGCTCATGTTGCCGAGCAGGCCGTCGCGGGTCAGGCCGGCGTTGGCGATGAGAACGTCGAGCCGGGTGAGATCCTGAAAATAGGCATCAATCTGCTTTTCGTCGTTCACGTCCAGCACTTGACGCCCGGGCGCGTGGACCTGGTGACCCTCGCGGAGAAATTCGGCCTGAAGCGCACGGGCGAGATCACCTTCACCGCCGGTGATGAGAATGTGCAACGGGGCGGGCGAAGAATTTTCGGACATGGCGGTCCATGTTAAACAGCATCCCGGCTTCGCGTCTGTCCGAAAATGGGGGAGCGTCTCCGCTCAGCGGGCGATAACGTGGCCGTCGCCGTAAAGGGCGTTCATTCTACCGTGATGTATGGGCAGAAAGTCGGTGCAGAGACGCACCCGGCTGTTATTGACCGGGATTTTGGTGTTGGCGTTGAGGTAAAGAATCGGCGTAACGGTGACTTCGTCGTCGAAGACGGGGTTCCATTCGTAACTCGATCCGTAGAGGGTAAAGGAGCTGCTGGCGCCGCTGTACAAGTCGACCGGGCACTGGATCACGTTGGTGCTGATGCCATAGCTGCCGAGGGTCCCGATGAGGTTGGTTGCCCCGCTTCCGGGAGGATAGACGTTGGTTGCCGCCTGGTTGATTTCGGGATACTGACCGTTGTTATCGGTGGCGGCCAGCGAGACCGCGGTGCCGATATTACGGAGATTGGTCATGCAATACTCGCTCTTCGCCTTGAGCAACATGGCCGAAAAACTGGGGAAAAGCAGCCCGAGGAGAAGTCCGATGATGCCGAGCACCACGACCATCTCGACCAGCGTATAGGCAATCCGCGAGCTTTTGATGTTACGACGGGCGGGAATCATCATTATTTGCCGGTGACGGCGATGCGGGCCGCGACCAGGCGCGCGTAACGCTGGGCCCGCTTTTCGGGCGACCGGCGCGAATTGTTGAGGTTATCGACCATTTTATCGAGCATGTGCGCCCGGAACCGGTCGCGCCGCTGGTCCTCAGGAGCGGCCTGGAGGTCCTTGTAAAACCGGACTTCCTGGTCAAGCTGGGCCAGCGCGTCGGGGCGCGCGTCCGGGGGCAGGCCTTCGATGGCGTTGCGCATCCGGTCGGCCATGTCGTCGAATCCGCCGGCGAACCCGCGACCGGTATTGCCGTTCCAACGCGCCCGCAGGATGATGGCTTCCGTCACGGAACCGTGAACGCGTCCGACGAACTTCTTGACCGCGCTGATGATCGAGGAATTGGCTGGGGGCGGGGCGCTGACATCGGGCGTCCACGAGCCGGGCGCCATGATCCAGATGTTGGCTGACTGGGCGAAAGCCTGGAAATAATCCTGGGCGTTCTTGGCCGGCGGTGTGGCGTCCGCCGGGGCGCTTGCCGGAGAGGCGGAATTGTCCGTCGGGGTGGGAGCCGAAGAAGCGGAGTTGTCCGCCGGGGCGGACGCCGTGGAATTGTTCGAGTCGCTGGGTGCGGCGGGAGCGGGCGCAGGATCGGCTTTCACGCCAGGCCAGGCCTGCAGGCGCGGATCGGAAGCGGGCATATCGCTGTCGCTGGCGATCATCTGAAGCGGGGTCGGATAGGAATAGATTTTCGTATCGTCATCGCGGGTGTCTTGTTCGAAGGAAAGAATCTCGCTCTTCACCTGGGCTGAGGTCGGCGCGACGAAAAAGGCGAGGTTCCATTGCGCCGCGCCAAATCCACCGCCACCAAAGCCGCCGCGACCCCCGCCGCCTCCAGGTTGACCGGCAACGTTGCCGCCACCGCCACCGGATGGGGCGCCGTTTCCAGGCGGACCGCCGCCACCAAAGTTGCCACCTCCGCCGCCAAAGTTGGCTCCATCGGGCCGGTTTCTGCCGCGATTACCATTGCCGTCGTCCGGGCGGTTGGCTGGACGGGGGACATCGACATTCACGGCGAGGGTTTCCATCGCTTCGGCCAGCGGAACGTGATCGACGTACATGCTTACCTTCGAATCAAGGTCGAGATTGGTGTAAATTTTGACCCAACCCTGCCATTCGATGCTCTTGATGACTTTACCCAGTGGAGCGTCGTGGACTTTAACGGTGACCAAGCCCCAATTCAGATAGTACTGATAGATGATGTTGGCCACAACGAGGATGCCAAGGAGCCAGAGGCACTGTTTAAAACGTTGTGGCGACATAAACCTATAGACACCATGGGTCCGTTAAAGGTGCCATGAATTGTTGAATTGCAAATTTGTAATGTTGGCCATGGCGGGAAAGTGAATCACTTAGTCTTTTAGCGCGAGCAACTTCTGGTGAATGCCGCCGAAGCCGCCGTTGCTGAAGACGACCACGACGTCGCCCGGCTTCAGGAGAGGGTTGAGCCGCGCGACGATCGCCTCGGCGTTGGGCTCGTAGTAGGCCGGCACGCCCGCGGCTTTGATGTCGGCCACAACCTGCTCCGGGTTGAGCCGTTCGTGGGGGGGGATTTGCTCAAGCGCGGCGACCTGCGCGACGAAAGCGCCGTCGGCCAGGGCGAGCGCGGCGGGCAGGTCCTTCTGGAAGACGGCCCGGCGCGTCGTGTTGCTGCGCGGCTCGAACAACGCCCAGAGGCGGCGATGCGGGAAGCGGTGGCGCAGGCCCTGGAGGGTCTCGCGCATGGCGGTGGGATGATGGCCAAAGTCGTCGATGATGGTGACGCCGCGGACCTCGCCGCGGATTTCCTGCCGGCGCCGCACGCCCTGGAAGGCGGCAACGGCTTCCGCGATTTCGGGCAGCGGAATCCGGTAAAAATGGGCGGCGGCAATGGCCATGGCAGCGTTGCGGACGTTGAAAGTGCCCGACATCGGCAGGGTGAATCTCGTGTCGAGGAGGCGGAAATGCTGCGATTCGCCGTCCGCCTGCACGTCGTGGATGCGCACGGCGGCGTTTTCGGAGAAGCCGACCTCGAGGATCGGCGCGGGGCTCTCTTTGACGACGGCGAGGGCGTTGGCGTCGTCGGCGTTGACCAGGACCATGCCGTTGCGCGGGACGATGCGGACGAGGTGTGAGAACGATTTCTGGATGGCGGCAAGATCGTCGAAGATGTCGGCGTGGTCGAACTCGAGGTTGTTGATGATGACGAGCTCGGGCAGGTAGTGGAGGAACTTGCTGCGCTTGTCGAAGTAGGCGGTGTCGTACTCGTCGCCCTCGATGATCCAGTAGGGGCCCGCCTGTTTCTTGCAGCCCTGGGGCAGGTTTTTCGGCAGGCCGCCGATGAGGTAGGAGGGTTTTTTGCCCGCGTGCTCGAAAATCCAGGCGAGGAGCGAGGTGGCCGTCGTTTTGCCGTGGGTGCCGGTGACGACGAGATTGTGGGTGTTGCGCAGGAAATAGGTCTTCAGCGTTTCGGGCAGCGAGAGGTAGAAGCGCTTGGCTTCGAGCGCCGCCTCGAGCTCGGGGTTGCCCCGCTTGACCGAGTTGCCGACGACCAGGATGACGTCCCCGGCGGGCAGGTTCTCCGGCTTGAAGCCCGGCTGGATGGCGATGCCCTTGTCGGCGAGGAAAGTCGACATCGGGGGGTAGACGCTCTCGTCGGAGCCGGTGACGGTGTAGCCCTCGTCGCGGAGCATGGCCGCGACCGCGCCCATGGCGGTGCCGCAAATGCCGAGGAAGTGAAACGCGCGCGGCGGCGCCGCAAGGGAAGAAGCAGATGGGGTTGCCATAAATGGATGGCCGATAACCTTGCGGCGCAGTCCTTCCCGCCGCAACTGTTTTGTGACGGGAACGCTGGTAGCCGCCGCTGTCCTAGCGGCGGATGTTTTATTTATTGCCCGTCTCCCTTTATCCAGCTCCCTCGTTCCCAAGTTTCACTTGGGAACACACTTGTTGAGGCAATTTCATTGCCGATCTCAATGCTCCGATCAACTGAAGTTCGCGCGAAATGAAATTTCGAGGAAGCAAGAAAAAAGGAAGCGATGGATGGGGAGCGAACGCCCAACATGACCCATCTGGGCTCATACCTTTATGGATCACTTACTACTTCTTCAGAACGAAGAAGATCAGGATATACAAAATCATACCAAAAGGTGTCTGGTGGACGGCGCAGCCTATCTTTGTCTAAGACCAGCCACCTTGCGGGCGGCGGCTGATTTGCTGGACGAGGCTGCGGGGCTGTCACATAACGAGCCGATTCCCCCTCGATCAGAAGCTCTCCCTTCAGCCAATTCCCATCCACATTGAACCAGCCTCTATATTGACCGTCTGGTATTTCCACACCGATCTTTTGCCCGATTGACAGAGGAAACGAAAGCTTTCCTTGGTACTAATTTGAAAAGTGGTAAAATCAGGACGAATGAGAGAACTTCTCAACAGCATTTGGCTAATCGGTTTTTGCGTTGGAACACTCTTTCTGCTGGCCGCGCCAGCCAACAAGAGCTTAAAGCGCGGAGATGGTTATCTTGAAGACGCCTACAAATGCGCCATGATAGGCGGCGTAATTCTCCTCATTTCAATGATTGTGATGTACATTGTCCAGGTTGGCCCGGATTGGCACTGAAGCCCTCTTTCCTTTGCGGGGTTTTCTGCCATCTTTATCAGATGAGCCGCCAAGATAAGCCCCTCAAAATCAACCTTCCCTTTGACGAGACCATGCGGAAAGTCATCTTGGTGCCGCCCATGCCGAAGGCGAAGCACCCGTGCTAGTCGCCAAAAAGCATCCGAAGAAATGGAGCCTGAGAGCCACCGGCAGAGGATCGAGAAAGAGGTTTCCGAAGCCTTGACCAAAGCATCCGAAGAGCTTCTTCTGGCTGATATTCAAGAAGCAGCGGAGAATACACCCGACGAGCACAAGCCAACTACTCTAACCTTAAGGCGTTTCGCTATGCTTCTCGTTGTGCTATCGAGAAAGGCAGAATTAAGTTCCCAAAGGTTAGAGAGATACACGGTCATTTTAGTGCGTGTCACTGTCGTTCTTGCAATTATTGCCGCAACTACAATCGCGGTTGCCATTCTTCAGCTTTATATCACGGCTCAGCCGCCAAAGTGAAAATAGTAGGCTGATGCACATGCATTCAGCGGTAGTAGCCAACGCAATGACTACCAGCAACACGATAACTGGCCAACTTACGACCCACCACCTTTGTCATGTGCATAATTGCGGTGCCATGGCCAAGCCCTAAAACTTTAACATTAAAGCAGATATTCTTTGACCAAACTACCCTGCAAGCCTAGAACTTGACCTTCTCGCGGCGCTTCTTCCGTCGCAGGACAATAACCATGGACCTCAAGGAAATCAAAGCTGTCATCGACTTGATGACGCGCAACGGACTCTCGGAATTTGAGCTGGAAAAGGGGGACTTTAAGCTCCGCGTCAAACGGGGCCCGGGCGGTGAATGGATTTCGACGACAACCCCGGCTGCCTCCGCGCCCGCGACCGTGCACCACCACCATGCGCCCCCCGTAGCCGCGTCGGTGGCGGCTCCTCCGGCCGCTTCTGCCCCGGCGACGGCTTCGGTCCCGGCCGGTTCGGACACGTTCCAGATCGTTTCACCCATGGTCGGGACCTTTTACCACTCACCCTCTCCCGACTCACCGCCCTACGTTACCGTGGGCCATGAGGTCAGCGAGGAGACGGTCGTGTGTATCATCGAGGCGATGAAGGTCATGAACGAAATCAAGGCTGAAACGAAGGGCGTCATCGTTGAAGTCCTCGCCCAAAACGGCAAGCCGGTCGAATTTGGGAAACCTCTCTTTGCGGTTCGACCGCTCTAGAAGTGCATGTTCAACAAGATTCTTATCGCCAATCGCGGCGAGATTGCCCTACGCATTATCCGCGCCTGCAAGGAACTCGGGATCAAAACGCTCGCGGTCTATTCGGAGGCCGATGTCGATTCTTTGCACGTTCAGCTTGCCGATGAGGCTATCTGTATCGGTAAAGCCGCCAGTTCGGACAGCTATTTAAAGATCGACCGAATCATCAGCGCGGCAGAAATCGGCGATGTCGACGCGATCCATCCCGGCTACGGGTTTCTGGCCGAGAACGCCCATTTTGCGGAAGTCTGCGCGGATTCAAACATCAAGTTTATCGGCCCCCCCAAGGAAGCGATCGAAAAGATGGGCAACAAGGCGGTGGCTCGCGAAACCGCGCGCAAGGCGGGCGTCCCGGTGACCCCGGGGAGCAACGGCATTATCGAAAGCAATCACGAGGCGGTGAAGATCGCCAAGCAGATCGGATACCCGGTGATGATCAAGGCGGTCGCGGGCGGCGGCGGGCGCGGCATGCGCCAGGCCCATAACGACATCAGCCTGCTGCAGGGTTTCGATGCGGCCCGGGCCGAGGCGGAAAAGGCCTTCGGCAACGGCGCGCTCTATCTCGAAAAGCTGATCGAGAGCCCGCACCACATCGAATTTCAAATTCTGGCCGACCAGTACGGCAAGATTGTCCACATCGGCGAGCGGGATTGCTCGATCCAGCGGCGCAATCAAAAGCTGCTGGAGGAGTCCCCGTCGCCGCTGGTCACGCCCGCGCTGCGCAAGGTGATGGGCCGCGCCGCGATCAAGCTGGCCCACGCGGTCGGGTACGAGAACGCGGGCACGATCGAATTTCTCGTCGACGACAAGATGAATTTTTACTTCATGGAAATGAATACCCGCATCCAGGTGGAGCATCCGGTGACCGAGGAGGTCTACGGGATCGACCTGGTGAAGGAGCAGATCCGCATCGCGTTGGGCGACAAGCTGAGCAAGGATTTCGACGACCTTCAGCCGCAGAAACACGCCATCGAGATGCGCATCAACGCGGAGGACCCGTTTCAGGATTTCCGGCCCAGTCCGGGCAAGATCGAGCTCTTCTACGCGCCGGGCGGCCACGGCATCCGGTGGGACTCCCACGTCTACGCGGGCTACACCGTGCCGCCCTACTACGACTCGATGATCGGCAAGCTGATCGCCTTTGGCAGCGACCGGACCACGGCGATGGACCGGATGTCGCGCGCGCTCGATGAGTTTCGCATCCACGGCATCAAAACGACAGTGCCGTTTGGGCAGATCGTCCTCAAGGACCCCGACTTCCGCCGGGGCCGTTACACCACCCATTTTGTCGAGGCGCTTTTCAAGCAGCGCCAGTCGCTCATGCCGTCGCGCAAGGAATAAAAGCGCTGCGCCGGCGTGAATTTTCCCCCGTGCCATGAATACTTTCGACCAGCGCCACCGGCGTCTTCAGCGCGCGCGGCTCTACGCGATTATCGACACCGGTTACGTCAAGCCGGGACGCGAGGTGGAGATCGCCGAAAAGCTGGTGGAGGGCGGGGTCGACTTGATCCAGCTCCGGGCCAAGAAACTGGCGCTGCCGGCGGTCGGGGACCTCGGGAAAAAGCTGCGCGCGGCGATTCCCGCGTCGGGCCCGCTCTTCATCCTCAACGACCATCCGCAACTCGTGAACGGGATCGGCGCGGACGGGATTCATGTCGGGCAGGATGATCTTTCCGTGACGGAGGCTCGCTCGCAGGCCGGGGCCGGAACGCTGGTGGGGAAATCGACCCACAGCCTGGCCCAGGCCGTCGCGGCGGAAAAAGAAGACGCCGATTACATCGGGGTGGGGCCGATTTTTGCGACACCGACCAAGCCCGATTACCCGCCGGTCGGCCTCGCGTTGATCGGGCAGGTGCGCGCCGCCGTGCGCGTGCCGCAGTTCTGCATCGGCGGAATCAACGAGGAGACGCTGCCGCAGGTGCTCGCGGCGGGCGCTTCGCGGGTGGTCATCGTTTCGGCTCTGCTGCGCAGCGGCGACATTCCGGCCTATTGCCGAAGGGTGCGGGAGCTTCTGAAAGTGGTGCGGCAATGAACGCAAATTTTTGGGACAGGATGAAGGTGGCGCTTTTTGGTCATAATGACCGGTACAATATTCGACAGGTACGGGACAAGTTGTCGAAGCGTCCGCAATTTGATTCGGAATCTTTCGCCAACACTTACTTCCCCGAAGAAAAGCGAGCTGTTGCACGAAAACTTTGGGAAATAACAAAAGAACACTCGGTAGCGGATATCACTGGAGTTGCTCCTGACGATGAGTTTGTTGAGGACCTCAAGATGGATGATTTGGATTCGATGTCGTTGGTGGAACTCGCCGTGCAAATTGAAAAAGAATTTGGCATCGTCCTTTCCGATGAGAGGCTGGCTGAAATGAGGACTTTCAATGATCTCGTCGATGAGATTTGCCGGCTAAAAGGAGATGGAATAGTTAGAGATCCTTCGACAAGCTCAGGATGATACCTTAAATAATAATTTATGTCCGTACTCGTTGTTGGTTCCATCGCGCTCGATCACATCAAGACCCCGGTTTCGGAGCATCGCGACCTTCTCGGCGGTTCGGCTTCCTACGCCTCGGTGGCGGCCAGCTTTTTCGGTCCGGTCCGATTGGTCGGGGTGATCGGGGAGGATTTTCCGCCACCGCACCGGCAGCTTTTTGCCGACCGCGGGATCGACCTGGCCGGGCTCGAGGTCGCCGCGGGCAAGACCTTCTGCTGGTCGGGTGAGTATGAGCAGAACATGAACAACCGGCGCACGCTTTCGGTCGAGCTGAACGTCTTCGAGAAATTCCAGCCGAAATTGCCGGAGTCCTGGCGCGCCACGCCCTACGTTTTGCTCGGCAACATCGCGCCGTCGCTGCAGCGCAACGTCTGCGAACAGGTGCGGCAGCCGAAGTTCATCGTCGCCGACACGATGGACCTCTGGATCGAGATGGCCCGCGCTGACCTGCTTAAGCTGCTCGGCGAAGTCGACATGCTCATCCTCAACGACAGCGAGGCGCGGCAGTTGACCGGGGAGGACAGCCTCATCCGCGCCGGTCGCAAGATTGTCGGATTGGGGCCGCGCTACGTGGCGGTGAAGAAGGGCGAGCACGGTTGCCTTCTCTTCGGACGCGACGGCGAATTTTTCAGCACGGGCGCGTTTCCGCTCGAACAGATCAAGGACCCGACCGGCGCGGGCGATTGCTTCGCCGGGGGCGTGATCGGGCACCTCGCCCGCACCGACAATCTCTCCTTCACCAATTTGAAGGAGGCGGTCATCCAGGGCACGCTGGTCGCGTCGTTTTGCGTGGAGGAATTCAGCCTGCGCCGTCTCGAGAAATTGAGCGGGGACGAAATCGCCGCGCGCCGCAAGGCATTTGGTTCTTACATCGCCTGAATCTCTTCCTGACCGGGATATGAGCCGCCCGAAAGAAACCCGCAAGAAGATCGACGTGTCGCGTTCCGCCGCGCCGCTGCAGAGCAATCCGTTCGCGATGCTGGGTGACCTCGACGCGCTGAAAAATCTCGCGCCCGGGCCGGAATTGGAGAAGCCCGGAGCCGGATCGACTGGCCTAGCGGACGTTCACCAGCCGCCGCAGCGGAAAAAACGGGGCCGACTCGTTTTGCGGCGCGAGACGAAGGACCGCGGCGGCAAGGTCGTGGTGGTGGTGTCGGGCTTTGCCGAATTGCCGGGGGCGAGCGCGGTGATGATCGCCGACCTGGCCCGCGAGTTGAAGGGGAAGCTCGGCTGCGGCGGGTCGTTCGACCGGCAGGAAATCGTGTTGCAGGGAGACCGTTGCGCGGCGGTGTGCGCGTTGCTGGAGGAACTCGGCTTTACCGTGGCGGGCGTGCGGGAGTGAGGCCGTTCAGGGGCCGGGGATGAGAGGTTCAACGCAAATTTGATCCGGAATGTTTGATCGCGTACTGCGATACGAATCTGGAAGGCCGAATTTGCAAAATCAGTTACCCTCCCCTTATGCAAGCCGCGTCCACTGACTCCGATCGTCTTACAAATTTCGACTTCGCACGGCATAACGCAGAGGTTCGTGAACTCTGGACAGCGTTCAATGCGTGGCGGCCCGCCCGGCGCATCCCGATCATTTTCGGCGCAAATACCCGCTACTACATGTTCAACCGGGCCGCCAATCCCGATGCCCTCGATTTCCGCCGGTATTCGGAAAATCCGGACGTGATGTTTGACGCCCAGCTTCAGTTTCAGCGCTGGAGCAGGTTCAATCTTCTCCAGGACGCCGAACTGGGGTTGCCGGACAAATGGACTCTTGTGCCGGACTTTCAGAATTACTTCGAGGCGGCTTGGTTCGGCTGCCGCGTCCACTATTTTCCCGACCAAGTACCGGATACGATGCCCGACTTCGCCGACGCGCCCGAGCGGGTGATGGAGAAAGGCATCCCCGACCCGTTCGGCGGACTGATGGCGCGGGCTCTTGCCTACTGGAAACACTTTCAGGTACGGGCCCAAAACGAAACGTTTCTTGGCCGTCCGATCCAGGCTGTTTTTCATCCGTGGGGGGTGTGCGGCACGGATGGACCGATGACCGTGGCGTGCAATTTGTTCAGCGCTGAATTCATATGCGAGACCATGGCGGACGATCCCGAACGGCTGCATCGTCTCCTGGACTTCATCACGGAGGCGACCATTCGTCGGATGACGGCCTGGCGCAAACTTGCCGGAATACCGGTTCCCCAGGGCGGATTCGGCTTTGCCGACGACAGCATTGCCCTGATTTCAACCGCGATGTACCGCGAGCATGTGCTGCCTTATCATCGCCGCCTCTGCGACGCCATGGGCACTCCGATGCCGCGCAACATTCACCTCTGCGGCGATTCAACACGACATTTTCGAACCTTGCGCGACGAACTGAATATCCGCGCCTTCGACACGGGTTTTCCCGTCGATTTCGCGGCTATACGGCGCGAACTGGGACCGGACGTGCGCATTCAAGGCGGACCGCATGTGCATTTTCTGGTGCAGTCCACGCCTGCGGAGATTCGCGAGGAAGTTCGTCGCATCCTGCAATCCGGCGTGATGGACGGCGGATTTTTTGTCCTGCGGGAAGGCAACAATCTCGCGCCCGGAACGCCCTTGGAAAACACCGAGGCGCTTTACCATGCCGGTCGCGAGTTTGGCCGGCGACTTTAGGGCGTGTCTTCAAAATAGGGCAAAGCCGTGCCGGTTTGACCCTATCATCTCGTTACCTTGGGACAGCTTGATTGGGCTGGATTGTTTTGGCGGCGTCCAGGCAGGCTTGTTTCACAGCGAGGATGGTTTGCGTTGCGGTTCCGTAGGGGATCACCGCCGTTCCCATAATGAAACCGGGCATCTCGTGGCCTTGTGATACGATCTTGCCGGCGGCTAGGTAAATTTCATCGGGAGTCTCCGTTTCAAGCAGCCGGTGCGAAAGATTGCGGCGAACGGCCCGACCGGCCTCACGGCAGGCGGCGGCCCATGTCCCCCAGTCGGCGGTATAATCGCACAGGAGATTATTGGCTCCGGTGTGAAGGAGCAGATCGATGATCGGGGTCGTATCGCCGCCGATAATGAGAGGGACGTTCCGGATGCCCTGCGCGGTGAAATGCCGGATTAAGTCCTTCGTTACCGGAAAAACAAACTCTTCGTAGATCCGCCGGGAGATCATGTCTGGTGACGCCTGGGAATCGAACATGACCAGCCCGGCTCCGACATCAATGTAAGCCTGGGCATAATCCTTGATGATCCGCGCGGCGTAATCGAGGATGGCCTTGGCTTGATCGGGTTCTTCGAGACAGGCCGGGAACAGTTCGTCCAAGCCGACTAGGCTGGTTGCGAGAGAAAAGGGACCTGAGATGGCGCCTCGCACCCAATAATTTGGGCCGAGTTCCTTGATCACGCGGCGCGCCGCTTCGATATGGACCGGCATCCGTCCGTCGGTACGTGGATTCGGAATAGGGCGGTTTGTTATGTCATCGTCGACTCGTAAGATATGATGGCCCGCCTCAATACCCGGCACTCCGGTGTGGTTCTTGTCGTAGAACGTGATTTGGCAGCCGGCGGCTTCGGCCTCGACGTTGTAGACGTCGATCCCCACTGTAAGCGCATCAGGCCCGATGGTTTCGAATTCTGCCAGCAGGGCCCGGGCCAAAAGTTCCGTGCTTTGGCAGACGTGGGAGGGTGTTTCCTGCAGAAACCAGGCTTTATGTTCGTAGATGGCTGGTAAAAAAAGGGGGGCCGGACGTGGTGCCTCGCAACGCAGGTGCGCTTGGACTTCCGCAAGAGAAGCGGGAGAAACTCTTCCGGAGGGATGGGCTGACGAGTTTTGAGCTTCAAGAACCATGGCGGGATGGAGATAGGTTTGAGTTGAACAGGAGGCTAGAGCCTTAACCATCCAGTCCCATTTTCCGCCGGGGTGCGGTTGTGTTTGGTAGCCGGACAAAATCGGAGAAGGCCTTGAGGTTTTCCGGCGGCGTGCCGCGGGGAATTTCGCATCCAGCCGCAGCTATGTAACGCGCTCCAACTTGGTCATGGCATTGTTTGAGCGCTTCCAGAACGTCGCGAGCGCTACGTTGCAGAACGACGCGCACGGGATCGAGATTGCCGTCGAGCACCTGGTTGGGCATGGCGGCCCGCGCCTTGCGCAGATCGACCATGGAGTCGAGGTCCACCACCGTGCAGCCAAGGTGGCCGATTTTTTCCAGGGCAAAATTTGTGTTGCCGCAGATATGCAACCGGGTCATGCCCCCGGCCTGATGAATGGCATCGATGAGTTTTTTTTCCCAGGGCCAGACGAATTCTTCATAAATGGCAGGGCCGACCAGGGATGCCGCCGCGTCTCCGACGCCGATAATGTCGGCGCCCGCTTCGATTTGAAGCCGTGCGAACTTGATCGCGACCTCCACCACCCGTTCAAATAGAGCGCTGACAAATTCCGGATCGTCAAAGAAGTCGGTCATCAGGGTGTTGATGCCCCGCAGATCCGCCGACTCGGCGCAGGGCCCCTCCACCCAGCCTTCCACCAAAAGGTCGGAGCCGACGCGGCGATTCAACTCGGCCACGGCTTCTATCCGGTTGGACATCCGCTTTCCGGTGGCTGGATCGGGGGAAGAGAGTTTGGCCAGATCTTCAGGCTCTTTTATAAGGGGAGTTCGTTCGTCAATGGCCGGCGGTTGTTCGTCAAAATAGGCGACGGTTGCACCCCAATCGCTAGCTTCCACGGCCGGGTCCGAAAGGACGCCCACATGATCCAACTCGAAGTCCTCCGCCAGTTGTGCTTGAGACTCCGCTTGGACGGAAGCCCTGGTCGCATAATCGCGGTACGAATGGCCCGCATACGCAGCGGCAAACATCATGGTAATGGGCAGGCACAGAGTACGGTCGACCGGCTCCCCTTGGACCAGGGCTTTCAAGATATGCAGTCGTTTCATGCAAACCATCCACCTGTTTGAAGCAGGTTCAAATCGGTCACAATAATGGCTCTGTTCAAGTCTTTAAGCCGTACTCCGCCGGGTTGTACTTGGAGGCATCGACCGTCTCCATCATGTCGCTGATAAATTCATCCTCGTCTTCAGGCAGGTCGGTAACGGTTTTTTCGACACGATCAAGCCAGGGCAATTCCCGCGGCGCGATTTTGAGTTTTCCGGCCTCATGCGCTTTTTTCATGAGGCGGATGGCCTCGAGGGCGACCGCCTGGCCGGCATGATAGCGTGAGTCGGCGCCAACGATGGCCTTGGCCAGGGCAATGGAATTTTCCGGCGTGAGGATAAAAGCCTGGGGATCGAGGGCGGCGTCAGAAGCGATCATCCAGCGTTGAAGAGTCAGGGCCGAGTCTTTGCTCTCGTGCGTGGCCTGATTCATCAGGCGGCAATCGTAGATGAGTTGTTCCATGGAGACCGTGGGCGCCATGGCGCTGAGCAAGCGGATATTCTGCACCGATTCATTGCTCCAAGTGTCGCACGCCGCCGCCGCGATGTTGCCCATCGAACTCAAATGCGCGCATGCGGCCGACTTGCCCTCCATGGCCATGGGGCAGCCGGTGATTGCTTTCAGGATGACATTTTCATAACCGCAATCCTTGCCCGGCCCGACTGCGCCGCATTCATAGGCGACAAGGGAGCGTACAGCCGTCACCGCGCGCACCACTGTCGCAAAAGCACGGGTGATGATTTTTTGCTCGGCCAGAACCATGGCCGTATTGCCGAAGCCGCAAGCCGTGTCCCCGGCGCAATAGACCCGGTGGCGCAGGGCGATTTCATGCAGCTTGCTCCACAAAAATTCCATGTCACGCGCCCCCAGGATGCAGAGGGCGAAAATCACCTGGGAGATGTCGCACTCCACCAGGGCCTGATCGTGCAGCTCCTTGCCGCCGACCGATTCGATGGAGAGCAGTTCGGCGCCGGCCGCGGCGGAGGTCTCGAACAATTGCAGCATGCGCTCAAGATGGTAGCCGCTGCGCAGTTGCGGAGGCCGGACAAATTCACGGTTGTCATTCGGCGTCATGCGCAGAACGGATTTGAGCCCGTGCGTTGCGTGCGCCTTCTCCATGCTGTCGAGGAGTGTTTGCGCGATTTCGAGTCCCCATTCCGGATGTTCCGTCATCGGGGGCAGGGTCTCAAACTCGATCACCACGCCGGGGCAGTCGAGTTCCGCCGCGCGCTGCAGGGCGCTGGAAATAATCTGTTGGTAGTGGTTTCGTATCTCCGGCCAGTTCTCCTTCTTGATTTCGATGGAGGGCAGGGTGAAATTCAACTCCGGGTAAACGGTGCCGCCTCCTATAATCATGCCCCTGCGGGTGGAAACGGGTTGCGGTGCCGTGCCGAACCGTAAATCTTCGGCTCGGTCGATGGCAAGTTTGGTGTAGTGCGTCATATAGTTTCCGATTGTGGAAATGGAAGTTTCACCGGGCCAGGAACTGCGGCGGGCGCCCATGCTGTCGATAAGCTCGGCGATGGATTGGGCGCAACGGTAGCACATAAGGGATTCCAGTTTTAGGTCGGATGCTTTTGGTTATTTTCGATCATGGCTTTGGGTTGATGTGATCAATTTGGCCTTCCTCCACAGTGGCATTCCATAAACGCATTCACCTTGTTCCAAATGGAAGCCTCGCAGTTTGGCACGCTGAGGACGTCGCATTCACTGCCAAGAATGAAGGGATGCCCCGTGGCGCGCATCTTGTCGGTAAGTTCCCGGGCCATGTCCACGACCTTCCGCTCGCTGAGATAGGTGTCGGAATAGAAATGCTTGCTGGGGAGGTTGCCGTATAAAACCGTGGTTTTCGGCACTAGGCGCGCATCTTCCCAGAGCTTACGGGAACTGCCCAGGCTCAGGATTGCCGGGTCAAGGGTTCCGAAACGGCGGACCATTTCGTCGGTGAGTTCTCCGCAATCATGGAAAATCAAATCCACATCGTGCGCAGCCAGAAATTCCCTGTTCCGTCGATTGGGCTCCATCACGTAACGGTCGAACACTTCGTAACCTTCTTCGAGTTGTTTGGGCGAGAAATAGACCTTGTTGGCCGCCGGTTCACAGAGGAACACCGCCTTGGCCCCCGCGTTAATCTGCGCTTCCAGGTAAATCCGGATGACTTTTTGTGCCAACTCCAGCGTTTTTTCCACCACGGCAATTTCAACTTCCTCTTCGGCGGTGGCGCCGGTCCCTGCCAGGAATACCGGTGAAATCGGGTCCGCCACCAGCTTGGTCATGAGCGAAAAGGGACCGATGGCCATGCCCACCGGCAGAAGATCGGTTTTTTGCGCGATGTAGCGCAAGGCATCGCAGGTAACCATCATCTCCGGCGTTAAAGCAATATCGTAACGGCCGGAAGGCGGTTCGCTGAAATGATAGGAGTCAATTTTCTCCGCTGGCACGTTGTCGGCGAACAGAAGGGCAGTTTTCTCCAAGGTCAGATTCATCAAGGGGATGGCCATGGGCGTGTGGAATCGCCGGGCCGCCTCCTCCAAAATCCGGCCTAATTTTTGTCCATCGGCCAGAATTTCTTTCACCTGGTCATGTTCGTGCAGTATCAAATGTGTGCCAACGGGCATCCGCAATCCGCCGGCAGCCAAATCCAAATAATAATTTCGTTTCATGGGGAATATTTATTTTTAAGCGCAATCGGTGTAGTGGGTCGTAGGGTTTCCAATTGTGGCAATGGATGTTTTACCGCGCCATGAACCGCGGCGGGCGCCCATGCTGCTGATAAATTCGGCGATGGATTGGGCGCAGCGCTGGCACATAAGCGGGTCCCGTTTTAGGTCGGATGTTCCTGACTGATTCCGGTCATGCGTTTGTTTGGACGGAAAGTTTCAGGCGGTTCAGTTCAATAATTTCAGGGCGGTATCGACGGCGGAAGCCGCATCCTGGGAATAGCCGTCGGCCCCGATTTCATTCGCGAATTGTTGAGTGATGGGGGCGCCGCCGATCATGATCTTGATGTTTTTTCCGGGAGACCGGCGGACGGCATCAATCGTGTTCTTCATGGCCGGCATGGTGGTGGTGAGCAGGGCCGACAGCGCAATCAATTGAGGCGAATGCTGGCCGATTGCTTCGACAAACTTGTCCGCGGGAACATTGACCCCAAGGTCGATCACGTCCATGTCCGCGCCACGCAGCATCATGGCCACCAGATTCTTGCCGATGTCGTGCAGGTCGCCCTCAACGGTGGCGATTATGACCTTGTATTTGGGCTTGATGCCCGCCTTTACGAGCAGCGGCTCCAGGATGGCCAGGGCTGTTTTCATGGCCCGGGCGGCCACGAGCATTTCCGGCACAAAAATTTCATTGTTCTTATAACGCTCGCCCACAACCGCCATGGCCGGAACCAATCCCTCTTCCACAATTTTTTTTGGATTCATTCCCTCTGCCAACAGTTCATTGACCAACGGCTCAACTTCCTTGCGCTTGCCGTTGATGACCGATTGTTTCAGGGATTCGATTTTTGACATGGGCATTCCTTTCTATTGTGCGGTTCAGAAGGTTTTCGTCCGGCTCCTAATATCCGGTTCAGCATGTGGCGACCCTAATCTCGCCCGGTCGGAATGTCTGGTAAGTTACGCCAATAAAATTGGTAATTTGGTACGATGCTCTGATACCTAAGGCTCGTCAATCAGGTCACGGTTGCCGCCTGCCCAAGCGATTTTCGGTATTGGAGTGGATTCTGGCCCGCGATCCTGCGAAAGATTTTGGTAAAATAGCTTTGATCGGCGAATCCGCAATCCAGGGCGATCTCGGCCAGGCTCCGGTTGGTGCGGGCGAGCAGATGGCTGGCTTGCCGCACCCGATGACGCGCCACCAGTTCCCGGAAGGTCTGGCCGGTCACGTTGCGCACGAGATGCGAGAAATGGCTGGACGAGAGCCCGCAGTGGCGCGCCACTTCACTGCGCCGGATTTTTTCGGAGAGGTGCCGTTCGATATAGCTTTCCGCCCGAGCCAGATGGACCCGGGCCAATTCGCGCCGCTGGGCGTGGATTTCGCTCATCAACCGTTCCAGCGTGCTGCGCAGCCACCCGCTGAGTTCCTCCTCATCGTCAATGCCGGCCAGCGCGGCGAACCGCTCTGAGTTCATCCCCATGATCCGCGTCGGATCGGCGCCGGCGTCGACCGCGGTGCGCGACATCATCACGATCAACTCCATGGCAAAGCTCTTGAGCGGGTTCAGGCGGAGGGGGCGGTGATTGTAAATATGGAGCAGCAGGCGGTTGATGCTGGCGCGAGCCTGGGTCGGTTCCCCCTCTTGGATCGCGTGGAGAAGTAAGGGCTCCTCCCGATGGTAAAGTTTCTGAAGATCGTTATAGTTCGATTTTTTGGTTTCGTGGATGGCCTCGGCCTTTTCCCGTTCCACAAAGGCGGCGAGACGATTGAGTTTGAGCAGCGCGCTGTTGGTCAGGTTGTATTTTTCGGCTATTTCGAGCAGCCCGGCACAGGCCTGGCTGTGAGCTTCCGCCGTGGTTCGTAAATTTTCATCCCGGTCATCGATTACGCACGGAGGAACAACCACTCCTCCGACAACCTGATTGTTGGCCATGACGGGCGCGCCCCACATCACCCGGTCACCCGGACAGGCGACCATCGAAGGCTGGCCCCAGCGCAATGCCTCGGTAACGGCCAGGGCCCTCCATTGGGCCAGGGCTTTTTCGGTCATGCGGTCCCGGCGGTTCTGTTTCCCCCGAAGCAGTTTTCCCCGGAGATCAACCAACGAAAGCTCGAGCTTGAAGCGGTCGCGATACTCGCGCCGGGCGGGCTCAAATTGGGCCAGGAGATAAGGAGGAATCGGAACGGCATGCGGTGGGAAAGGAGTGGCCCGCATGGCGCGATCTTTTGTCCGGAACGGGGAAATGTCAAAACGCAAACTCGCGGAGTGTTCATCCCCGGTCTCCTGGGTGAGAGAGCCGGCGCAAACTTTTCCCACGAGGCTTGTTAATTATAAATATCGAATCGCCAAGACATCGATATTGGTTTCATCCCGATATTTTCATTTACGAGTCGTTCGCTGCCGAAAAGCGCGCGGACTGACGCCGGCGTGTTTTTTGAAGCGAAGGGTAAAATAAAACGGATTGGCAAACCCGAGTTCCAACGCGATCTCGCCGATCGTCCGGCGGGACATGGCCAGCAAATCCCTCGCCCGGCGCAGGCGCTCCTGTTCCTGGAAATGGCGGGGCGAATCTCCCGCTTGCTCACGGAACAGATGCCGGAGCCGCGAAGCCGAAAGCCCTGCCGCACGGGCCAGCCGTTCCTCCGAAAAGGGTTCGGACAAACGGTTTGCAAGAAAATCCATGGCCTTGGCGACACGGGGATCGAGTTGGGAAGGGGATTGCCGTGGGTTGATCGAATCGCACCAAAGCAAAACTTCTTCCAACGCATTTAGGCCGAGAATTTGACCGCGCGATTGGGCGCTGAAGTTCAACCGGAGCATGTCCTTCAGGCGAAGGGCGACCCGCCGGCGCAAAGCCGGTTCTTGCAGGTTGAGAATCATCAAGCCGGGCGCGATTTCCGGCCAGTTCAACCAGGGCAGCCAGTCAGGTCTCGCGAGAAAATGGGCCCAAAGCAAATCCCATTTTCGGCTCTCGGGAGAAAATTGATAATCCTGAAAAGCGCCGGGCCGATACAAAGTCACGTCGCCGGCGCGGCTCCGATAGACGCCTCCGTCGGCGAATCGGTAAAGTCCCGAACCCGCCACGGTGTAAATCAGCAGCCAATCCTTGGTTCCATGAATGCGAAACGTATGCCGGATGGTCCGGCCCCGATAGTCGCCGGGAGCCAGCGGTGACACGGGAGGGCAGTAAAAGGTCGCTCCGGATGGAATTTCCATGTAGCCGTAGATTATAGGTTTATAGCCGCCAAGCCAATTCCATTTTCTGAACCCATGCCTTAGCGTTATTCCATGATTGCGTTGCCCGACATCGACCTGCAGGAGTTGAAAGAAACCTACGACCGCGACGGCTTTGCCCTTGCTCGTCGGCTTTTTTCCCTGGAAGAAGTGGCGGAAATCAGGGAAACCTTTGATAAAATCGATCAATTGGGCGCAGTGCGACCGCACGACGACGGCATCCGCGATCCCAACGACCCGCTTTTCCAGCACCCGCGCATCGTCCACCCCCACCGCTCTAATGCCGTGGCCCGCCGTTACCTGCTCCATCCTGGCGTGATCAATTGCCTGCGAACGCTTTTCGGTGAGGAACCGGTTGCGACGCAAAGCATGTATTACTTTAAACCCCCCGGCGCCCGCGGCCAGGCCTTGCACCAGGACAATATGTATCTGCTGGTTGAACCCGGCACGTGCCTGGGGGCGTGGACCGCCATCGACCGGGTTGATCGGGAAAATGGCTGCATGATGCTCGTCCCCGGCTCGCACCGCGGAAACATTCTCTGCCAGGAAAAGGGGGACACGAGCGTCTCCTTTACGTCCCACGTCACCCGCATTCCCAAGGGATTGAAAGCCGTCGAAATGCCGATGGAGCCGGGCGATACGCTTTTCTTCGGCGGCTCGGTGATCCACGGATCGGGACCGAATCGCTCCAAGGACCGCTTCCGCCGCTCCTTCATCGGCCACTACGCGGCGGGGTCTCTGGACAAAATTTCCAAGTTTTATCTGCCGCTGGTCAAAATGGATGGAACGGATTGCGAAGTCGCAGCCAATCTGGGCGGCGGCGCCTGTGGCCAGGATTGGCAGGGCGCGCTCCACTAAGACCCAAGGCGCACTCGAAAATGATGTAAACCCGTCGAAAACGGCGGCGATAAAAATAAAATGAGAGAGCCGAACGGCGGGCGTCGAACCTGCCTCTCCCCTGTTGAACGGAAAGGAATGCCTTGAGCGCCGGGATCAAAATACTCCGTTCCGGATGGAAGGGAACGATGACGGGACGCGAACGTTTCAACCGCCAGATGCATTACCAAAAAGTCGATCGCTGCTTCAACATGGAGTTCGGCTATTGGGACGAAAATTTCAAGGCTTGGCCGATGTTCCGCGACCACGGCATGACGAATAACGAGCAGGCCGATGTGGCGCTCGGCTTCGACCGCATGGCCGGCATCGGCGCTCGCTGGATGAACCCGCCTTTCCCGGAAAAAATCATCCGCGAGACGGAAAAGAGCCGAATTATCCAAAATGGCGACGGATTGCTCGCGGAAATCTCGAAGGACGGTCATTCCTCGATTCCCCACTTTCTCGAATCGTCGATCAAGGGCCCGGACGACTGGCGGCGCTGCAAGGAGGAGCGTTTTCGCCGCGACGATCCTGCGCGCAAAATCGACGTGGCCGGGATCAAGAACCGGATGCTGACGTCCGGGCGTGACTATCCGCTGGGAGTCGATTGTGGATCCATGATCGGCCGAGTGCGCGACATTCTGACGATCGAAGGGCTCGCCTACCACACCTACGATTACCCCGAGATGGTCGAGGACATGGTTGAAACCTCCTGCGTCCTGATCGAGGATTTTCTGGACCAGGCCCTGCCCGAATTCGATTTCGATTACGCCTCCGGTTGGGAGGACATTTGCTATAATCGCGGACCGCTCGTCAGCCTCGATTTTTTCGAGCAGGTGGTCGTGCCACGCTACCAGCGCATATCCGCCAAGCTCCGCCGGTTCAATATCGACATTTATTACACCGATTGCGACGGTGACCTGCGGCCCATCATTCCCCTTTTGCTTAAAGGCGGGATCAACACCCTCTTTCCGTTCGAGGTCAACGGCAACGGCAATCCCGTCGGGGTTCTGGAAAAATACGAGGGACAGGTGCGCATCATGGGCGGTGTCGATAAAATGGTCCTGGCGCAAGGCCCTGGTCCGACCCGCGCCTATCTCGAAAAACTGCTGCCCTGGGTGGAAAAGGGCGGTTTCATTCCGCACTGCGATCACCGGTGCCCGCCGAACGTGAGCCAGGTCGACTACCTTGCCTATCTCGATATCAAAGAGGAACTATTTGGGATGCATTAGTGCGGCGGTGGAGATAGGCTCCAACCATGGATGCAGCCGCCTCCCTATTACCGCGGCCTCCGCAAAGGCTCGTCGTTCTCGCCTGCGAAGTGCTCAAGCTGGAGGCGGAGACTTTCGCCAAGGACTATCCGCATATCGTCGCGGTCGAAATTCTCGAGATGAATTTGCACGAGAAGCCGGCGCTGCTAAAGGACACCCTTGGGAAAAAAATTTCCGAAGTTGAGGCCCGGCACCGGCCTGACGCCGTCGCCCTCGTCTACGGGTTGTGCGGTAAAGGTCTCGTTGGCGTACGGGCGCAAACCTGTCCGCTCGTTGTGGCGCGCGCGCATGATTGCGTCACGTTGTTCCTCGGCAGCAAGGAGCGCTACCTGCAAATGCAAAAAGAGCAGCCGGAAACCTATTGGTACACGCCGGGCTGGAACCGGACCGAGCGCGCACCCAGCCCGGAAAAATTCGCCCGATTGCGGCGCGAGTTCACCCAGAAATTCGACGAGGAGGAGGTCGAGTATTTGCTCGAAGAGGAGATGCGGGCCTTGCAGACCTACAAAGCCGGCGCCTATGTCGATCTCGACGTCGGCGATTCGAAGGAATATGAAGCCTACGCGAAAAAGTGCGTGGAATGGATGGGCTGGAAATTCGAGCGGCAGACCGGTGATCGCGGGCTCTTGACCGACCTGCTCGCAGGGCGATGGGACGACGAGCGGTTCCTGATTGTCCCGCCCGGTTGCGAAATCCAGCACAGCGCCGATGCCGGAGTTATGAAAGCCGTGCCGGTTTCTCCGTCCGCGGGCTCGCTCTAATCCACCTCGAGCATCAGGTTCTCGATGTAACAGTCCTCGAAGGAGGGGTCGAGATTGAGTTCCACCACCTCCATCCGATTCTGGTTGTGGCGCAGCTCGTCGAGCACGCCCCGGTCCTGCAAGGTCATGTAGGCGCCGGCGAGCGAAGTATTGCCGACAACCTCGATTTGTTCCGGCACAAAACCGGGCAGCAGGCCGCAGGCAATCGCATTGGTGACATTGAGGTGGAGGCCGAAACCTCCCGCCAGGTAGAGCTTGCGGATGTCGGACGGCTTCAGTCCCTCGTGCGTCAGCAGCGTCGAAAAGCCGGCGGCAATCGCCGCCTTGGCTTGAAGCAGCCGCGAGATGTCCAGTTCTGAGATGCCGATGGCCTGCGTCGGGCTCTCGCGCGACGGCAGCAGGACAAAGACCCGTTCGCCGTCGATCGTCTGCACGCAATCGGGATTTTCAACGAGAAAATCGCGGGCGAAGCGGCCGGCGGGGGTGAAGAGGCCATGCCTCACGCCTTCGCCGAGAAAATCGATGTAAGCCGAGCCGCAGATGCCGGGGCACGCCCCGCCTTTGTTTTCGTTGATTCGTTTGAGGCGGCACGCAAACGGTTCGCGGCCCAGTTCAATTTCAGCGATGGCGCCGTCCACGGCCCGCGTGCCCCGGGCCAGTCCGGCGCCCTCAAAGGCCGGCCCCGCCGCCGTCGCGCAGCCGATCAGCCGGTCGCCAAATTTAAGCGCGATCTCGCCGTTGGTGCCGATGTCGATCAGCAGATTGGGGCCCTCCTCGTAATGCATACCGGTGGCGACGATGCCGGCATTGATGTCCGCGCCGATGTAGGCCGCCAAACCCGGCAGAAGATGGATTTCCCTGTCCGCCGGCAAAATATCGGCCAGATTGAGATCGGAAGCGCGCAGGCGGCGATGATCGAGGAAGGCGGGGGTAAAGGGGACGGCTCCCATCGGGGTCGGATCGACTCCGGCCAGAAGGTGGAGCATCACGGTATTCCCGGCCATGACGAGTCCGGCGATATCAGCAAGCGCCAACCCGGCGTCCGCGCAAGCCTTCCGGAGCAGCGGCAGGACGGTTTCGCGCAGGATCAGCTTTTGCAGTTCGGAGATATTGACCTTGTCGGTCATGCAATGGTTGATGCGGGTCACGACATTGTCGCCCATGCTGATCTGCCGGTTCATCGCGGAAGCGCGCGCCAGTATCTTCCCGGACTCGACCTCGGCCAGCAGCACGGCCACGGTGGTCGTGCCGATATCGATGGCCGCGGCGACCGCAGGCGGTGCGAAAAGCGGAGCCCGCGCCACCGGCACGCGCGTTTTGAAATCATCCGCGATCTGGGCCGCATGACCGAGTTGCGACGTTGCCGGAACCGTGATCACAGCGCTTTCGCCGGGTATCGCCGCGTATTGACACGAGGAAATTTCCGTCTCGCCCGAAGTCGTCACCACCCGCCCATCCGCCAGGTGCCGGAGAGCGCCGCTTTGGAACCGGACCCGGCAGCCCTGGCAAAGCCCGCGTCCGCCGCAGCGCATGTTCAGGCTCTTGCCAATTTCCGCCAGCAGCGTGGTCAGAGGAGTCTCCGTGCGGGTGGGGGAAACCTCCAGTTTCCGGCGAGTGCTGTCCGGTGCGAAAACAACTTCCAGGCGATCGGAGGGCATGAGTGAAAAAAGGGTATCGGAGAGACTGGAAACTTTCCAACGAAACGTTACACAAGCCCATCATCTCGATCTTCTCGAGGAATCAGTTCGGCATGTCTTTTTCGATCTATTGAATGGTTCCTTCGATTTCACCGCGCTCAATTCAAGATGACGGGCGTGCGTAAACTTATTTGGTTGCTTCACAAGAAATGCTGGGCAGATAGCCGCAGTTTCCTTGTTTTAAAATCAGCCCGACGATGGCCTGATAGATCTTCCAAGGGACTTGCGGGTTTTGGTTCGAAGGTTCCGATCCAGCATGAGAAAAATAGACGGGCTGTACGGACGGGCTTCCTTGGCCTGCCGCCGCGGTGCCGGGACCATCCGAATTGAGAATATTTCCGGGTGGAACCTAATGCGAGTTCTTGTACCGGGTTGACGCTCCACGTGCGGCCATTACCTCGGGATACGCTTTGGTCGGATCAGCATAGATATTGCCGCCTAGATCGCGGCCCCGGGCGAGGTACACTTGGTGCGCGCCCTTAAAATCCGCGAATTTTACCGCAGTCGAGGTAAAGCGAAGCGTCCAACCGCAACGGCGCAGCGTCGATGTATTAGGTTCCGAACCGTGCTGAATGCGTCCGTCGTGAAGGGAGCAATGATTGGGTTGAAGCTCGACGTAGACGCGGCGGCTGTCGTCCCGGTGTTCCTGGATGATTTCATTGACGAAAACATTTTTCGCCGGATCGACATTGCTGTAATCGGAAAAACCGCGTCGGCCCGTCCGGTGGGTGCAGGGAATAACCATCATGCAACCGTTTTGTTTCAGAGAGGGATCGAGCGCAAGCCAAACGGTGACGACTTCCATGGGATCAACCTGACCTTTCCAGTAGGCTGAATCTTCATGCCAGGGAACCCGGCGTCCGTTGCCTTTCGGTTTGCAGATGAAGTGGGTTGAGAAGAGAGCAATGTTCGATCCGACGATTGGCTCGACCAGGTCGAGAATGGCATCGTGAAAGGCCCATTCAAAAAGCTCAGGGTGCATGAAATGAGGAACATCCATGGCCTCGGGACGCTCCTCAGCGGGCAGATCGGCGAGGATTTTTTCAAAACAGGTCTTCAAGCCGAGAAATTTTTCCTGCGGCAGGACGGGCTTGTCGTGGATGAGATAGCCGTCTCGACGGTAAGCTTCGACTTGCTGGGAGGTAAGACGGGGTTCGATGACAGTGGGTTTCATGAGATGAAGTTAATGTATTTCAAGAAACGGTTCTTTTCGTGTTGTGACTATTTATTATGCTAGAGTGATGTCATGACGATTTTGCGCTGGGACAATATCGCTGGCCAAGCGGCGTTTCATGCCGCTCGCCATAGCAAAAATGGCCCTCAATCAACCCCCTACCATGGGCACGACTTTGCGGAAATTTTTTGGATCAATGCGGGCCACGGCATTCACAGGGTCAACGACGTTTCGTTCCCGCTGCAACCGGGAAGCCTGATTCTGATGCGTCCAACCGATTGCCACGGCATCCATCCGACCGGTCCCGATGCACTGGAACTGACTAATATTGCCTTCCCCCGGGAGACACTTGATTTTCTTCACTCCCGCTATTTTCGCGGGCGGAAGTGGGCCTTT
This sequence comes from Methylacidiphilales bacterium, assembly GCA_021272315.1. Taxonomy (GTDB): domain Bacteria; phylum Verrucomicrobiota; class Verrucomicrobiia; order Methylacidiphilales; family UBA1321; genus JABDGH01. Next base: position 3,683 of record JAJSLI010000085.1, on the reverse strand, counting down.
TCGCCATCGGAAAAATATCCAGCCGCGCAACAGATCGAGCCATCACGGCTGCGGCGCTTTAACCGGTGGGCCGACGAGCTTTCCCAATCTCCACGCGAGCGTCTTTACCTCGAACGGTTTCTCTTGAACTTGCTGGCTGAGCTACGCCTGAGCCCAAAGGATGCTTCGTTGGACGATGCCCCCGACTGGCTGGCGCGGGCGTGTCAGGCCATCCAGAATCCGAACCATTTTTCGGAAGGAGTCGGGGAGTTTTTGCGCTTGTGTGGACGCAGCCGGGAACACGTAGCCCGCACCGTCCGTCATCATCTGGGGATGACTCCCACCGATTATGTCAATGGAGTCCGCCTGGCTTACGCAAAACGTCAACTTGAGATGGGCGATCAAGGCATTCTCCATATCGCCCTCGATTGTGGCATCGAAAACCTGAGTCACTTTTACAGCCTGTTCCGAAGCCGGACGGGAACTACTCCGAGGCGCTATCGTCTCTCCCATCGCAAGTTGCTTTAGGTCCTCTCTACCCGGACGAATAATAGGGGAAACTTTTGTAAAGTCACACGAGTATGGCGAATTCTTAAAAAGCAGAAGAAATGAAGCGCCCCCATCTCTAAAAAGTACTGCAACCAGCGAGTTTTTCAGACGAAGTCTGCTAATATCACTGTAGGATAATAATTTATCACTCCAAGGGAAGAAATAATCTCTTCTGCCACGCATAGTAGCTGCATTGCCCATGACCTCACGGGAACGAATGCTTATCGCCTTGGAAAACGGCCGGCCTGACCGCCTTCCCTGCCAAGTGCATGGCTGGATGGACTATTACCGGAACCATTACCTTGGCGGCATCGATTGGTACGAAGCCAACGCCAGGTTCGGCCTGGACTACGCCATCTACGTCTCGCCCGATTACACCTACGCCGAGGCCGATCTCGCCAAATGGCAAATAGACCGGCGTGAATTGGGCGTGAATGCGCAGGGCAATCACGGTTGGGAGGAGACCATCACCACGCCCAAGGGCAAACTCCATCATGCCGGGGCCTGGAATGAAATCACCGGTTGGATCACCGAACACATCATCAAGGACGAAGCCGATTTTGAGTTGTGGGACCGGTTCAACCCGGTGCCTGTCGCCGCAAATTTCGAAAAAATCCAGGCCGCACGGGACAAGCTGGGCGACAAAGGCATCGTGCGCAGCCATCCCTACAGTCCCGGACAGGGCAGCCCCTGGCAGAGCTTCTGCATGCTCGTCGACGTCGAGCCCGCCATCATGCTGGCGATGGACGAACCCGGATTTGTCCATCATGCCCTCGAATCGATCCTGCGACGCACCTTGCGCGTGACCGAGATGTGGCAGGGCACGCCCGCCGACATGGTTGAAACGGGGGGTGGCGCCGGTTCCAACACGGTGATCAGCCCGAAAATGTTCGAGGAATTCTGCCTGCCCTACGATCAACGGCAGCACGCCGCCTTGCGCGCCGTCGGCCTGAAAATCGTCTACCACCTCTGTGGCGGCCTCATGCACATGCTCGATTTCGTGGTGCAAAACGGGGCGCACGGACTCGAAACCATGACGCCGCCCTCGATGGGTGGCGACTGCGACCTGCGGGAAGCCTCCCGCCGCGTCGGAGACCGCCTCTTTTTCATTGGCGGGTTCGATCAGAATGCCGGCCTTGAACACGGCACACCGGCCATGGCTCGCAAGCTGGTCTTCGATTGCTTCGAGGCGACCAGGGACCATGCCGGTTACATTCTCGCGCCCTCGGACCATTTCTTTCACGGCGCGCCCGAGAACCTGCAGGCTTTCGCCGAGGCCGCCCGCGAATGCCGGTACTAAAAAAACCGTTGCCTCACCCGCCTACCGTCTATCGCATCAGCCTGAAGATAATATAAAAACGGTGTTTCTGCCCGTTCCGCCTATTTCCCGATGAAGTGAACATGACCGTCGGGTTTGCGGTAGGCTTCGTAGATGAGAAGCATTTCGAGCGCATCTTCGAGGGTGCCGTATTCGGGGCCTTTGCCTTCCAGCAGCCGGGTGGTGTAATGAATCACTTCCGGAGCGTAACCGAGAAGAAAAAGCCCTTTGTTGTGGAGCTGACCGAGGGAAAATTCGGGTTCCCAGTGCAGCGGGCCGGATTCGTCTTCGTAGAGGCTGAAATAGTCGCCGGAGCGACCGTAGCCCGCCGTTTGCCGGCCGCTCCGGTAAAGCGTGACACGGATGTTGTTGTCGACGACCACATTTTCACCCTCGCCGATGATTTCCGTTCGCTCGAAGAAGGAGCTGCCGGACTGCCCGTGGCTGAGGATCAGATTGCCGATCGCGCCGCTTTTGAAGCGGAGCGATACCGTCGCGGCGCCCGAGGCGCTTCGGGTCACGAAGAGCGATTCGAGTGGGCCGCCCAGAAGCAGGAGAACTGAGTGGGGATGCACCATGTGATCGAGGAAGTAAACCATCTTGTGGTTGTCCGCCCGCTCTTCGTGGGGCGGGAGCTGCTGCGGATAGCGCGCGGTGATGCAATTGATGCGGCCAAAGGAAGGCCGTTCCGAAAGTCCTTTCGCCTTCAGGTTGGCGGGGAAAAACATCTTCTTGAGACCGACCGCGACGTGGCGTCCCGTTTCCGCGCTGACGCGCATCATTTCGCGGATTTCCGCCGAAGTCCCTGCCGGCGGCTTTTCGATCCAGGCATGGGCCCCCGCTCGCAGGCAGTCCATGGCCAGGGCGGGGTAAACCGGCAGACCCTGGGCATCATAGCTGGTCACGATAAAAACCAGGTCCGGTTTTTCTTTGGCCAGCATCTCAAGGTGGCTGGTGTAGGTTCTCAACGCACCGAAGAGGCGCGCGCAATTCCCGGCCCGCTCGGGATCGAGATCGCAAACGGCCGTGAGCTCGACCGGCGCAAAGGCGAACGTGGGAAAGATGTTGCGGAAAGCGTGTTGCCCGGCACCGATAAAACAAACCCGCAGCTTGCGGCTGTATTCGTAGTTATAGGTGATGGACACGGCTGGAAAAATAATTCGAAATCATTCCCCGACGGTCTGGCGATCGGCGGAGGTGAAGACAATGAACAGGAGCGCTTCCGAAGGGCCAATGTTGGTGGCGCAATGCCAGACATGCGGCCGGATGGTCACGGTATCGCCCGGATTCATTTCTGATTCCGTGCCATCGGCCATGGTGTGGCGGATCTTGCCCTGCATGACGACCAGGATTTCGCTGCAATTCGGGTGGTAGTGGCGGAAATTGCTGCAACCGGGTTTGAGCAGGCAGCGCCCCACCGTCACCTCCGTGCTGTTGCCGAGGGAACCGCTCGCGTACCAGGTGAGGCCCCCCCAGTCGAAGTCCAATTTTTCCGCCTGCCCGGAGGGAACCAATTGAATGGGGTCTTGCATAAACGGCGGAACGGCTTGTCAAGAGGCAAGCCCCCACAGGTTATATTGCTTATCCCCCATGCAGTTGGGTGTCAATACGACGGCTGATCGGTAGTGGTACATTTTGAAAATTCTGTCATCCCGAGCCCGTCGAGGGATCAGCCTCCGGAAGTTATTCACGACTTTCGTGGAAGCTGATCCTTGTATCTGTATTTCTGGACGGATTAAGGCTGCTGGGATGAACTTGGGGTCTTAACCCAACCGAGAGAGTTGGAGTCAAGATTGCAACTTGGCCCCAACCGGCGGCGGTCAGATCGTCTGATCCT
>JAJSLI010000077.1 GCA_021272315.1 Methylacidiphilales bacterium | reverse complement strand
TCACGCGCCGTTGGGCCTCCTCGGGGGGCAGTTGGTTCAAGCGCAGACGAGCCCGGCTCTTGGCTTTAGCCAAGAGGGCCAGGCGCGAGGGCCTTTGCTGCACTTTCTGCTTCATACCCAGAGCTTGGTTCACCTTCTGCCATAAGAAAAGTCGAAACCAAGACTTGGGCATCCGGCTTGGGCAAACCCTGCCGCCATCGTTTTGAAGCCCATTCAAGTTCTCGAACCGGCCGGCGATAGTGGAGATGATTTCAGACGCTTGGTGCGTTTCGATGCAGCAACTCCCGAAAGACGTTTTCCGGGATTCTCATCCGTGACGTGATCCGGTACAGGCTCATAATCTTTGGTAAGCTGAAAATCCGGATGCTGGCGCATCCATTCGGCAAACCATTCGGGGCGGCATTTGTTGAGGCAAAAGGGGCTGTCCGCCGCCGCTCTTACTTTGCTGACAAAATCCCGCGAGACGTTGCAAAGTAGTGCGATTTCTTCGACGGTGAACATATACCAGGGATAGTCCTGGGCGATTTGGTGAAGCTGCCTCTGATCATGCTGCATAAGAATCCCTCCTTCCAAGGGTGGTCGCTGGGACCATGGATCAGGACCAATCCGAACGCTGCCGGATGAACGACTGGAAAAATCCTCCGGTTCGTCGGGCAACGGCATGAGTTGGACGGCTGCCAAAATCAAACACGTTAACCGGGGGTAAGGAAGACGGGCCAGGAATTGAACTGGACTGCGCACGGACAGGCTCCTGAAATTACATCGACGGTGCCTGTCTCCCGGAAGGGCGCTCGCCCTTAAGGGACGAGAGTTGCCGTTTACATCGCTTGAGCCATATTATACCGGCGTATAAATACGTCAAGACGGAAATTGGCAATTCCCGCCAAGTGTCTCAGTGACAGAGAAAAACGTCCGAAAAAATCAAAAGATTGCCACGAGACGCCCCGGAAGAACAAAAGCGTTTTGAAGCCCAACCGCCCCTTAAAAGCCAAGGCTGGGGGCGGTTGGGAAGCAAAACGCGGAAGGTGTTAGAGTTAACCGACCGAGAATCAATGATCCTGTCCCGCTACCAACTTTCACACAATGATTCCCAGGTTGTTTTCAGCGCTTTGCGCAGAGCTTTGAGAGTGGGCAGCGTGGGCCAGTAGTCGCCCGCCTCAATGGCCTGCAAATGACGGGCATTCAGGCCGACAGCTTCAGCAAGGTCCTCTTGCGTCAGGCCTATTTGTTCGCGGAGTTGAGCGACTTTACGGCCGAATTTCTTCCGTTCCGTTGAAGGGCGAGGCTTCTTGCTTGGCACCTCTCAAAGATGACCAGAATCTCGACGAGACGACACGGGACATGCCCCGTCATTTAGGCTTGCCATGTGCTGGAGAAGTCCGACCATCAACACGGGAGCGACGCTTCTCTCCCGTGGGCACCGATGCGAATCCTGATTTTAGATGACAATGCGGCCTTGGCTCAGATTCTTGGCCTGAGCTTGCGCTACGAGGGCTTTTCTGTCCTGGTCTTTGCCTGTCCCCACGAAGCCCTGAAACACATTCATGAGGCAGAGGTTCTTGTGACGGACTACCACATGCCGGGCATGACGGGACTGGAAGTTGCAAGACAAGCCTATGAGCAGGGGTGGAGAGGCTCTCTTTTCGTTATGTCCGGTCATTTTTCAAGCATATCCGAACGAATCGAACATCCCCTTTTGCGGCGTATTTTGGACAAACCCTTTTCGCCGCATGAACTGGCTGAACTTTTACATAAATCCAATGAGGAGCCATTGCCGCATAACATGAGCGGGCAGTAAATAGAACGAGTCTAAATTCTAAGCGGCAGCCGAAGTTGGTCATGCAGTTGATTTACGCCATCGACATTGATCCAGAAAAATATGTCGCCGAAAGCTTCCACAAACGGATGCTGCCACCAGCAGAGTGTCCCCATTGTTACCGCGTAAAAACACTTTGGGGCTTGGGTTACTACAGTCGAAATCTGAGCCGGATGGTCCGTGGAGCCTTGCTGATCCTCGTCCGGCGCTTCCGCTGCCGCTGCTGCCGCAAAACGGTCAGTGTCCTGCCGGGTTTTGCCCAGCCCTACCGCTTTGTCCAAAATCGCACGATTGAAAAGTATGTTCGTGGCAATCCCTTTTCGGATGAGGTCGTTCGGCATTTGGACCTGCTTTCACAATACTGGAGACGATTTCGCATCTGGCTTCCCGAGCTTGAGCGCACCCTTGGCCACATTTTGAAACGGGCGCCACCGAACGACCCGTTCACGGCGTGGAGATTTTTGCTGGCGGTCCACGGCAACCTTGCCTTGACCACGCAAAAACTCGTGGCCGGATTTCAAATCACCCCTTTTGGCCGTTACCGCTGTCATCGCCCAAATGGGCCGGAGGAAAAAAAGGCTGGGGAAAGATGATCGTTCTCCTCCACACAACTTCCTTATTTCTTAGACGCAAGGGCCATGAAAAGGTTTGCACATGAATGATGGATCAAAAATAAGGAGGGCAAACTAATCCACGCGATGGGTTGTGCCCGAGGAGGACTTTAAAATCTGACTTTTTTCTTTCTGCACATTTTGGAGCAAGGAGGGCTTTTAGGGAGGTGTGCCCGAAACACCGAAACATCCGCCGTGAAACCTGCGGGTGCGATGCTTCCGGGAAGGATCGACCCACCTCCCGGAGCATGGCAACGGATACTGTTCTTTTTCCGGGTGTGGCTGCAACGGCACACCCGACGCGCGGCCTAGCCTCCGTAGCAGGGTCTTATTTCCTTCAACGCTCCAAACCTGCTGCGGAGGTGACGCGCTCCCAATTTTCCCAATAACCATGAAGACACCCGCAGCAGCACCATCCCCAGGGACACCGCCCGTCATTCGTGCGGCGGCTTATGTCCGCATGTCCACGGAACACCAGCAATACTCCACCAGCAATCAGATGGATGCGATCCGGGAATATGCCGCGCGCCGCAACATGGAAATTGTCACCATCTATTCAGACGAAGGCAAAAGCGGTCTCAACATCCAAGGGCGGGAGTCGCTGGGTCGAATGATTGCCGATGTTCAGGGCAAGCGGGTGGATTACTCCTGCATTTTGGTTTACGACATCAGCCGGTGGGGGCGGTTTCAGGACGCGGACGAAAGCGCCCATTATGAATACACCTGCCGCCGGGCGGGAATTGCCGTCCATTATTGCGCGGAGCAATTCGAGAATGACGGCACGCCCAGCTCGACCATCATTAAGACAGTCAAACGCGCGATGGCCGGCGAATACAGCCGGGAACTCTCTTCTAAAGTATTCCAAGGGGCTTGTCGGCTGATCCAGCTTGGTTTCAAGCAGGGTGGCACGGCAGGTTTTGGCCTGCGTCGAATGTTGGTCGATCATACCGGCCAGAAAAAGGGCCTGCTCAAAATGGGCGAGCACAAAAGTATCCAGACGGATCGCGTCATTTTGGTGCCCGGACCGGACGAAGAAGTCGAGATCGTGCGCTGGATGTATCACTTATTTGTTAACGAAAATAAAAACGAAGGGGAGATTGCCAAGCTCCTAAATGAACGGGGAGTTCTGACCGATTTTCAGCGTCCCTGGACGCGGGGAACGGTTCACGAGGTCCTGACCAACGAAAAATATCTTGGACACAATGTTTATCACCGCACCTCGTGCAAGCTGAAGCAGAAGCATGTCGAGAATCCTCCTGAAAAATGGATTCGGGCAGACAATGCCTTTGTCGGCATCATTGATTCCACCCTCTTTCTTGCCGCGCAAGAAATCATTCTGGCGCGGAGTCGCAAGCTGACGGATGAGGAAATGCTCGAAAAACTCCGTGGTGTCTTATCAAAGCACGGCCGCATTTCCGGCATTCTGATTGATGAGACGGAGGATTTGCCTTCGAGTTCGGCGTTCAGTCATCGCTTTGGAAGCCTGGTCTCGGCTTATCGCCTCATCGGCTATGATCCCGAGATTGATTACAGTTTCATCGAAATCAACCGGCAAATCCGAAAAAAGTATCCCGAAATTATCGCGGAGGTCTTGGAAAAGCTGCGTCAAATGGGCTCCAGCGTCACCATCGACGAGAAAACCGATCTGATCTTGGTTAATGAGGAGTGGACGGTATCGATTGTCTTATGCCGTTTCCAGCAAACCGATGCGGGTACGGCCCGATGGGTGATCCGCCTGGACGAAGGACTCAAGCCGGACATTACCATCGCGGTGCGTTTGGATGAAACCAATACGGGCATCCGGGATTACTATCTCCTGCCCGCCCTCGATATGACCTGGGGCAAATTGCGCATGGCCGAGGAAAATGGAATTTACCTCGATGCGTATCAGTTTGATACACTCGATTATTTTTACGGGATGGCCGAACGATGCCGAGTCGAGGAGGCCGCATGAAAGAGGAAGTCAAACTCATCCCGATTGAGAACATCCGCATTCTCAATCCAAGGCACCGGGACCAGAAAAAGTTTCAGGCCATTGTCCAGAGCATCAAAAATCTTGGGCTGAAAAAGCCGATTAAAGTCAGCCTGCGCACGGCTGGGGAAGGCAATGAGCCGGGGTATGATTTGGTGGCCGGCCAAGGTCGCATCGAGGCTTGCCTGGCTCTTGGATTCAAAGAAATTGCGGCCATTGTCGTCAGCATTTCAAAGGGGGACCGGCTCCTGATGAGCTTGGCGGAGAATATGGCGCGGCGTTTTCCCGCCCCGATGGACATGGTCGCGGAAATTCAACGGCTTAAAGGCGAGGGCTATACCAACGTCGTTATCGGCGAAAAACTCGACATCGATCATACTGTCGTCGGCGGGTTGTTGACGTTGATGAAAAGCGGCGAGGAACGCTTGGTGGAGGCCGCCATGCAAAACAAGATTCCCATTGGCGTAGCCATCGATATTGCGAAAACCGAGGGCGCAGATGCCCAGAAGGAATTGCTCAAAGCTTATGAAGCAGGCCAGCTCAATCAGTTTTCAATTCGCACGTTAAGGCGGCTCCTGGAACAGCGCCGGGTGTTGGGAAAGAAGCCCTGTCGTGGCGGGAAAAGAGTACTCCGTACCACAGCGGATGGTTTCGTCAGCGCCTACCAACGCGAAATTCAGCGACAGAAGGCTTTTATTCGTAAGGCCCGCGTTTTTGACAGCAAACTGGCGTTGCTCGTTTCGGCTTTTCGACAACTGATGCAGGACGAAAATTTTACCAATTTGCTTAAAGCTGAAGGACTGCTGACAATGCCCAAATACCTGGCTGAGAAAGCCGCTGCCACATGAGTGCTCCCAAAATCGGCTTCGATCTGAAAAAGATCCGGCTTTCTCTGGATGTAATCCTGCCGGTACGGAAGATAAGAAATCCGCATAAGACGATCAGACGTTATCAAACCATAGTGGCCTCGGTCAAAGAGCTGGGCCTGATTGAACCCCTGATGGTTTTCCCCCAGAAAAATAAGTCCGGTCATTATCTGCTGATGGACGGGCACCTACGCTACTACGCTCTGAAAGAATTGGGAATCGGCGAAGCCGACTGCATCATTTGCCACCAGGACGAGAGTTTTACCTACAACGCCAGGATCAACCGGTTGTCTCCGATCCAAGAACACGGCATGATCATGAAGGCGATCAAGAACGGTGTGACGCCGGAACGAATCGCCACCGCTCTTAACCTCAAGGTGGATAGAGTCCATGACACCATCAACCTCCTGAACGGCATTCACGCGGAGGCGATTGAAATCATCAAGGACAAGCAGATTTGTCAATCCGCCATTCGGGTGCTCAAGAAAGTCATACCCTTGCGACAAATTGAAATGGCCGAGCTAATGGTTACGGCCAATAACTTCAGTCGAGGCTATGCGCATGCCCTTTTGATGGGCACCCCCGCGGATCAACTCACGACGCCGGACAAGCCGAAACAAGTCAAGGGGCTCTCCGTAGAGGATATTGGTCGCATGGAACAAGAAATGCAATCGGCTGAGCACGATTTTAAAGCCGTGGAACAATCGTACGGCGAAAATGTGTTCAATTTAACCCTGGCCGGCGCCTACGTGAAGAAATTGTTGCTTAATGCAAAGGTGATCAGATTTCTTTCGTCAAAGTATACCGACATTTTTTCGGTATTTGAGGATGTGGCAGCCACGGAGATGCTTTGACCAGCCAAGGACTCAGTCAGAACCGGTTGTATCCGTGGCATGGAGGTGAAGACGATTCACATGCTGATTGAGCAATGAATCATTCTCCTCGTGGAGAAGGGCTTGGCGGGCCATGCCGACGATCTTGGGTTGGGCGTCGGGATCGGGATGCTGAACGAGATAAATAATGGCCGCGACAGAATCGCGGACGACCTGGCTTTCGGTCCAGCCAAGTGCGGTAGCGAGGGCCTTCAATCTGGCCCGTTCTTCGTCGGTGAATTTTACGCTGACGGGTCGAAGAGGAATCATAATCAATTAAAATTTTGTGCCTGAGCGCCGAGGAAGGCGGGTGCGGCGCACGAAGGAGCACGCGCCCGCCTTCTCTGGGCGAATTCGGGAACCCGAGCGCGAGGGGTGGGACGGCGGTGCCTTTATCCGCCGGGCCCGCCCTTCGCGCCGGGCCATCAAACCGACATCCCCTGTCCGAGAGACGGTTTCGGGGTGAAGTCGATCCGGGTCTTTTCGCGGGCGATTTCGCGCACGAGCGCCTTTTCGCGGTAGAACGGATTGATCTTTTCGAGACGTTCCAAGATGCGTTGCTTGAGGCTGGGTTCCTGCTGGTCGAGCCATTCCTTGGCCTGCGGAGCCTGCCGCGCCGTCTGGCGCATGTCGGCCTCGTGCCGGAACATCTTGGTGAGCATGAACGCGCGCACGGCGCGTTCGGGATGCTGTTTGACCAAGGTGGTGTAGTAATCGGTCAACTTGGTGTTGGCCTGCATGAAGCCGTCCAAGCGGCGGTCGATTTCGGGGTTGACCCGCAGGATGCGCTCTTCGGCGAGGACCTGGGACTGTTCGGGGACGGGTGGAGGATTTTTGGTTTTGAGTGCCATGGTGATTTTTCCTTTCGGTGGATGGGATTAAGACGCGCTCTCGAAGCCGGGGCTGAAGACCCAGGTGTCGGTTTCATCGGGCATGGGAGCGCCGGTGACGTTGCGCAAAGCGCGGTCGAAGTGCGCGGCGATGTCGTGGGCGGTGAAGCCCGCCAGCATGAACCGCATGAGGGTTTGGGGGTTCGGAGCCGGGGAGACATCCTTGAGGACATCGGCCAGCTTTTCGGACGCGGTGTAGTATTCCTGCGCCACCTCATCGGGCAGCGCGACAGTGATGTGCATCATGATTATTTGTCTTTCTGGTTGGTGGTTGGGTGAAGCTTCGACCAGAACCACTGACCCCAAGTTTGGGTGCTCGGAGCCGTGGTTACTGGCGATGGCTGAGGGGGTATATCGGTTTGCGGTTTCGGTTGGGGTGCCGCCACGGGAGGTTCGGCTGGGGGGACGGGCAGGAGCACATGCTGCTGATCGGCTTGGAGCGTCTTGATTTCCTGGGCGAGCCTTTCGTTTTGTTCATAGGTGGTTTGAAGAAGTTGGTTCTCCTGCTTGAGGCGCTGTTCCAATTCGGCAGTCAGCGCGGTGTGTTGCTGCGCTGGGTCGGCGGTGGCCATCTCGCCCGGTCCCAATGGCAGGGAAGTCGGCGCATTGGGGTCGGAGTTCCAATCGGGCGAGGTTTCGGAGCGATAGACCGTGTGGCCCTCGTGCATGACATCGGGATCGTCGGGATCTTCGTACCGGCCCACGGGATAGGCTTTCAATTGTTCCGGCGTACGGACACTGGCCGGGTCGGGCACGTCATGCTTTTGCGGCAACGGCCCTGTGCCGACATCGACCTTGGGAGGATTGGAGGAAGCGCAACCGATGAGCAGGAGCGCGGGGAATAGATAATGGATTTTCATGGTTTTTGATTTTCGGGTTTAAGATCAACCAACGACTGGCCGCGTTTGGCTTTGTCGAGGTCGATGGTTTGGGTGACGTAGAGGTAAAACTGTTTCCCGGCCGGGACGCGGACGTAGAATCCGTCGCGCTTGATTGATTCAAGGATTTGCTGCGCGTACTGGTTGAGCACGGCGCTGGCTCCCGCGAGGGCGGCATTTTTCGGCGTACTGATCGGGGTTTCCGTGGTCTGGCCGGTCAGCGCATTGGAAGCGGTTTGGGTATCCTCAAGGCCGGTGGTGGCGGCGCTCAGGAACGTGGCGGCGAAGAGCTTGATTTCAGCCCAATTGTCGGTCTTGAGGATGTCGCCTTTGAGGCCAGCGGACCCGTCCGTAAGCTGCCAAGTGCCGGTGGTTTCATTGCGCTCCATGTCCAGGGCAACGCCATGCAGCGGCAGTTCGGCCCCGTTCATCCGATCGGTGGTGCGCCAGACCAGAATCCAATTATCCCCACTGGCAATGCGCTCGCGGGACGGATCGACCTGGGCCTTGCCGTGGACTTCGGCCCCTGCCGGGATAATCAACTTCCCGTCATGCCAAACATCCTCGGTCACAAAACCGATGATCGGCGTTTCGATCTTCGCCGAATCAATGGTGATGACCGTTTCGCACGGAATCATCCTTCCATAGGGCGCATAGGTGTCGGACACCTCCGCTTCCTGGTCGTTGCCGTGATAAAGCGAAATGGGCAAAACTGCGGGCGGGGCAGGGATGCCTTTTAGCGAAGATGGAACATTGCCCGGTTCGGCGGGATGCTTGTTGGCGTAATCGGCATCGGGTGTGTGCGAGAACCAACTGGAGGGCTGTTGGGTTTTGTCAGCGGTCTTGTCCAGGTTGGGCGCCGTCACCGGCGCTGCGGCCCCGTGCCGGAAATAGAGCACGCCGGTCAAGAGGCAGGCCGCGATGAAAAACAGGATGCCAAAAGCCGTGATTTGGCCGGTCTTGGATTTGAAGAAGGCAAGGAATTGACGCGCGTTCACGGGTTCTCCTGTTGGCGAAAGACGAGGACGTTGAAGTTGTTCTGAACGGAGAGATGATTCCGTCCCCCGTGCGGAGCGCCGCAAATGACGAAGTAACCGTCGCTGTGGCCGGGCGTGATTTTCCCCGTGTGCGGGTCTTTTTCACCCGGCGTCATGATTCCCGAGGCGTCGGCCAACGCGCTCCAATAGACGCCGGAGCCAACTCGCACCGCCAGCGATTGTGGGACGTAATAAATCGGCTTATCCGTCTCGTTGACAAATTGGACCTGAAAAATCAGGGCGTCTTCGGCATCGAAGCGGAAAACCTTGGTGAGAATGACGTGGAAACCCTCATAGAGCGTTTGGGTAAACGGCTCGGCCTTGTCGATCTGGGAAACCATCTCGGGGTATTGCCCGGCCAGGAGCGGGTACGCCTTCGCCTTGTCGAGCAAGCCGAGCAATTGAGACGGCCCCGCATTCGGCTGGCCCGTTGTTTGCGCAGGTGGCTCGTCGGCGGGATAGAACGACACCGACTGGAATGGCTCCTTGTCCGTGGCCAGTTCAATGACATAGACCTTCCGGTTGATAATCACGTTCAGGTCCGCCGTGGCCGCATCGGCCAGGGCACGGACCGAAAAGAAGCGGTCGCCCGCGTGATAACTGAGCAACATTTTCGCCGGGGTCTTCGGATCGGCGGTGATCCCGCTGCCTTCCAGCGCCGTAATCGGCTGGGGGAAGACAAGCGTTGTTACTTTATCGGTGCCGACTTTCAGGTGATAAACGGTCTGCTCATCGAGCGGGAACGTCTTGATGGCCTGGGCGTGGACGACGGTAAACGCCGCCAGACTCAGAATGAATGCGATTAGATTTGTTCGAAGGTGAATTTCCATACAGCGAGGGGGAAGCGACCGTTGGCGGTCAGGTTGGGGTTGCGGAGGAGGGTGAACTGCGCCCGAAACTTTTGGGCTTCGGTGAACGGTTCGTCGTTAAAGAGGCCGACACGGATCAACTGCCCCGTGACTTCGACCAGGACCTGGTCGTTGCGGGTTTGGAGCACATCGAGCCGGAAGACCTCGACTTTCTGGTGAATCTGCTTGGCCTTCAGCTCGTCGGCCTGCCGGCTTTGCATCGCCTTGGCCTGATTAAGGGCGTCGGGCAGAAACATCTTTTCCAGCAAGTCGGGATAATCGAACCCGTTGGGGTTCTTTTCGAGCAAGGCGAGGCAGGCAAGGAGGGTTTGCGACGTGTGCAATTTCGTCGCATCCTCAAAATTGAGTAGCGGAGAAATATGATACGTGCCGGTTTCATCAAGAATGACCACGCGCTCCTGGGTGCGGTAGGCGCTGATGATGAAAAACGGCTGGATGAACGCGGCGGCCACGGCAAGTGCCGCGATGAGGCACCACACCCGCGCCGCCCAACCATGTTCCGCGAAAAGGCGAAGGACGGTGGGAGCGGCTTGGGGTCGTTTTATTTCAGAAGAAAGAGGGACAGGGGTTTGGTTAAGGACAGTCATACAGAGATTGGGTTAGGGGTTAAGGGAGCAACAAAAGTGGAAGCAGCAGGCATCCGCGAAACGGCGGGCTGATAGGTCACAACGGAACCGTTGGAGAACGCCTGAGTAAACGGAGTCCCGCTCTGGTTGGCAAAGGACTGCGCTTGGCTCGGGGAAATCCGGTCGGCAACTTGTCCAACGGCCAAGGAACCGCGCGGCGTTTGCATCAAACCGCTGGAACCACTCGGCAAGGACGAAAGCGGAGCCACAGGACCCGATGACGGAACGAGAGGCCCGCGAGGCGAGTAAGGCAAGGTTGGCGAAGAGGGCGCGGTGGGAGGCGGGGAAGAAGGTGGAGGTGACGCGGATGGACCGCTTGGCGCGGATGCGCCTCCTCCACCCTCACCGCCTGATTGCAGGAAACGGCTGGCCCCGGCAAAAGCGAGTCCCATCTGCATGGCATGGCCCACTGCCGATGACATGGGAGTTCCCGAGCAAAAGAGCATCTGCATGACGATGGGCGTCACGAGGCTCCCGAGGATGAGCCAAACGGCGACAATGCCGCCGATGACGAGTTTGGCCGGGGTAAAACCGGTAGCCACGCCCGCCGCGATGGCACCGGCGCTGACCACGGAGGTCGCACTGGTCAGCAGCGAATAGCCGACAAGATCGACCACGGCAAAGCCGATGGGCCAAGCCAGGATGGCCAAGGTTTGCTGAACGTAGCGGATGGCCAGTCCTTTCGTGCTTTCAAAGGCGAAGAGCGAAATCGCAATGGGCAAAAACAGATAGCAGAGGCATTCCATGACAAACTGCACGATCATCATGGGCAACTGGATGAGGCCGCCGATCCAGACGATGAGCCAGCCGAGGGCGTATTGGACGGCCTTCATCAACGAATTGCCGACATCGAGCCAGTCGATGCCGGTGCTGGGCGGCTGGATAAGCTGCATCAAGGCAGCGCCCGTGCCATCGACACTGCCGGTAAATTGCGTGCGGATGGAAACAGCGATGTTCCAGAACTCGTCGCGAACGAGGTTGAACCAGAACGGCAGCGTGGCGATGATCCCGGTCAGGATGATGTTGGTCACAATGGGCCGGGCCAACTGGCCGACACTGAGACTGCCCCGGCCAGTCTTCACGACGATGGCCGCCGTGAGGATGAAATAGCAGACGAACTGCAATTGGCGGCTGAGGGCTTCGACCATCGGTTGCAGGTTGGGGACAAGATTGCTGATGGTCATATCGAGTAGATGGTGATGTCTGGTTTATCCCCATCGACAGGCCGAGGAATGGGATCGACGGGAGACACTGGTGTGGAAGGATTTTCCGGTGTGGGCACGATGATGACCTGATTCCGTTCCAGGACGTGGAACCAGACGATGAGCCCCAGGTTCAGGATCGCGATGGCCGTCAGACCGATCTTGATCCAGCCCGGAATCCCTTTTTTTCGGTCAAAATCATCCTTGGCCAGTTGCAGCAACGTTCGGGCGTCGGCCTCATCGAGCATTTTTCGAAAGCCCATCTTTCGCAGGCGGCGGTGTGCCAGCCAGACGCGCAGATTGAGGTAGCAGAGGTAGAGGCGCTTCATGGTTATTGATAGTCGGTGCGGTCGCTGGTGATCTGGCCTTCCCACTGCATGAAATTTTGCAGGGAGACGTTCAGCTCGTAATCGGCGGCCTGATTCGCGGCCTGGGCCTTCATCTGCTGGTCGTTCTGGTTGGAGATGTTTTGGGTCACGACCTGGTCGGTCGCGGTCTGCTGCTGCTGGCCCAAAGCGGCAATCTGGCCGTCGAGGGCGTTCACCTCGGCGGTAAGCTTCTGCACCGTGCTCTGGTCGGTGGCCGACTGGATTTGGGCGAGCGTGGCCGCTTTTTGCTGCTGCAACGCCGCAATACTCGACGTGGTATTCTGGACCACGTTGCCCACATTCGCGTTCTGGTTCTGGATGGCGGAAAAGGGCAGGAATTGAGATGGGTTGAAGTTCATCGGCAACCCACCCGGCGTGGTCGTGGGGACGGGACTGAAAAGAGCCGAACCGCTGTTTTCGAGTGCTGTTGCCCCATTAACCGTTTGGTTGATGGCGGACGTGAGCTGGCTGACGGATTGACCGAGTTGGCTGGAACCAAGCAATTGCAACTGCATGGCCTGGGCAGCGGCGGCGGGATTGCCGACGTAGGACTGCATCGTTTGGGCGAGCTGCACGTACTGCTGCAATTGCTGCAACTGCTGGTTGAGCGTGGCGATGGAATTGGCCCATTGGGTGAGTTCCTGCGCCTCGTTGGCCACCGCGATGGGATCGGCCACGACCGAAACGGCGTACTGCGCCCGCGCCAGGGGCGCAACCATGAGGAGACTCAAAATGAATAAAAGAAGTCGGGTTTTCATAAATTTGGTGGGTGGAGGGTTTATTGTTCGATGCGAATTGTTTCCGTGTGGGGGACGGTCGTGACGCCGTTGACCGTTTGGCCGGGAATGGTGATCGGGATGTCGGCCACCTTTTGCTGCGGAGCCTTGGATTGTTTCTGGAGGTTCTGGACGATCCAGTATTGCTGCTTCACGGCATCGCTGCGGCCGAGGTAGTAGCCTTGCTTGTGATCGCCGGTCCCTTCGGGGCCGGGTGGATTGGACGTGGAGGCGCAGGCGGCAAGACCCAGCGTTACCAGTGCCAGTAGAAAAAGTTTCATAAAGGTTCGCTTCAGGGGTTATCGGTTCGCTGGAGTGTTGTCGGAATCGGAGGAATCGCCGGGGTTGGTCCCTGTGCCCGAGGTATCGGTATCGTCGCCTGAGTCCTCGGACAGGATGGCCCCGATGCCGGTGCCGAGACCGGCCACGCCGAGTCCCAAACCGCCATAGATAAGATCCCGGTTCAGCTTGTTCGCCTTGTTCAGGCTATTGACCTGGTTCTGGAAACCGGAACCCGTCGAGGGAGCGCCGTTTTGCAAGGCGGTGATCTGGTTTTGCAGAGACGTGTTTTCCGTGGCCTGGGCGACCTCGCTGGCGGTGATCTGGTTTTCGAGCGTTTGGAGCGCCGCTTCATCATTGGCCTCCTGGCTTTGGACAGCGGCAAGATTGGCTTGGTCGGTCTGCTCCTGGGCGGTCAGTTGCTGCTGGATCGTCGTAATTTGTCCCGCCTGATTGGTCTGGCCGTTTTGGAGGGCGGTGATGTTCGCCTCATCCTGACTTTCCTCGCTTTGCAGGGCGGCCAATTGCTGTTGGAGCGTCGTTATCTGCCCCGCCTGAGCCGTTTGTCCGTTCTGGAGGGCGGTGATGTTTGCTTCGTCCTGGGTTTCCTCGCTTTGCAACGAGGCCAACTGCTGCTGAAGGGTCTCGATCTGCCCGGTCTGATCAGTTTGTCCATTTTGGAGAGCGGTAATGCTTGCTTCGTCCTGGCTTTCCTGACTTTGCAGGGCAGTTATCTGCTGCTGGAGGGACGTAATCTGTCCCGACTGGCTGTTTTGCAAGGCGGTGATACTCGCCTCGTCCTGGCTCTCCTGATTTTGAAGGTTGGAAACCTGTTGCTGAAGCGTCGTGATCTGGCCGGCCTGATTGGTCTGTCCGTTTTGGAGAGCGGCGATATTAGCTTCGTCCTGACTGACCTCGTTTTGCAAAGTCGTTTCAATGGACTGAAGCTGGGTTTGAAGGGCCGTGATGTTGGTGGCATCCTGGGCTTCCGCAGCCTGCAAGACGGCGATCTCCGCCGTCTGATCTGATGAGGAAGATTCCAGGGTGTTGATCGTACTGGCATCCTGGGCTTCGGCGGCTTGTAACGCCGCAATCTCCGATGTGTCCGCTGACGAAGAGGACTGCAAGGTGGCGATGTTGCCGGCGTCCTGCGCTTCGGCGGCCTGCAAAGCGGCGATCTGCGTTGTCTGGTTCGACGACGAGGACTCCAAACCGCTGATGGTGCTCGCGTCCGCCGCCGCGTTCGACTGGAGCGTACTGATTTCACCCTGGAGGGTGTTGTCGATGGTGGTCAGTTGCGACTGGAGGCCGGAAAGAGCGGACTGGAGAGAACTGATATTGGATGCATCCTGAGTTTCGGCGGTTTGGACGGTGGTAATGTCCGAGGTGAGAGCAGCGATGGCGCTTTGCGCTCCAGAAAGCTGCTCATTGGGAGCGACGAGCAGCACGGGCAGGGGCACGGTCACATCGTCGAAGGCGTTTTGGTCTGTGACTGCGTCGCCGTAAACAGTGACGGTGTAGGTTCCGGGCGGCCAAGTGGTTTCGGGAGCTGATTGCGACGCGATGGTATAAGGGAGAGGGAAAGATTGAGGATTTGGTCCAGGGCCGTAAAAACTCACCACCATGGTGCCGTTGACCGCTACACTATTGGAACTGTAGCCGTCGAGCATGGCCGTGAGATAAACCGGCCCTGAGTTTGCCAGAGTAAAGGTGAACGTGACGGTGCTGGTGCCAGTGCTGGGAGTCCCAAACAGCATAAGCTGCGCATGGGCGAAGGAAGGGATGCTGAGGAGGAGGATGGCGAGGAGGCAGTGGAAGATTTTCATAATGGGGTTGGTTGTGAGTTTTAAACCGTTGAGATGGCGGTGGTTTTCACGTGGCAGGGGCGTTTGATTATTTTTAATGGCGGAAGCGTTCATAAGGGTCCTTTCGTGAGCCTCTAAGCGAGGCGGGGTTGTTCTGCTGAAATGTGTCGGATCGTCCCGCAAAGCGCGGGCTGGGTGGTGGGCGAGTAGTAACAGAGGGAGGAAAACTTCTGATTCGCGGCCTGCTGTTCGGGCAGCGGGTAATGCTGCACCGCGTCGATCATCACCTCGGGCAACTGGATGTCCTTGGAGATGTCTTCCAGGTCGGAGCGGTCGAATTGCCTCATGAGGAAGAACTGTTTCGAGTTCCCCATGATGACGGGCCGAATCCGCGTGCTCTTGAATTTGCTGTATTGCTGAACGATGGAAATAATCCAACAGTTGAACTTGCGAAGCTGGGCGTAGCCTTCGCCCATGATCTTCTCGCCACCGGGAACATCGAGGAACCGGGCGGCCTCCTCGAAGATGATCCGTTTCCAGAGATGGCGCGGAAGCGTGATGATGTGCTGACGGGTGAAGCCCGAAATCAGCAGTCCCGCCGCCGTTTTCAATTCGACGGCCTGCTCGGGAATATAACCCAACTCGAAGTGGGCAATCTTTCCCGTCAGCGAAATGTTGGTCGTGCCGTCGAAGAGTTTTCCGTACTGGCCGGCGGCGGTCCACGCCGTAAGCAGGGTCGCAATCTGGTCGATCTCCTCTTTGCGATGTTCCGGCAACCGGGAAAAGAACATCAAATCGAGGAGCGCCGAGTGGGTCGGGTATTCTTCGGGGGTAAAGGCGCTGTAGGCCGTTTGCATCAGGAACCGCTCGGTTTGGGGTTCCTTCAAAAATTGGGTGATCTCGCCTTCGGAAATGGAGCCGTGAAAGTCGAGGGCTTCCGTATCGGTCGCTTCCATCCGGTCGCGGAGTTCCGCGAACGCTTCCAGGAAGGTGGAGCCAAGCCCCATCTTTTCCTGCCGCCATTTGTGGACGGCGCAGGCCAGCCGTTGCAGGCCGGGAATCCGTTCTTGATGTTTGCCGGACCATTCCGCAAACGTGTCGGCATAGAGCTGCTGGATGTATTGGCCGATTTGGGCCTGCCGAAGCTGCTGCTTTTCGGGGTCGGGTGATTCGCCAATCATCTTCGACACCAAGGCAACGGCGCTGGCGATTTGAAGCTGATTGAGCGGCAAACCCTGGGTGTCGAGATAGTTAATGGTCAATTCCCCATCGGGATGAATCAGGATCGGCCTGCCTCCCAAGCTTTCCGTGAACTTCTTGTAGGAAAGACCTTCTTCGATGATGACGGTGTAATCGTAACCGGCCTGGGTTTGGGTGAGCAGGTCGTCCATGGCGAACGACTTGCCCGCGCCGGTCATGCCGATAAGCACGGCATGTTGCGGCGTGCCGCCGATGAACGTGCGGACACCGGCCAAATTGCCGTTGGTGCCATCGTAGATCGCCTCGGCTTCCGCGAGATTGGCCGTGAACGTGGAGGAGAACGGCAGGAGGTCGGCCAGATACCGGTCCTCGGCATACAGATCCCGGTGCCGGTAACTGGTGCCGGTCCATCCGGGCCAAGTCGAGAAGAAGAGTTTCTTGGCCGTGGTGGGGAGGGAGGTTTCATAGACTTGCGCCCCGTTCATCTGGTTGACCGCGTTCTTGATCGCGGCGCATTTGGTGTGCAGCCCCGTTTCGGTTTGGTCCCAAACCCGGATGACGTATTCGACAAAGAAGGGGAATGAGAAGCCCTGGGCGAGGGAATCGATTTTGCGTTCCTTCTTTTTCAGGGCCACGGACATCGAGTATTTGCCCTCCTCTTCGTAGTCGCCGCGCAAGCGGTCGATGGCCTTTTCCTCGCGGGTGATTTCGTCGCGAACCGGGATGGGTTCAAGATTGATCGTGATTTGATAGTCGAGGAACGGGAGCGCCGTCAGCCGATGGACGACGCCGGGATAGGTCTTCTGTGGCCAACGCTTGATCGTGAAAAGGGAATGGTAATGGCCGTCGAGGTAGAATCCGGCCTTGTCCTCCAGTCCCACGCCGTCGCTGTCCCAGCACAGTTCCTGAATCGAAAGCTCCTCCCGGTAGAGGCTGTTGAAATCAACTTCGAGCCGGTCGGAGAGGGACGGGTTAAGGAACCGCTTATAGTAAGCGAAGTGCTCCAAGTCGGACATCGGGCGTACCGTCGTGCCTGTGCCAAAGATGGTGGTAAGGGTCGTGCCTAGTTCGTCGAAGCCGGAACGGAGTTGTCGGAGCGTTTTGTAGTAATAATCGAGCAGGCCGACTTTGCTCTGGACCAGGTTTGCGGAGGTTTCGATGTCCTGTGAAATAAAGAGAACCAGTTGTTCCCGCCGTAGCGTCCGGTCGACCATCCGCTGCCAGTAGCGGGAGAACCGTTCCTGCCGGTTGGCCCGGACATACTCATCCGTGACCTTGCCGGTCTGCTGGTGATACCGGACCAGCTCCTTCTGGTAGTCGGAATTGCACGTCCATTGGAGTTGCGCCCTTTGTTTCGGGCCAAGGGTGGCTAGAAAGATGCGGAGCTTGTCCTGGAAATCGTTCTGCAAGCCGATGGAGGCGTGTTGCAAGTCGGGTGGTTCAAGGAGGAAGCCTTGGCTGGCCATCGCTCCCGTTTCAAGGTTGCCGTAGAGGATGAGTCCTTCGGCGAAGTGGCCGTTGGGTGCTTTGTCGTGTCGTTTCATTTCCGTTTTCTCGCGGTCAGTTGATCCCCGGCGTTGAAGCCAAAGCCGTGGCCGGTGATCCAGAGTTCAAAAAGGTCTCGGTCGTAACCGGGTGGTTTGCCCTGCTTGAAAAGCAGGACGTAAGTGAGGGTTCCCCCGAAGGGCACCGCCCCGAGCGGGAAGCTCAACCACCATGCGACATGAAAGAAACTGAACAGAATCAGAATCACCCCGATGGAAAGGGCGGCTGAGGCGACGACGGGCATGAATAGATTGCCGTCGAGACCCCAAACCGATCCGGCGGAATCATCCGCGGCGTTGGTGTCCGTGAGTCGAAGTTCGTTCATGGATGGGGAAGGCGGGCTTGGGACGGTGCCGGATGGGTCAGAACGAGGGGGTGAGAACCGCCCCGCTCAAATTGAAGATGGCGAACAAGGCGCCCATGATGGCGGCGGCCCCGGCGATGATGATGCCGGCGACGATGCCCATCTTGCCGTCGGCATCGCCTTTGCTGATGGCGTTCGCGCCGGACCAGATTTTGACGACGCCCCAAAAGAATCCGAACATGAACAGGATTCCCAAGGCCGTGCCGAAACCCTGCTGCAATTGGCTGGTGGAGCTTCCGCCCGTGGCCTGGGCGAAGACGGGAGTTAAGCCGACGAGTGATTTGCTGGTGAGAGCAACCAGTGAAGGGGTGAAATTTGTAATGGCATGATTAAGCCATGACCCGGGGTTTCTCCGTTAAAGAGCAATCGGAGAGTTCAATCGTATAATCAAGGAAAGTGGGAGAGTTGGATTTTAGGCTTTGGATGCGGGCCTTTTTGCGCCGTACAGTCCGCCCATTATGAATACTTTTTCATCAGATTTTCTCACCAAGCTCCGCAACCTGGAGCACCATCTCAAAGCCAACATCAAGGGACAGGACCATGTTCTTCCTCGAATCTGCTCCGTGCTCCAGCGAGGAGAATTGAACCTGGCTCATCCGAATCGACCGAAAGGCTCGTTTCTCTTCGTTGGTCCCACCGGTGTAGGTAAAACCGAAATCACCATCGCGTTTACCGAATACCTCTGCGGCTCGGATCATCTCCACCGTTTTGATATGTCGGAGTTCCAGAATCAATCCTCCGTGGGATTGCTCTTGGGCAATTCCTCGACCGATACGGGAATGCTCGGGCGCGCCTTGGATAAGAACACTCGCGGGACGCTCCTTTTCGACGAAATGGAAAAAGCACATCCGCTCGTATTGGATTTGTTCCTGCAAATCCTCGACGCGGGCCGGATCACCCTGGCCAATGGCGAAACGCGGAACCTGAACAACTACTACATCGTCTTCACCTCGAACATCGGCGCAGGGGAAGCGATGCGGATGGAAAGCTCGGCTTTCGCCACCATCGAACGCACCGTGCTGCGGCGAGTGGATCAGGTGTTACGTCCAGAATTAGTTGCCCGTATTAGCGAAAAAATGGTTTTTAACCGTCTTCCCTATGCCATTCAGCGAGAAATTTGCGAACTGATGATTAGGCGCGAGATCGAGCGATTAAATCGCCTTGGGCACAGGTTGACCGTCACTTCCGAAACCGTAGAATTACTGGTGCGTGAAGGCTTTCACCGAACCCTTGGTGCTCGTCCCATGCGGAATACTGTGGATCGGTTTTTGCAGGAAAGCGCAGCTATGCCGGTGCTTGGCCAAAAGTGATCGCAGCTATTAAAATGCGACCTTTCCCCGAAAAGGTCGCATTTCTATTGGCAAACAATTAAGAGGGCAATTCAAAGAGGATCTTTTGCAGGAAAAGTCACCTTTTCCTAACTTGAAAGGTTGATGATGAGGGGCGTGGGCACGCGAGGCGTCGAGAGAGCACCGATTTGGCTATTCATACTTAGGACTGCGGGCTTAGGCCGTCATCCACTTGTCGAAGGTACTTCGGTTGACTGCTAGTGGGCCTTGCAATGTAAATCCTACGTGGAAATGACAGGGGTCATTATCGGCGACGTTAAATTCATCATTTTTGGCTAGCACGTCATTTTCAAGATCGTTAGAATAGATATATCGCCTGACAGGAGTGGAGCTTTTTATTTTGCCCTCCAGAAACGGCGGGGTAGCCGCGTCTCCAAGATACCAGCACCGAATCGCCCATCGACTCCGGAAGGGAACATCCTCCCTTCTGATGTCTTGAAAGATCATTTCGGCTTCCGGATAACGTCCCTGATGATAAAAAGCGACAGCCAAATAAAATCGCCACAGTGAATCTCTAGCGTAAATTGGGTCATCTAAAAGGGCCTTCAAATCACTTTCCAACTGTTCCCAATATACAGGCCCTTTTGCTCTATTAACCATCCAATTTACAACAAGCTCGATTCGACAGAGGAAAAGGCTAGAACTTATTTTCTCGCCGGCCTCCTCAACAGTCGTTATGCAATCGGTGAGGAAAATCTGAGCTTTCTTAAATTCGCCTCCCCTATCTTTTTCGGTGGCTTTGGCAAGCATCGCTCTGACAACCAGGACCATTAGCGATTGGTTCTTCGTGGCTTTGAAATATTCGAGAGCTGAAGCTCTACCCTCGGAAGCGTCGGGTATTTCTGCAATTATGTCGTCGCGTAGACCGTTAAATAATTGAAGAGATTCGACCAACTTATCATCAACGTGGTCGGTCTTTATCTCTTCCTGTAGCATCATCAATGATCTGTTAACAATGGTCCATGCCTTCCCAATATATTCAAGGTGAGAACTCCTGTTCGATGATTTAATGAATTGCGCAATCGTGAATAAACTTTTAGCATGCACATGGTGGGAATGAGCCGAATATTGATCGTCTAGAATAGCTCGTCTTATATGATCGAATAAAGCACTGGAATTCTCTTGGGCATCCAGCAGTCCGCTCTTGATCATGCGAACAAGAGTTGCTGCCGAAGATGTGTGAAGGTTCACAGCCGAATCCTGATCTTCTTCGACGACATCACGAGTTCTCGCAATAAGAACCTGCAAATCCTGATATACTTTCATCATGTCACCACCAAGGTTACGCTGGGCAAGCGCCTTGTGATGCTCAACGGAAGACATGCGCTTTGGAAAGGCATGAAGTGCCACATCGTAGAGTTCCGTTACCTGATCTAAAGAGAAACCATTCTCTAGAGAATGGCGTCTATCGATCAGCAAGCCCGTAATAAACGTCTTATATTGAATGGAGGTCGAGGTGCAGGCAGACAATAACAGCTTTAAGCACCTGAACTCTCCCGCTCTTCCCGCCGATCCTTTATTTAGTGTGTTCGTCAGAATGTGGGTAACGACGCTATTGCGTGTTCTGTATCCGTAGGACTCACATGCTGGCAGTTCTTCATCGTAGATTAATCCCCAGAGCGGAGTCTTTGGTCCGCAGAATTGCGCCCATTCGGGATACGAAATACCCAAGGCACTAACCAAAACCTCTACAGGCAAAAGAATATCGAGGGAGGATGCAGTCGTGACAAGTTCATAGGCAATCCTTGCAATCTGCTGCTTTGAGGATTTTTGAATGTATGCTTGAATTGCTTCCTGGGCTCCCATTAATCGCTGATATTCGCCAACCAACGAGTCGGCAATCGATGCTTGGGTTTGTGGCAATGCGAACCACAGTCCGCAGAGTACGTCCCGCCCGTGTTTTGATCCTGTTGCTGGCAGCTTAGACTCCCCTTCGGCGGGCGTAGTCGCCATTTTTAGAGTAACAAGATATGATCCGAGGCGAGAAAACTCTTCTCTCGAGAAATCAGCTGGCATCTCAAGTTGAGTTTGTTTGATTTTACCAAGCTCCTCTTCCCGATGCAAAACTTCGCTACGGCGTGAGCAAATAATCAATCCCCATGGCCTCTTCAAAGTATTAAGTGCTGCATGCAGTGCCTGGACGTTGACTGAGCTTCCGATGGGATCATCCACGAAAACGACCACAGGCGTACTCTCGCCCTTAATGCCTTTGTTTAGGGCTTCAATCGACTGCATCCATTCTTTTGTGCTGGCGCGTGAATATTGAGATTTGACCCACATCGCAACTTGGCCGCTTTGTGCCACACGATAGGCACAATTCCGAAGAGTGGTCGTTTTCCCGATGCCCGACTCACCCGTAATCCAGATTGCTTTAGGTAAAGGACTGTTTGCCTTTAGAACAGCATTGATTGTAGTAATTATGTCGTTCTCAAAATCCCTTTTGAAGGGTAGCTCCAGAGCATATGGTTCCCAATTCAGATAGCTTGGTCTAAATAACGTGTCTAGCAAACGGTTCCATTCCTTTTCGTGAGCCCCGATTTCCTCCTTCTTCGGTACATAGCCAAGCACATGTGTAATATTCTTTAATGCTTTGAAATCTACAAGAAAGTGTGCGGTGCTAGAAAACAACGGTAGTTCGTGGAGTTCCAGCTGTTCTTTACTCAGTTCATTACCGAGGTCCTTTATCTGACAATCGACTGAATATAATTCAAAGTTCCCTTGAGACAGATTGATCAGTGACGGCAAAGTCGCTGTGGGGTCATCCCTAAGAAACACTAACTCTCGAGGATATTTAGGCGCTAGTCGCAGTAACTCATTTAAGAAGTCCATTACTCGGTCACTTATCGAAGATGTTCCGATAAAGATAATCGGATCGCCCTTAATTAGGTCCGGCAGTTGAATTAGAATCTTTTCCCAAATGCGTCGGCGAGCTATGTATTGTGAATGAGAGACTGCTAACCGGGCAGTCTCTCTAGAATCGCTTGGATCTCCAAGTAAAGCATAGTAGGGGATTGTATTGCGGGGGAGCGACTGCGCGGGCTCGCTTACCGTTGTCACGGTCCAATTGTCTGCATTGGCATAGATACGTGATCTAAGTGCCTCTCGGGCGTGATCCTCGAATGTCAAGGAGATCACAGCCCGCCAATTCGCCTTCAGTAAGCTACTCAATTGCGGATTAAGGCCTATTTTATTTCCTAAGAAATCATTAACAATCTTTCTCGCATCCAAGTCAGTGACTCTTGACGACGCTAGCAACAAATCCATGTAGGTCAAAAATGATTCAGGTGCTGGCGTACCCTCTGCTTTAGGAAAACGACTAAGGAGCACTTTTAGAAACTCTTGCTCTCTTAATGGGTTGCCTGTTGCGCCTGGGCCAACCACTAAAACGGGATTTCTGAAAATATGTTTCTTAAGTTCCTCAAGAGTCCAATTCATACCAATGTTCCTAAGTCGAGATTAAATAGTCTTTTCAGTTGTACTCGCTGTAATAGTTGATTCAATTCGGATCGGCCTTTATAGCTATTATCGGTCGAGGCGTTGTTTAAAAGGGAATCGATAAATGATGCGAACGCTGTACCTCCAGACTCGAAACATTCGATTCTTATCTTTGTTATGTTCGCCGTCTCAACCTTCCGTCGGATAAAAGAATGTTTATCCAGAATGGCAATGCAGTGAGGAAGAAAGTTAGGGTTGATCTGCCCAACGGCTTTCTTCACCTTCGCTAAAGCTCGCGTCAAAGTATCTTCGAACTGGGAGTTCTTGGTAATGTTCGTTCTCTCAAAGAAAATTACGCCCGTCCATACTCTAGACATGTCACGATAATGCTCCATCGACTGGTTCACCTTGTAAGCATGGAGTAATGCATCCTTAAGCTCCGCTGTTCCGAATTCCGTTTTGACATGAATGTGGGCAAGCACGCCATTTGGCGGCGTTATAGTAAGCTCGCTTTCATTGAGCCATGGAGTCGCTAACCCGGAATTTGTAATCAAGATGTCTACCTCCGGCGAGATGCTGTTAATTGGAGGAGGAGCTACAATGAAACCACGAGTAACGCTCCAATCCTTCGGCAAATGCCGCTTCAGGATGTCACGTAGCAGAGATTCTTTGTGGTGGCCATCGCTCAGCCAATGCCTGTTTCCGATTAAGCTGCGAATTCGATTGCTTCGGGACTTCAATTCGTCGCTCCAGCTGTTGAGGCAGGTCAACGGGGACGGAGATACCATAACCCGATTGTATGACGTGGTAATCTTTAATCAAGGGGTACTTCGGAAAGGAGACCTTCGGCATGAAAGGTCACCTTTTTGCATGGGACAATTTGAAAATGCGACGTTTGGCGTAAAAGGCCGCGTTTGTGTTTCCCACTGGAACCTTCCCAAAGTCAGGGTGCGTAGTAAGAGGCTTTTAATGCCACTGGACTACGCATTTCAATGTGCGTTGCCGTGACCTTATTTTGGATGGTTTCTTCGATAACAAGAGGCTCGGCTTCGCCGGAAAGTTTGTTTGATGCCTGATTTTTGGTGAGGTCCAGAGCTTGAATGATCTCCTGTTGGCGCTGGATTAGGCATTTCAACTTTTCTTCATGCTCGAAGGGCTTGTGGGCATGAGGCTGTAGTTCCTCCAGGCGGCGCCGTGTGCCGGTAAGGTCGTTACGGCACTCGTTGATGCGCTCATCGAGGGACCTGACGACATGCTCCAAGGAACTGATCGTGCCAAGTGGGGCATCTGAAATGTTGGCGACGTAGGCGTTCTTCCCGCGCAGCACGACCTCTTTGACTCGCTCCGGCCAAAGCTGAAGCCTGAATCCAGCAAACTCACCGACATCGACCAATTTTGCGCTCAGATGATACTTTTCAGCCAATCGGTTCAAGGCGTTACCTGCCTCTTCCCGATTTTGATAGAGTCGATTTTCAATTTTGATGGTGAAGGCGTCCCCCTTGGTGTTCTGGCGGATACCCAAATCTGCCTGGATATTGGTGATTTTCTGCTCCAGACGTGGGATGTCCTCCTGTGCCTGTCGAATCGAGTTGCGTGTAATGAATAACGCTTCGCTGTGCTGGGAACGGAGGCGATTCAACCGCATCACCTCGGCATCAACCTTGGCCTTTTCCATGACGAGGGGATTGCCGGAAGCGATGGCTTTCACCTCGGCATACGTCAGGGCAGGCGAGTCCAGGTCTTCGATCCTGCGAACATGGCTTTCTTTCGTCATGATTTGCCCGATGAACTTGGCCTTGGTTTCCAGAACGCCCCACATATACGCGTCGAAAGAGCCCTCGGTGACGTAACGGAAGATTTTCACTTCGAGATTCTTATTGCCCTGGCGCAAAATCCGGCCCTCGCGCTGCTCGATGTCGGCAGGCCGCCATGGGGCGTCGATGTGGTGCAGCGCGATCAGGCGTTCCTGAACATTCGTCCCGGTGCCCATCATTTGGGTGCTTCCCATCACGACCCGGACCCGCCCGGCTCGCACTTTCTTGAAAAGGGCGACTTTGGCGGCATCTGTGTCGCAATCCTGAATGAAAGCAACTTCATCGACGGGAATGCCTTTCTGAACGAGCTTGGCTTTCAGGTCGTCATAGGCTGAAAAGCTTTTTATGGTTCCCTGCTGCGGTGTCGAAAGATCGCAAAAGACGAGTTGCGTCAGTCGGTGCTCCTTCGTTTGCTCCCAAATCTGGAAGATTTCTCTGGCCGCGTAGTTGATCTTGC
>JAJSLI010000046.1 GCA_021272315.1 Methylacidiphilales bacterium | reverse complement strand
CAACGAAGGCGGAGAGCCCGATGAAGTAGGGATGGACGAAGACGGCCAGCAAGACTCCCGCGAGGACAATCGAACCCGCCACGATGCGGACCTGGCGTTCGAGACTGATGACTTTCGTCGTGCCGCGATTCACGGGTAATCCCGCGTCGATCCAGGCCAGTGTGCCGCCTTCGACGACGACGGCGTTATCGAGACCTTCTTTCGCAAATTTTTCAGCAGCTTTGGAAGCGCGGCCTCCAGATCGGCAAAGCAGATAAACGGGTTGGTCTTTCGGCAATTGACCCGAGGCTAAAAGAGACTTCGGGTCAAACTGATCGAGGGGGACGTTGCTCGCCTGCGGCACATGCACCTCTGCGTATTCCACGGGCGTGCGAACATCAAGCAGAGCCAATCGAGTATGGGAATCGAGTAATTGTTGCAGATGGACGGGCTTGATGGTTTTCATGCAGTAACTGATGAACCAAAGTATCAGGCCTTTTTGAGCCGATGCAAGGCCTGCACCAGAACGTCCACCTCTTCCCGGGTATTATAAAACGCGAGTGAAGCACGGACCGTCTTTTCAACACCGAATCGGCGCAGGGCCGGTTGTGCACAGTGGTGACCGGCACGGGCAGCGATACCTTGCTGATCAAGATGCTCCGCAATTTTTTCCGGTTCATATCCGGAAATGACGAAGGAGAGTACGCTCGCCTTATTAGCTGCCGTGCCGATCAGACGCAGGCCACGCACCGACTGGAGTCCCTCGGTCGCGTAAGCAAGCAACTCGTGTTCATAGGCGGCAATCGGAGCTAGGCCCACATTCTGGAGATAACCGATGGCAGCTCCGAGACCAACCGCCCCGGCGATGTCGGGCGTACCCGCCTCGAATTTCTCGGGTGCGTTCTGGTAGGTTGTCTTTGAAAAGGTGACATTGCGGATCATGTGACCGCCGCCCTGCCATGGGGGCATGGCCTCAAGCAGCGCCGACTTGCCGTAGAGAGCGCCAATGCCGGTCGGGCCAAAAACCTTATGACCAGAAAAGACGAGAAAGTCGACGTCGAGCGCGGTGACATTGACGGGCATGTGTGGCGTCGATTGGGCGGCATCGACCAGCACCGGCACGCCGTAGGCGTGGGAGATGGCGATGATCTGCTCGACCGGATTGATCGTGCCAATGGAATTGGCCACATGGGTAACAGAGACAAGTTTCGTGCGCCCGCTTAGCAAGGAATTAAACTGGTCGAGAATCAGCTCCCCACGATCATTGACCGGCGCAACACGGATCACTGCACCCGTCTGCTCAGCAAGAAGCTGCCACGGAACAATGTTGGCGTGGTGTTCGATGTTGGTGATGAGAATTTCATCGCCCTGCCCGATATTTTTGCGCCCGTAGCTTTGTGCGACGAGGTTGATCGCCTCGGTGGTACCACGCAGGAAGACAATTTCTTTCGCATCGGCAGCGCCAATAAATTCCCGCACTTTGCTCCGAGCGCCTTCGTAGGCGCGGGTCGCCCGCTCCGCCAATTCGTAAGCGGCCCGGTGGATGTTCGAGTTGTCATGGCTGTAGAAGTAGGACGTCGCGTCAATGACCGATTGCGGCTTGTGCGTGGTCGCGGCGTTGTCGAGCCAGATGAGCGGTTTGCCGTTGACCTTTTGATGCAGTGCGGGGAAATCGCGGCGGACAGCCTCGACATTGAAGGCGGGAAGAACCAGCCCTTGTCCCCCGTGGGATGTCGGAACGGGCAGCGATGAAACCTGAGCGCCTTCACTTCCGCGCAGGAAATAGAAATCTGATAGCGAATCGGACGTGTAAGGCAACACCGCCGCCGGAGGCGCGGGGTTGGTTGACGGTTTGCTCGAAAGTTGTCCTTCGTCCCGATAGCAGCGTGGTTCGCCAAAAGGGTAGGCTTCCTCCGAACTCGCGGCATGTCCGCCCGAGGCCGATTCGACCGGCTGGATTGTTTGTGACCCGGAAGCAGGTGCATCAGGATGGACGGGCGGGGCGATTTCCTTCGCATCGGTCGGGTAGTCGCTGATTACCGTACCAGTCGGCGCCGGAGATGTTCCGGCAGCCGGTGAATCCGCAAAAATCTCCTTCGCCAGCCGGGCGATGAGATCCGTATCGGGGCTAGCGGGGAGAGACGTAGTCATGGTAGTGGCCCACCAAAACGTTATCGAGGCGCGCGATGGAATCGTCAGTCAAAACCGCCGCCGAGAAGTAGCGCGTGACTAGGTGCGACGCGATCGAATTCTCGTTTGTGCCCATGTAGCGGACGGAAAGCCCCGGCTCGACTTCACCAGTAACGCCCGCCTTCTGGAGACCGACAACGCCCTGTTCACCCTCTCCCACGCGCAAGAGCAGGATGCTCGTGCTGCCGAGTGTACCGCCGACGTTTGACTTCCCGTTAATGAGAAGCTTGTCGCTCGGCACCAGTGGCACGCCGCGCCAGGTGACAAAGGGCGAGCCAAAAATGTTCACGGTGGGCGGTGGCACTCCGCGCCGGGTGCATTCGCGGCCAAAGGCGGCGATGGCCTTGGGATGGGCGAGGAAAAAGGCCGGCTTTTTCCAGACGAGAGCAAGGAGTTCGTCAAGATCATCAGGTGTCGGTGGACCGCTGCGGGTCGGGATACGCTGTGAAGGCGCAACCTCGCTGAGTAGGCCAAAGTCAGGATTATTGAGAAGCTCCCACTCCTCCCATTCCTTCACCGCCTCGACGGTGAGACGAACCTGCTCGCGCAACTGGTCGATCTTGTTGCTGTAAAGGTCGGTGACGCGGGTGTGCGTTTGCAGCACGGTTTGGATGGTGTTGAGGTGATACTCGCGGGGATCTTCATCGTAATCGACGAAGGTGGTCGGGAGCTTGGGCTCGCCGCCTTGGGAGGTCAGCAGGTCGATCACGCTCTCGCCATATTCATTCGATTTCGCCTGGGCAGCCTGACGTTTCTCAATGGATTGCTCAATGGCATCACGAATCGCGGCCTTGCGCTTCAAGGCATCGAACTTTGCTCGATCCAACGTCAGGACGGTTGCCTCGGTCAGCGCCTTGATGGCCGGAGTTTTCAGCGAATCATCAAGCAACGCATTGTCGCCGTAAAAGCTCCCCTCACCGAGGAGACCCTGACGGAGCTTGTCGCCATGCGGCCCCACAATGGACAACTCGATCTTGCCCCGTGCGACCACGTAGAGCTTTTTGGCGGCGTCGCTTTCCTTGGCGATGACCTTGTCCAAGTCGTAATGCTCGGTGACGAACTCTCCAGCGATAGCTTTAAGCGATTCGTCGTCAAGGCCGCTAAAAAGGGGAATGCCGCGGAGGCTCTTGGGATCGAGGTGCGCTTTCTTCCCATCGACTTCAACCACAATGAGGCCCGCTTTATTCACGAGGACTTTCCGGCGGTTGACCCGGTAGACGCCACCATCCACGTCGACCCAGGGGAGAAGCTTATGCAGCCAGCGTGGGGTCCGTGCCGCATTTTGCGGTACGGTGACTGTTGCGGTTGCGAGATTGCGCGCGGCTGGGGCGCTCAGGCTAAGTTGCGGGTTCGTGCTCATGATAAGTGGTCTATTGGTCTAAAGGTTTTTGGAAACTACGATTCCCGCCAAGAAGCCGGTGGGGATTCTCGGTAGGGAAAGTTTCAATCGTTCCCACGTGGGATCCGACACGAAACGTGTTCAGCAAAATGCCGCCGGAAAATGGCAGCTTCCTGTTGTCAGGTTGAGGCTTTTTATAGAAGAGGCGACGCGATGACAAGGATAAATTTTTTATAACGCGCACAATTTCAATGATTTATATCTAGATAAAATCAATAGATTTTTGAGACTAGAACGGTAGGAGTATTACGCAAGGGTGCTTACAGCGGACCTAGACAAGATAGTAGAGGTCCTTTTTTCCACCCTCGATCACCTCAAATTCGCTCCCCGAGTTCGGAGAATTTTTCCCAAGCAGATCGTAGGCATGACGTACGGCCTTGAGCGTGGCCGAGTAGATTTCATCCTCTTCGTAGAACACACGGTTGCTGGGCAGCCACTCGCCAAAACGAAGGTTGCTGAGGCCGTGCGAAAAATCGGAACGGACGCCGGCCAGAAGAATGGTTACACCCTGCGCATCGGACTCGCGCAGGAATTGTTCGAGGCGTTCGAGAAAGACGACGTCGGGATTGCGTGTGCGCTTGACCCGCAGCACGACGTAGCGAATACCTTCATTCTGTGTCCGCTGGGTGATCTCGTCAAAATAACGGTCGAGTTCCGGAGCGGCACCGAAGAATAATTCCCCTTCCAAGTCATAGATGAGAAGGTCCTGGGTTGGAGGATCATCCGGAAATCTTTCACGAATCAAGCCTTCGGGCGTAACCAACAGTTCCGAAGCACGCAGACGCGCTGCGCGCGGAACAAAGAGCACAATCGAGAGGGCCACGCCGATGAGAATCGAGAATTCGACCGTGATGAATACGGCGGAGAAGGCCGTAATAAATACCAAGACGGCATCGTACCATGAGGCACGCACGGCGTAGCGTAGCCGTTTCCAATCGACCAGGCGCACTGCGATAACGAAGAGGAGTCCCGCCAGGGCGGCCTTGGGAATGAACCGGGCCAGCGGAGCGGCGATCAGGACAACAATCGCAACCGCCACCGCCGCATAGACCCCCGAGGCACGGGTGGATGCTCCCGCCTGGTGGTTGATGGCTGAGCGGGTCAGAGAACCGGAACCGGGAAGGCTCTGGAAAAATCCACCGGTCAAATTGGCCAATCCTTCGGCGAGAACCTGCTTGTTGTAATCGAGCTTCTGCCCGGTCTGATGAGCTATCGATTTGGCGATGGCCAGCGCTTCCAGCAAACCGAGAAAAGCGATGGCGAAGGCGCTGCTCGACAGGTCGGATATCCAGTGCCATTTGATGTCGGGGATGTGGGGGGCAGGCAGGCTGGCGGGCACCGTGCCGACCACGGACAGGAACGTCTTTCCATGCGCTGACGGTATCGACCACCCGAAATAGGCGGCGATCCCGGAGGCGACGATCAGGGCCGTGAGCATCTCGATCTGCGGAAGAGTGAATTTACGCACCAACAGCCGCAGAAGTAGAACGAGGGCAATGGTTCCCGCACCAACGCCGAGCGCGTAAAAATTGACCGGGCCGCCTTGCGTGACGGTGTTCCAGAGCCGTAGCAGGACATGCTGGTGCCCGGTGCCTTTGTCATGCAGGCCGAAGAAATTAGCAATCTGCCCGACCGCGATGAGCAGACCGGCTCCAGCCATGAAGCCAATCACAACCGACTCGGATATGTAACGGGTCAGGTCGCCCAGTTTGAATACGCCAATGAGGATTTGTATGATGCCGACCATGATTCCGAGAAGAAACAGGGCCTGGTAGGCATCGAGGCGGTCATCGGGATCGAAGAAGGCGAGCGCACTAAAGACAACGAGCGAGATAGCGTTGGTAGGGCCGTTTATCAAATGCGATGAGGATCCGAAGATTGATGCAACCAGGGTGACCACGATGGCCGAATAAAGACCGAAGCGTGGATCGACCCCCGCGATGAGCGCATAGGCCATAGCCTGCGGCAGCGAAATAGCCGCCACGGTGAGCCCCGCCAGGACATCCTTGCGGGCAAATTTCCAGTTGTAATCGAAGCTCATGGTCAGTTGGCCTTGGGTTTGTAGATCACGTCGAAGATGGCGTTGTCGGCGAAAAATTTGGACTGAGCGTCATCCCAATCCCTGGCAATGAGAGTGACGGGAAAGAGGTCGAGGTTGGGCAACCGGTCGAGGTGCTTGTTGAGAATATCAGCGTTGAAGGGGCGGTAGCCCTGTTCGGCAATGGTTTCCTGTGCCTCATCCGTGAAGAGAAATTCGAGATAGGCCTTAGCGGAGGCTTCCGTGTTATGCCGGACAACGTTCGCGTCGACCCACGCGACACTCGGCTCGGCCCGGATGCTGACCGGTGGGTAGACAATTTGCAATTCACCCTTGGCGTCGGCGACCTCGCGCAGGGCTTCGTTTTCCCAAGTCAGGTGAACATCGCCAACTTTGTCGTAAGCAAAGGTCGCGGTCGAATCAGTAGCGCTGGTGCCGAGAACGGTGACGTGCTGGTAAAGCTGCCGGATATAATCGCGGGCCTGGTCCTCGGTCCCCCCCCGATAAATAATCGATCCCCATGCGGCGAGCAGGCTCAGCTTGCCGTTACCCGAGGTCTTTGGATTAGGCGTGACGACCTCGACGCCGGGAGTAATCAAGTCGGGCCAGTCCTTGATTCCCTTCGGATTGCCCTTGCGCACGACAAAGACAATGGTCGAGGTGTAAGGCTGGGAATTGTTGGGGAGCCGCTGTTCCCAGCCATCGGCGATGAGGCCCCGCTTATGGAGGGCCTCAACATCGGAAGGGAGCGCAAGCGTAACGACGTCGGCTTCCTGCCCGTTGATGACGGCCTTGGCCTGTCGGGAGGAACCGCCGTGCGACTGTTTGACGGTCAACCGGGTCCCATTTTGTTTTGCATATTCCGCAGAGAACTGCTGATCAAGCGCGTTGTACAAATCACCGGTCGGCGCATAAGATACGTTAAGCAGCTCGTGGGATTGATTGAAGTCGAGATTGTGAACGGCAAGCAGCGCCACAGCCACAAAGGCCGCGGCAAGCGCCAAGGAATTGAGCCATTTAGTCTTCATGAAAGATTGCCCCTTAAAGCCCGATCGGTTTTAGGGCAGCTGTGCTGCGGAAGAACCCGTCGGTGCAATCGGTAATGCTTTTCTAGAACGGACGAGTTTTAAAATTCGCTGCCAGACGGAAGGAAACAAAACGAGGTAGGCCACAAATCCGACCCACGGCCAAAATTCCGTCGGGACATTTACGTGCTTCGCATCAATCAGCATTTCCAAGCCCAATGCACCGAGGAGATACGGTCCGAGAAAAATCCACGCTTTGAGCCCTTTTTCATAACGGAGCTTCGTCTCACAAAAAACGATCAGCCCTCGATATCTGGGGTGAGCATCGCTGTGATTCTCCATTGTGTTTATCTCCCTTGGCGTGACGATGGAATGACTCATGGGGAAATTCCTCCCGTTAACTTAATATCTGGCCGATAAGCCGGCATAGCGACCCGGCCGATAAGGTCGCGGCCTCTTGTGATTGGCGAAAATGCGCGGCCAGATTCTTGGCGTGCGTGCTTTGTTGGCTCGTAATTCCAGTGGCCACGGGTCGCGCAAAAGCGTTGTGTTTGATGGTGGACGGTGGGTGAAGTACTGAAAGTTGTTCATGGCTGTCGTTGAATGAAAGGGTTCTATGGGAGTGAAATTGAGAAACTGGCGGCTGAAAGCCGAAGCCGTTCTCCTCGGACGAAAAACGGAGATTCTGACAACCAATGAGCATTTCAGCCGTAAGAGCAGCCTTCAGTGATAACATATAATGTCTATGGGTTTACTATGTTTTATGCCCGAGTCCAGAAAATAATGACGCGCAGGCTGAATTTTTTGCCTGTACGCACTACGATAAGTGCCTCTAAGCGACGACTCTTCGAAGCCTTACTTCACCTAATGCCGTTCCCTAATTTTCAATCCCAATGGAATCACTTTCCACATTCACGTCCGCAAACAACCAGGTGGAGAGATAGCGTTCGCTGGATGAGGGCACGATAACCACGATTTGTTTGCCCTTGTTCTCGGGTCGTTTGGCGATTTGCAGCGCCGCCCAGATGATCGCCCCGCTCGAAATTCCCACGGGAATGCCGTCGAGCTGGTTGACCTCCTTCGAAACCGGACCGGAATCCTCCTCATTGACCTGGATGATTTCGTCCACAATTTTCGTGTTCAAGTTTGCCGGGATGAAGCCGGCACCGATGCCCTGCAACTTGTGCGGCCCGGGCGCACCACCCGAGATCACCGGTGATTTCGCCGGTTCAACAGCGATGGCTTTAAAGCCGGGCTTGCGGGACTTGATCACCTCAGCAACGCCAGTGATCGTGCCGCCTGTGCCGACACCTGCCACGACGAAGTCCACCTGGCCATCTGTATCGCGCCAGATTTCCTCCGCCGTTGTGCGGCGGTGGATCTCCGGATTCGACGGATTACTGAATTGTTGCAGGACGACACTGTTGGGAATCTCCTTGTTAAGCTCTTCGGCCCTGGCGATGGCGCCCTTCATGCCCTTTGCCCCTTCGGTAAGCACCAGTTTCGCGCCGAGAATCTTGAACAACTTGCGCCTCTCGGTGCTCATCGTCTCCGGCATGGTGAGAATCAATTTCAGCCCGCGAGCGGCGGCGACAAACGCCAGCGCAATGCCGGTGTTGCCACTGGTCGGTTCGATGATGACGGTCTTTTCGTTAATGCGGCCGGACTTGAGCGCGTCGTCAATCATCGCCACGCCGATGCGGTCCTTGACGCTGGAGAGCGGGTTGAAGAATTCGAGTTTGAGCAAAACATCGGCGACCGCGCCGTGTTTTTTAGCCGTACGGTTAAGTCGCACAAGTGGGGTATTTCCGATGGTTTCAGTGATGTCGTTGTGGATTTTTGCCATATAATTGAGTGGTTAGGTTTTATTTGATTTCTGTTTTACTCCGTTCTCCCGGAGCGTTGTGGTGAGAAAGTCTTTCGCTTTGCAGGAGGCTGACCGCCTCTTCCGCGCGGAGATTGGGCAGATAGCGAACTGGACCGTTGGCGTTAAAGAACGCCCGGTCAATCTCCCTGTATTTGCTGGCGCGGCAGAACTCCTGAAAATCGAGAATGGAAAGGAAATGCAGGTTGGGCGTTTCATGCCATGCCGTGGGCAGGGAATTTGTCACAGGTGTACGACCGGAAAACAAAACCTGTAAGCGCACGCGGATGTGGCAGAAATTGGCATAGGCAACAATCAACTTACGCCCGACACGAAAGGCTTCCCGGAAGATTTCCGCCGGTGAAATGAGTTCCTGAAAAGTGCCCAGCAAGAGCACAAATTCGAACGTACCGTCGCCATATTGGTCCAGCCCGTCGGCGATGTCGCCTTGGTGCACGACAAGTCCGCGCTGAACGCAGCGGGCCGCCAGTACCGCGTTTTTTTCAACCCCCTCACCGAGAATACTCCGGGTTTTTACCAGCCGTTCCAAAAACGCGCCGTCACCCGCCCCCAGGTCCAGCACGCGGGAATTGGGCTGAACCCAACCTGAGACCGTATCATAGATACCGGAGTGCATGGTTCAAACGACCGCCGCTTCTAGTTCATCATTCTTGATGAAAGCACCCTGGCGATTTTCATTGCCCAGGAAGTGGCTCACGATGTCGGAAAAGGCGGGATTTTCGATCAGAAACGAATCATGGCCGTAAGGAGTATCAAGGTTGACGTAAGTAACGGAAATATTCGCGCGCTTGAGTTTGCGAACCAACTCCCGGGACTGGGCTGGCGGATAAAGCCAGTCGGAAGCAAAGGATATGACCAGAAAACGGGCTTTGACCCGGCTCAAGATAGTCTCCGACGTGCCGTTTTCAAAAAGATCAAACTGATCAACGGCGCGCGTAAGGTAGAGATAGGAATTGGGATCGAAGCGTTTGACGAAACTGCGGCCCTGGTGGTGAAGATAACTCTCAACGGAAAACACCGGCAGGGCATTGTCGGATTTCCGTTCGGAACGCTGGCGGCCAAACTTGTGTGTCATCGCATACTCGCTCAGGTAGGTGACGTGTCCGACCATCCGCGCCACGGCCAGTCCATGTCGGGGCCGGCGGTCAAGAGGATAGTCACCGCCGTTCCAGTTCGGATCCGTGATGATGGCGCGGCGTCCGATTTCATTGAAACCGATTTGCATGGCACTGTGTGAAATGCAGGTGGCGATGGGGAGGCAGAGCTTCACTCGCTCCGGAAGATCTGTTGCCCAGACCAGTGCCTGCATGCCACCCATCGATCCGCCTATCACGGCGAAAAGTTGAGAAATACCTAGATGGTCAATCAGTTTTACCTGCACGTGGACCATATCGCGGACGGTCAGCTCCGGGAAATTCATGCCATAGCGCCGACCGCTTCCGGGATGATTCGATGCCGGGCCGGTTGTGCCACTGCAACCGCCCAGCACGTTGGCGCAAACGACAAAGAAATTGTCGGTATCAACCGCCTTACCCGGTCCCACATGAAAATCCCACCACCCCGGACGTCCTGTTTCCGGGTGAAGTCCCGCGACGTGGGCGTCACCGGACAAGGCATGGCAAACCAGGATGGCATTGTCGCGCGCCGGAGAAAGCGTACCCAGCGTTTGGTAGTTCACCTCCACTTGCTCAAACGTGAAACCCGACTGGGTGCGAATCCCCGAGAGCGTAACCGTTTCGGTGCGCGTCACTCCCAAAGGTGATTGATGGTCAGAATGATCCTGATCCTGAAGATCACCCTGAAAAATCCTGGAATTTAGCGCGATCATTGGTTTTCTATCGAGTAGCGGCGCTTAATGCCTGATCGATGTCAGCCTTGATGTCCTCCACATCTTCAAGCCCGATGGACAGGCGAATGTAATCCGGCGTGACTCCAGTCCCGGCCTGCTCTTCCGTCGTAAGCTGTTGATGGGTCGTCGAGGCCGGATGAATGACCAGCGATTTGGCGTCGCCGATGTTTGCGAGATGTGAAAAGAGCTTCACTGAATCGATGA
Organism: Methylacidiphilales bacterium; assembly: GCA_021272315.1. Lineage (GTDB taxonomy): Bacteria > Verrucomicrobiota > Verrucomicrobiia > Methylacidiphilales > UBA1321 > JABDGH01. Next base: position 22,064 of record JAJSLI010000046.1, on the reverse strand, counting down.
ATTTCTTTCCGGCCTCAAAGCCACCTTTGATGCCGAAACCGACGAGACCACCGAAGCCACGCTGGAGATATTTCGCGGCGATCTTGTGGTTTGGATCATCGGGCAGGCCGGGATAGGTTACCCAGCTCACCTGCGGATGGGTTTTGAGCCAGTGCGCAACTTCCAGGGCGTTCGCCGAATGCTTCTGCTGGCGTAGCGGCAGCGTTTCCAGGCCGAGGAGAAATTCGTGCGCGTTGAATGGACTCAACGCCGCGCCAATGTCGCGCAGCAATGTCACGCGGACCTTGAGAATGAAAGCGACGTTTCCAAGGCCGGGCACATTGCTGAGGGCATCCCAGTACTTCAAACCGTGATAACTCGGATCCGGTTCGGTGAATTCCGGGAACTTGCCGTTGTTCCACTTGAAGTTGCCGGAGTCGACAATGACGCCGCCAATGCTCGTGCCGTGGCCTCCGATGTACTTGGTCGCCGAAGTAGCCAGAATATCCGCACCATAATCAATGGGGCGAACCAGGCCGATGCCGACGGTGTTATCGACCACCAGGGGGATGCCGGCCTCATGGGCAATTTTCGAAAGAACCTCGAAATCGGGTACATCGAGTTTTGGATTGCCCACCGTCTCAACGTAAACGGCACGGGTCTTGGGCGTAATGGCCTTCCGAAAAGCCTCAGGATCGCGCGAGTCCACAAACTTCACCGTTCGGCCCAGCTTGGGGAAGGTGTGGTGGAATAGCTGGTAGGTTCCGCCGTAAAGGTTGTTCCCGGCCACGATTTCATCGCCAAGCTGCGTAATTGCCAGTAACGAGTAAGTAATGGCCGCCTGGCCCGAGGCCACACCGAGCGCCCCCGTGCCCCCTTCGATCGCGGCTACGCGCTGTTCGAACACATCGGTCGTCGGATTCATCAAGCGCGTGTAGATGTTGCCGAATTCTTTCAACGCAAAAAGATTGGCGGCGTGTTCAGTATTTTTGAAAACGTAGGACGTGGTCTGGTAAATCGGCACCGCGCGCGAAAGCGTGGTGGCATCCGGAGTTTGTCCTGCGTGCAGGGCCAGGGTGGATAGGTTTTTGGTGCTCATACTTGGTTTTGAGGATCAGGTTGGAGTTGGTTGAGTTTGGAATTGAATGCGGTTGCGGTGGGTTTGTTGCCTGGAGCAAGCCCGGCTTGTGGCAGGCTATGAATTTACGCCGTGCCAAAGCTCAAGCCGGGCCGCTCCAATTCATGGTTGCGGGACTAAAACTCCCATTTGGTGGTAATTCCGAAAACGCCGTTGGACTGATCGTTTAGCACGTTGCCGAAATGGGCGTAGCCAGCGGCGAACGTCAGGTGTTTATTGACCACGTAGGCAGCATCAAGCGTCCACCAGTTGCTTTCCACCTGCACGAGGTTGCCGATTGCCTGGTAATCCCGCGGTTGTTGCTTGAACTCCGCCGCCAGCGCGAAATTATTGGTAACCAACACAACCAAGTTCCCTTCGAACACAAAGTTGTACTGGTCGGTGAATCCACCCAAGCCGTCCCACACCGCTTCCGTGGCACGTCCGCCGACTTCCAGTATAACCGGCCGAGGCAGCTGGGTGAACGTCTTCGACGCGTAAAGGGTAAAGTCCGTGCCATTATCCTTCGTGATGCCGTGAGAGCTCAGGGCACCAAAGGTTTCGCGGTTCACTTCGCTGATGCCGTCGTTGTACTTGTAATGTACGCCAAACGTCAGCGCCGGGAGCCACTTCTGGTCGAACTCGCCTTCCTCCAAAACCTGGAGACGCGCGTTGAAGTTATGCAACTGGACCTCGTTCTGTTGATATTTGACGAGGCCGGCATTTCTCAACGCCAGCGGCAGGTTTCCAAGATTGAGATAGTTCCAGCCGTAGCCAAGCTCAAGACGCTTGAGCGGTGATTCGGTGATCGTCAAGGCCTCGAGGTCCTTGTCATGGCCAAGGGAAATAAAGGCTGCCCCAACGGACGGACGCCCCACGGGTTCGCCGTCGCGCGGGGGGTTGACGATATAGGCCGACAACGTGGAGAAAATACCACCATTGCCTTCGATCTGATGCAAGGGCAACGGCGGCCCTTTGTCGTCTGGTGTGGCGGCGGGTACATCCGACTTAACTTCCTTGGGATCTGACGCGGATTTGTTCGACGACGCGTTGGTCGAGGTTGTCACATTGGTCGAGGTTGTCGCGTTGGTTGTGGCTTCATCCGCGTTTACATTCCAACTGGCCGCGAACAATGATGCGGCAAACAGGATGGCGACACGGATGCGCGTGGATTGAACGACTGATCTGATGCGGACAGACTGACGTGCTTTCATGGTGGTTAAGTAATTAATTCTCCGGCAAACCTCCGGGAAACCGGTCGGTCTGGCGCGGGTTTATGGTTGATTCATTCCGCCTCCAGTTATCTGGTGGGTGCTAAAATGGGGCGATTCTAATAAGGCGCGTAAATGGTTAGGAACGATCCAACCTCAATCTTTCCAGTCGTTCGATTTGGATTACCCGCGAATCATGGACCGTGACATGGACGGTGCCGAACTTGAGAGAGGACACCTGAGTGCGGACAAGATTCAGCCAGGCAGGCAAGTCTTCTTTACCTTCCTGAAGCTTTTGTTTTTTTGCTGATGGATCACTGTTTACTGGCACGATGGAATCATCGTGCAGCAAAATACCTTAAAGTCAATAGACTTACTATGGTATTTTTTAATGAGCCTATTAGCAGAGGCAATTAAACTATAGACAGCGTATTCGGAAGTGTTATTAATATCGTCAATTTTGCCGCGTAAAACAGACTGACCATGATTTTCATGGCCTCAAAAAAAATCGGCGAAAAAAATACGGCCTTAACGAATAAGCGCGTATTCACCTAAATCAGTAGGACGATCACCATGTGAGGATTTAGAGCACTGACTCGAGAGACAAATCGGCCTTCAATCCGTTCTTCTCAATCCATTCTGAATTGAAGAGCTTGGAAATGTATTTGTGGCCCGAATCGCAGAGGATGGTCACGATGGTCTGGCCGGGGCCCTTCTGTCGTGCATAACGGACTGCGCCAGCAATGTTAATCCCTGAGGAGAGGCCGAGGAAGATTCCCTCTTCGCGACGGAGTTGCTGTATGATGGTAAAGGCCGTCTGGTCTTCAATCCGGTAAGCCTCGTCGATTTCAAGACCCTCGATATTTTTCGTCACACGTCCCTGGCCAATGCCCTCGGCAAAGGAATCGCCGTCCTTGGTTTCGAGATTGTGGTTCTTGAACCATGACCACATCGCGGCCCCGTAAGGATCTGCACAGACCGCGGCGACCCGCGGATTTTTCTCTTTTAAAAAAGTGGATGTTCCGGCCAGTGTGCCACCCGTACCCACCGAAGCGACGAAAGCAGTCACGCGTCCCTCCGTCTGGTCCCAAATCTCGGGTCCCGTGGTGCGATAGTGAATTTGCCGGTTCGCCGTGTTGTCGAATTGATTAGCCCAGAAGTAACCGTGCTCCTGCGCGAGCCGTTGCGCGACCTTGTTGTAGTTGCCTGGATCCTTGTAGGGTTTTTCGGGCACGACCTTCACTTCAGCCCCAAGGGCACGGAGAAGTTCCACCTTGGCTGGTGACTGGTTGTCTGGGATAACAATCACGGTGCGATACCCCCTGGCTTGCCCGACCACGGTGAGGCCGATACCCGTATTCCCTGCCGTGCCCTCGATGATAGTCGCACCAGGCTTAAGTTCGCCGCTGACCTCAGCCGCTTCAATGATCCCGAGAGCGGCACGATCTTTCACCGAACCTCCTGGGTTCATGAACTCGGCTTTGCCGAGAATTTCGCTTCCGGTCAGCTCTGACAAACGTCTCAACCGGATCAGCGGGGTGTAGCCGATGAAATGAGAAACTCCGTGATATTTTGAGCGACGCATGACAATAGCAATTAACCGGGGTTGACCAGCTTGCCGAGCTTAGACGCTCGGAATATCAAGAGGACGGGGAAAGCGGGATCGTTGTGTCCGTTCAATCTGAACCACCTTCGAGTCCTGAACGAAAATCTCAATCGAGCCATATTCCAAGTCGGCCAAGGCGCGCAAAATGCGGCGCACAATCTCAGCTTCGTCTGGAATGGAAGCAAGATTCTTGTGCTTGGTCTTGGCCGGTTGTTCGATGGAATCAATTTTCTGGGACAAAGCCGTTCTCCTCGAAAAGGCATGGATTTTTCTCTGACAACCTCAGTTTCAAGATGTAATAAAGCTATTCTTGATAATGTCTATGGAATAATTAGGATTGCAAGCTCCATCTTTCGAAGCTTAATTCATCTCATCCCAATGGATGAATCCTGGAAACAGATCGTTTTGGACGTTGTGGCCTCCTACGACCAATTGGGAGGGCTCAACAACCAGGATGTCCATAACATGCCATCCAAGCGGGCGGTCGGCGTAATTTGCGAGGAGTTGCTCCGCATTCTCTTTCCCGGCTTTCACGATGATGACGCGATCCACCGGCACACCGTATTCGATCTCACCGAGCAACGCCTATCAGGCGTTTTAAAACAGCTCGAAACCCAGGTGCGCAAAAGTGTCCGCATCGGCGACCCGCACCGGCCCACGGGACGGACTAAGCCGATCCTGCTCAAATTTTGCAAAGACCTGCCGGAAATTCGCCATTTGCTGCATACCGATATCCAGACCGCTTACGAGGGCGACCCGGCCGCGCTCAGCCGCGAGGAAATTATCCTTTCCTATCCCTGCATTGAAGCCATCTCCATCCAGCGACTGGCGCACCGCCTCTACCAATCGGAGGTCCCGATCATTCCCCGCATGATGACCGAGTGGGCGCACAGCCGTACCGGCATCGACATCCATCCCGGAGCGAGGATCGGCTCCCATTTCTTCATCGACCACGGTACAGGTCTGGTCGTGGGTGAAACCTGCCGAATCGGCAACCGGGTAAAGCTCTATCATGGTGTGACCCTCGGTGCCCGCAGCTTCGCCAAGGATGAAAAAGGCCAGATTGTGAAAGGCGGGAAACGCCATCCCGAGGTGCGGGACAACGTGACGATCTACCCCAACTCTACCATCCTCGGCGGCGAAACTGTCATCGGCGAAAATTCAACCATCGGAGCTAATGTCTTCCTCATGCATAGTGTCCCGGCGAATTCTCTTGTCGTACAGGAAGCAAAACAACTTTCCATCCTCGACAAATCGGCGAAAGGGAATGAAGACCAGGAAGCTCCCCAGGAGTGGTCGATCTGAAGGCAATGACTTGATCCACGCGAACATAATAACGAAGGAACTCACCCTGCTTCTTGCGCTTCGGGAACGGAATACTTAACCTCCACTCATGCTATCGAAGCGGGCGAAATATGGGATTCGGGCCTTGGTTCACCTGGCCCAGCTTCAGGGCAAGGGGCCGATTCAGATCCGTGATATTTCCGAAGAGCTCAATATCCCGCGAAAATTTCTCGAGGCTATTTTACTCGACCTTCGCAATGAAGGGATTCTCCAGAGTCGCAAGGGTAAGGAGGGTGGTTATTTCATGGAGCGTTCTCCCGACACAATCGCGCTGAGCCGAGTCATTCGCCTGATCGACGGGCCCCTGGCCGCCGTCCCGTGCGTTAGCCAGACCGCTTACGCCCGTTGCGACGACTGCCCGGATGAAAAGCAATGCGTGATCCGCTGGATCATGAAAGAAGTGCGGGACAGTACCGCAAAGATTCTCGACAACACAACGCTCGATCAACTCATGATAAAAGCACAACAGTTGAGCCAGTCGCCACCGGGAATCGAGTACCAGATTTGAACGCCCGGCGGGAAGCTATTTGCTACAATCTGTATTCGACCGGCACGGTAACGTGTTGCCCGGCGAAGTTTTCATTATGCCAGTGAGACCGAATGAAGCTCCGCGTGGATGAATCGAGAATCGACACCCCGCTTGATCCTATGACCTCAACGTCGCCTGCATTGCCCTGGGCATCGAATTGGATGCCCACGAAAACAGTTCCGGTCTGATGATGCACCTCCGCCTCATAGGGGTAGCCAGGTTGGGGAAATCCGCTACTGCCCACCACTAGGTGGGAAATGTTGGCCGATTCGCCTGTCCCGGTTGCCTTGGGTGCGGTGTAACGCGGCTTATTAACGACGACCGGCTTGGGGGGTGGCACAATGACCGGCGGAGGCGGAACCACCACGGGTTTCGGTAATTCCACCTGATTGATGAACTCGGGGTTTACCGTGGGTGGAGGCGGGGGCAGATCATCGGGCCGCAATTCCACCTCGATGTTTTCTTCGGGCGCGGGACCGCTCTGCGCGATGGAACCTCCCTCGGCCATCAATTGCTCGATCGTTTTGACGTGAGTCAAGAACGCGATCAGGACAATAGTTCCAGCGACGAGAAGATGCAGCCCTAGGGATGCAGTCGCCCCGTGGCGAAGATAAATCTGCTCTGCTGGATAACGCGTGAGGCTGGCGGGATGAGCCATGGGGATTATGGAATTAGACTAAGGATGAGCGCCGCCTTCAGCTGGGACATCTGGTGGTGGTGCCAGCGCAGGGGCTGACACGGGCGAACCCGGTATGTTCCCAAGGGCCGATGGTAATGGTGGCACCTGCGCTGAACCCGGGACTTCGGTAGTACTGCAGATGCTAAACGCCACTTTCTGGAAGCCCGCCGCGCGCAATTCTCCCAACACGGCGATCACGTCCCCATTGCGGGCATCTTTATCCGCTGAGATGAGGAATTTTTGATCCTTGTTCTGGACGTATAGCTGTTGCAGTCGAGCCAGCAAGGTCTGCTTGTCCTTGATCAGGTCCTTTTCGAGCTGTACCTGACCATCGGTGTTGACCGAGACGGAAAGGAAATCTTCCTTCTTCTCAATTTGAGCGGTCGGCACATTCGTCGGCAGGTTCACCTTGAGCGACTTCACTCTAATCTTGTCGATGCTCACCAGCATGAAGGCCGCGAGCAGAAAGAACATGATGTCGATCAGCGGAATAATCTCCAGGCGACCGCGTCGGGTGGGCAAAGGTGAAATGATCTTCATGCTGCCGGTTCAATCGGAGTTGCACCAATCCACTTTTCTCTTGCCGCTTCTTCGCGGGTGGCTAGGGCAGTACGGAGAAGCACTTCGGTATTGGTCGCGGCTGTTTGTAACTCGAACTGAAACTTTGCCACGCGTGCCGAAAAGTAATTTAGCGCAATCAAGGCAACAACCGCGATGGACAAGCCGCAGGCCGTGGCAATGAGCGCCTCGGCGATACCGCCGGTAATGGCCTGTTCGGAAAGTTCTGTATCGCCGAGCTTGAAGAAAGCCCGCATTAAGCCGGTGACTGTGCCCAACAACCCAAGCAGTGGCGCCAGCGTGACGATCGTGTCGAGCACGACCAGGAACCGGCCGGCTCGTTCGATCTCGATTCCGGCCGCGATTTGCAGTGCGCCTTCGAGAGAGGCATGATGATGGTTCAGGCCATGATAAATAACCTGAAGCCGTGGATCGTGCGATTGGCGGGCCACAGTTGACGCATCGACCACATTGCCGTCTTCAAGGTAGCCAAAGACCTGGTCCAGCTTGGCGCTGTTGCGCGTGCGTCGATGGGCATTCCACCAAAGGGCACGCTCCAATATAACGCTCACGGTGACCAGGGAAACCGGAAGGATCAACCACATGATCCAACCTCCCTTCACGAAGTACTGTATTACAAGATTATCGGTCATGTTTTGTCGGAGTTGGAGTTATTAGTTCAATACAGGTGTTTTATCCTAGTATTATTATAGGCATACTATATCTAAAACTAATCGGCAACTAAAAAGATGCGGCAGTTAGGGCATAATGTGGATAAGGAATTATTTTCAGGCCACTTTTAATCGGCATCAATAACAACATAACTCGTTTATCGTAAGGTTCATGTGGATCGACAAACTATTCAGGTTTCTACTGCGCCTGTGCAAAAAACTGTTTGACAGCGCCCCATATTACTCTATTCCTATCGGCTAAATAGATTAATGAAGCTCTCACGCCAAGCGCAGAGGGCTAAAACCTAAAACCGAGAAGGAATGAACCACATGAAAGAAAGTCAGTTGATCAGGCCCCGGCTTCACTTGAAGCTTTGGGGGAAAAGTATCGTCGCGGGAATGGTTGCGCTGACCTTGGCCACAGATTTTAGTTTTGCGCAGCAAGCGACCAATAACTCGAATGGAACGACGCCCCAGAATCAATCGACATCTTTATCCTCTGCTACGGGTGCCACGAAACCGACTGCATCATCATCCGGAACTGCCGCCGCTTCACCTTCCCAATCGAGTTCTACCAATACAGCCACTCTCCAGCGAGTGGTTGTTACGGGAACAACGTTGACGCCATCGGATATTGCCCAGGCACAACTAAATCAAATCACCGGCGGCACCAGCTTGGTTCGTTCCCAAGACCTGAAAGGTTCCATTTCAAATGCGGCCGATCTTCTCAAAGGCGTTCCCGGTGTCGTCGCTCAGGAGGCTTCTGGAAATGGCTCTGAATTGAATCTATCGATTCGCGGAACCGGAGTCGCCCTGACAGGTGGGCCTTTCGGCAATAATCCAAAGGGAGTTGACCTGTTCGTAAACGGATTGCCCATAACGTCCCCTGCCGCCTATCCCTTCGAGTCCGTCGAACCGTGGTTCTACGATTACACGGAGGTTCTCCGTGGAGGCTCCGCGGATTCGGGTTCCCTCGGTGCTCTGCGACTGGGCGGAGGCATTAACTTCGTCAGCCTTACCGGGGCACAGGCTTCTCTTTTCGAGACACACAACGAGTTTGGCAGTTACGGCTACCGCAAGGACGAAGTTAGTACCGGGCAGGTGATCGGCAACTGGGATTACGCGGCCAGTTTTGTCGATGCTTATACCGACGGCTTCCGCCAAAACTCTACGTCCTTCGCCAATCGCGCCTACGTAACTGCCGGCTATCACTTCGATTCCGATCTCACGACTCGGTTTTCGTTCTTTTATGCCGAGCAGGATGCACGGAATCCGCAGCAATTGACCCTGGCCCAAGTGGAAAGCAATCCAACACAGGTTAACCCAAAGACCGTGGCGCCCTTTAACCTCTGGCAGCGGGCCAATGGTACCTATATCGCCCAGGATGAAACCAAGTATCAGATCGATCCGGATTCATCCCTGAACCTTAACCTGCAATTCAAGCACCAGAGCGCGGAATTTCTTTATCTCCTTGCTCCGATTGCCAACAACAACACCAGCCAGAAGGACGAGACGGACGACTTCGCCTCGGTTCTTGATTACCAGCGGCACGACCAGATTTTTGGTCTTACGGCTGATACCGATATTTCCCTCAACGCGCAGACCATCTTGGATGGCAACCGTGAAGTCATTGCCCGCGCGCCCTCAACGCTGAATGGACAGGTGCTGACCAGCCAGGACCTGCGGGGAAGCAATGTAACCTTGAATTTTAATCATGATTTGGAGGTATTCCCAAACCTGTGGTTAAGCCCTGGAATCTCACTCCTTTATGCCGACCGACAAGCCGGGCAAGAGGGTTCGCCGATTGGCTGGGCCGGACAGTCGTATACCGACTACGCGCCTCGCTTTGGGGTGCGCTATGACATCCAGCCCGATTTACAGGTCTATGGTGATGTTGCCCGGACGGTGGAATTTCCGCAGTCGACGTCCTATGTGACCGGCTTGCCGACAGTTGCCAATCACTTCACCCCCACGACCCCGGGCCTGGAATCAGCAGGTTTTCATGCACAAACTGCGACAACAGCCGAAGTTGGTTTCCGCGGTAAGTCGGGAATCTTTTCCGGAAGCGTCGACTTTTACCACTCTTGGGTGACCGATGAGCTTCTTGTCCAGGAAACGGCCCCCGGCTCGGGGGTGTATCAGACCAGTAATGCCACTCCCACCACCCATCAAGGCGTTGAATTTGGGCTTCAGACGACGCTTTGGCAGGACGACGGTCTTTCGGCGCCTGATCCGAAGGAATCGGATCCCAAGGCTCTGAGTTCCGGCGCGGCGAACGTTCCCCGTACTCCCAGCCAACTGGTGCTCAACAATACCCTGACCTGGTCGGACAATCATTTCGTCAATGATCCGGCGTTCGGTCAAAACGAGCTGCCGGCCATTCCCCAGGTCAGTACGTATTCGGAACTGGTCTTTCAGCACGATAGCGGTTTTTACATCGGTCCGAACGTGACTTGGGTGCCGTACAAGTATGCCGCCGATTATGCGAATACGATCTATGCCAATTCTTACGCCCTTCTGGGACTGAAGGTTGGATATAAAGCGCCGACCGGCCACTGGCAGGTCTACGTCGATTTACAAAATATCACGAACGACCACTACGTGGCTTTGGTTAACGCGACCTCCAACGCCCATGGCGTCGATACGGCGGTCTATTGGCCCGGGGAGGTTTTCAACGTTACCGGAGGTTTTGAATACAAATTCTAACCTCAAATTCCAATTCCCACTTCATTTCATCATCCAAGAAAGGAAACCATGTCAGGATCCAAACGTCAGCTTCACCTCAATACGTTCCTTTACCTGACGGGCCACCACGATGCGGCCTGGCGGCTGGCGGATAATCACCCCGAACTGCGTATCGATATCGACTATATGGTCAATATTGCACGGCTCTCCGAGAGGGGCCTGCTTGATGCAATCTTTGCCGCAGACATCGAGGGCGGATTGTCCAAGTGGCTGGAGCCATTCACGCTCCTGGCCTACCTGGCGGTGAAAACCAAGCACATCGGCCTGATTGCCACGGTCAACACCACGTACAACGAACCGTTCCATGTCGCCCGACGCTTCGCTTCGCTCGACCACATCAGTAAGGGCCGGGCCGGGTGGAATATCGTTACCAGCGGGGGTAATGGCGCTGTCAATTACAGCAACAAGCCGGTGGCGGAACATGATGAACGTTATGACATCGCCAATGAATACCTCGAGGTGGTGACCAAGCTGTGGGACAGCTGGGAGGATGACGCGGTCGTGAACGACAAGAAGGCGGGTCGCCAATACGACAACAGCAAGATCCACGACATCAACCACGCCGGCTCCTATTATACCGTCAAAGGGCCGCTGAATGTCTCCCGTTCGCCTCAAGGCTATCCCGTCTTTGTGCAGTCGGGTTCATCGGACAAGGGGAGGGACTACGCCGCCAAATGGGCCGAAGTCATCTTCACCGCTCAACACGAGATCAACGAAGCGCGCGCCTTTTATTCCGACGTCAACGCGCGCGTCCTCCGTCAGGGCCGCCCTTCCGGGGCGATCAAGATCCTGCCGGGACTTTGCTTTATACTGGGCCGAACCGAGCAGGAAGCACGCGAACGCGAAGCCGAACTGAACTCGTACCTTGATCTTCAGGAGTTCGCCGCAAACTTGTCCAAACGATTCGGCGTCGATCTTCGGAATTATCCCGTGGACCAGCCCCTCATCCTGGAAAATCCCAAACAAGCAAGTGAGGTCGATCAGGTTCGGAGCCGTCACCAGCTCATCCTTGACTTGATCGAACGCGAGAAACTGAGTATCCGCCAGTTGGCGGGCCGCCATGCTCTCGGCCGGGGACACGCCAGTTTTGTTGGCAGCACCGCACAATTGGCTGATTTCATCGAAGCGTGGTTCGTCAAGGAGGCGGCTGACGGATTCAACCTGATGCCGGGCGTCTTCACCCGCGACCTGGAGCTCTTCATCGATCACGTTGTTCCGGAACTTCAGCGGCGAGGTCTTTTTCGCACGGCTTACGAGAACGGTACGTTACGCGACCGCTTGAGGTTAAAACGTCCCGCGCATTCCACTTCACCCAAAAGCAGTACCAACAAATTAAACTTGGTTACCGCATGAGCACTTCCCACCGTCACGTTCACCTCGTTGCCATCGTCGGCCGCACCGGTCATCACGGCGCTTCCTGGAGACACCCCTCCGCGCCGGTTGAATCCGTTATGGATATTGAATATCAGATCGCCGAAGCCAAGAAAGCCGAGAAGGCCCTGCTCGATGCTCTCTTTGTGGCCGAGTTCTATTCCAGCCGGACGAGCGCTCTCGATACCTTTTCCCAACTGTCGGCCATTGCGGCCGAAACCACGCACATCGGCCTGATCAACACGATACCCACGGTCTATAACGAGCCTTATCACATCGCTCGCCTGATTGCTTCGCTTGATCACCTTAGCCGCGGCCGAGCGGGTTGGAATTTCGTGACGGGCGCAGATTCAGCCGCCCACAACTTCAATCGAGGTCGCCATCCCAGCCACAGTGAACGCTATGAAGAGGGTGACGAGGCCGTGGAAATCATCAAGCGCCTTTGGGACAGTTGGGAAGACGGGGCCATTCTTCCGGATAAGAAGACGGGCCGGTACGTGGATGAATCACGAATCCACGAAATTAATTTCGTCGGCAAGCATTACAGCGTGAAGGGGCCGTTGAATCTGGCCCGACCGCCGCAAGGACACCCCGTCGTCCTGCAATCGGGTTCCTCGGACACGGGCAAGGAGATGGCCGCCAAACATGGTGAGGCCGTTTATACGGCGCACCAGAGCCTCGAGTCCGCCCAGAAATTTTACGCTGATCTCAAGTCTCGTCTGGCCAAGTACGGACGCACACCGGACCAGTTGCTGATTCTTCCCGGCCTGGCTCCTCTTATCGGCGAAACGGAAGCGGAGGCGAAAGAGCTGGAGCGCGAACTCAACAGCTACATCGACACGAAGAAGGCTTTGGACGCTTTGTCGCAAAGATTCGAGGTCAATCTCAACAACTACGATTTGGATGACCCCGTGCCCATCGACCGGGCGATTTCTGAAGACAAAATCGACGGCATCCGCAGCCGGCATGAAGCTGTGCTCAATCCGGCCCGTCGCGCCCCCCTCACCATCCGGCAATTGCTTTATCGCACCAACGCCGGACGTGGTCATGCTGCCATCACCGGCACCCCCTTGCAGGTGGCAGATTTTATTGAGGAGTGGTTTCGTAATGACGGCGCGGATGGTTTCAACCTGATACCCCAACTCGAGCCGCAGACTAGCGATCTGTTTTTTGAGAAAGTCATCCCGGAACTGCAAAACCGTGGTCTTTTCCGCACTCAATACGAAGGCCGCACCCTGCGGGATCATTTCGGCCTCAAGCGCCCGGCAGGCATCGTTCGCAATTAGTCGCCTTTTGGCAGATGGTCATGAAGCGAGATTCTTCTATCTTCGGTTACGGAATGGCGGCGGCCAGAATCAACCGGTACAGGTTGATTCTGGTGCTGTCATCGGCCTTGATTTTGCCGGCCTGCTCTCCAGGGCCAACAACCCAAAAATCCTCAACGCAAAGAACGGAACCGGAAGTTGCTCAGGGCCCGGCGGGGAATGACTACGTTGCGCAAGAAGAAGGTCGCTCCGGGGGCACGCTGAGATTTTCCGTGGCCGTAGACCCCGGCGGATTGGACCTTCAAACTTCTTTGGTGCTCAATGGCAGTTGGTTTGGGCACTTAATCTACGACAATCTCGTTTACCTGGACAATAAGGGGAATATCCAGCCATGGCTGGCCAAATCATGGACGATCTCGCCGGACGGAAAAACGTACACCTTCTATTTGCGGGACGACGTTACTTTCAGTGACGGGACCCCGTTCGATGCCGAAGCGGTCCGGGTTAATCTCGCGCGCATCCGCGATCCCGCCACCAAGTCCCCTTTGGCGACAGCGATGATTGCGCCCTACGTCGATGGCAAGGTGATCGATAAATACACGTTCCAAGCCAACCTGCGCGAACCTTACAGCCCCTTTCTTTATGTTTTGGCCCAATCGCCCATGGGTCTTGTCTCACCCAGGCAGATCGAGGAGGCGCCAAAATCGTTGCAAGAAAAGCCGATTGGCACCGGGCCCTTCGTCGTGGAGAAATATACGCGTCTGCAAGGCGTCACTTTTGTGCGTCGTGAGGATTACCACTGGGCTCCTCCTTTTATTCAGCACGACGGCCCCGCGTATTTACAAAGGATAGAAGTTAGTTTCATACCGGAGGCGATGGTTCGGTATGCCTCGCTCGATGCGGACCAGTTTGATCTGACCATGGACGCGCCGCCGCAAGACGCGGCCGTCATCCGGGCCAATCCCAATCTCGTTCTGGCGAGTCGCATCATGGCAGGCAACCCCATGCGAGGACCAACCCTTAACACCCAAAGGGAACCCTTCAATGACGTGCGCGTACGACGTGCGCTGGCCTGCGCCATCGATCGCGAAGGGATCACCCGCATGATGGGTTTTGGCGAATACCAACCAAAAACCGATTTCCTGGCCTCGAACACGCCTTACTACGATCCCACCGCCCAAGGGATTCTCCATTACGACATGGCGGAAGCTAATCGTCTGCTGGATGAGGCTGGTTGGACGGGACGGGATTCCAGCGGATATCGCACCAAGGACGGCAAGCGACTTACGGCGGAAGTTTTGATGACCCAAAGCGCCACGCCCAGTCTCGTCATTATCGCCATTCAGTCGGATGCCAGAAAAATCGGCATGGAAATCACCTTGGCCGAGATGCCAAATGCGCAGAGGTTGATCCACCGAGACCAGGGGACCTACCAGATTCTCGGAAACTACACTGCGCACACCAATACGGCTGACGGGCTTTATCTTTACTACCACAGCAAGCAAATCATTTCGGACAAATTGATTGGGCAAAACCTGACGCGCCTACAGGACCCCGAGTTGGACGATCTCCTTGACCGGGCCCGGCAGTCCACTGACCCGGTAGTTCTGAAGGCCCTTTACAGCCAGGCCCAACACCGGCTCGTTGAGCTCGTTCCGACGATTCCTCTCTACGAGAACGAAATCCTCATCGCTTATCAAAAGTACGTTCGCGGCGTTCTTTACGATACTTCTGATAGCTGGCCGCTTCTTACCGCCGCCTGGCTGGACAAGGAGAGATCATGACTCTCTTCAAGCGCATTGCATGGCGTCTTCTCGCCGGAGTCGGGGTGCTCTGGTGCACCGTGACCCTGGCATTTGTCGCTTTTCACCTTATCGGAGACGATCCCGTTGTCACCATCTTGGGTGGGGAAGATGCCCAGCCCAGCAAGGAAATGATCGCCTTGGTCCGCAAAGAGTATGGATTGGATCGCCCTCTATCCGTTCAGTACGCGCAATATCTTTGGCGTGCCGTGCATGGAGACCTCGGGCAGTCGTATCGCCTGCACATCCCGGTGGCACGGGCGATCAGCCAACAACTCATGCCCACGCTCAGTCTGATGTTTTCTGCCACCTTGGTCTCGGTTTTCCTGGCTGTCGCGTTGGCTCTTTTGACGGCGAAACGTGCGCCATGGATACGATCTTTTTCATCTGGAGTTGAGCTGGTGATTTCTTCAGCGCCAGCTTTTGTCTTGGGTACGCTTTTGCTTCTGGCTTTTTCTTTTCAGTTAAATTGGTTGCCTTCGTTCGGCACCAGTGGGTGGGAAACCATTGTTCTTCCAACTTTGGCCTTGGCGTTGCCAATCGTCGCGGTGCTGACACAGGTCTTACGACAGGAATTGGAAGATATTCTGGAGCTTCCTTTCATCGTGACCGCCCGGGCTCGTGGCCTGTCGGAAACCAGAGTCCGACTGGGACATGCCTTGCGCCACGCCCTGATTCCCCTGCTTACTCTTTCCGGCTTCATCTTCGCCAGTCTACTGGGCGGCGCCGTCATCGTGGAAACCCTCTTTTCCCGTCAGGGCATTGGTCGTTTGATGGTGGAGGCGACCGGCAACAAGGATGTGCCCATGGTTTTGGGTATAACCGAGCTGAGCGCCTTGATCTACGTCGTCGTTAATCTGATTGTCGATCTTCTTTATGCGGTCGTTGACCCCCGGGTGAAAGGAGCCGTGTAACCCCATGAGCACGCTGAGCAAAGAAAATGTCTATCTGGCCGACGTTCCCGTTCTGGTGTCACCGGATGGGGTGGTAGATCAATTTGAAACGGAAAGAGCATCCCGGCTTGGGCAGTATCTGCGCACACTTCGCCCAGGCTTGGTCTTGGCGGGGCTCTTCGTGTTTTTGCTCAGCATCGCGGCAATCGAACCAGCCTGGTTTATCTCCGGAGACCCGCTGGACGCCAACGCCCGTGAGGCTTTTGCCCCCCCGAGTTCTGGACACTTGCTAGGAACGGATGAAATTGGTCGTGATGTCCTCACGCGGGTCATTTACGGCTCCCGTTCCTCGCTCCTGATGGGCCTTGGTGCAACGGCCATCGGTCTGGGTTTCGGTATTGCGCTTGGCCTGACTGCCGGACTTGGTCCGCCGGTGATTGATGGCCTCCTCATGCGTTTTGTCGATGTGCTGCTCGCCTTCCCCGATCTTCTTCTTGCCCTGGTCGTCATTACCTTTTTTGGGCAAGGCACCGTCAACGCCATCCTAGCGGTGGGTATTGCCAGCGTACCTCGCTACGCCCGGCTGGTTCGTGCCCAGACACATCTTGTTCGCGGAACGGCTTATGTGGAGGCAGCCAAGACTCTGGGCATCCGATCCTCTGCCTTGATTTGGCATCACGTGTTACCGAATGCCATCAAGCCGGTCCTTATCCTGGCGACGATTGGCATTGGCGGAAAAATCGCGTCGGGTGCTTCGTTGAGTTTTCTCGGGTTTGGGACGTTGCCGCCAGCGCCCGAATGGGGAGCCATGTTGGCGGTCGGTCGCGACTACCTGGAGAATGCCTGGTGGCTGACCGCCGTTCCAGGCATCGCCATTACGCTAACCGTCCTGTCGGTCACGGCACTTGGCCGGGAGCTCTTGCGACGTAGCGAAGGCAAATCGATATGAGCACCATCGTCCTGAAGAAAGATTCCCAGAAACTGATCGGGCCGGAAGTCGCTTGCTCCCGGTCTCCGCAGCTTCCGCCGCCATTAATCGAGGTGGAAAATCTATCTGTCCGTTTTGGCCATCGCGACCGGCCTGTGATTGGAGGCATTTCATTTACTCTTCGCCGTGGCGAATGCCTGGCCCTGGTTGGTGAATCGGGCTCGGGCAAGAGCGTTACCTCGAGGACCCTGGTCGGTCTCGCCGGTCCGCGCGCAGAAGTTACGGCCAATCGCCTTCGACTCGACGGAGAGGATTTGCTGTCCATACGCGAAGCCGCATGGAGAAAAATACGTGGCCGCAGAATTGGATTTGTCATGCAGGATGCGCTGGGTTCGCTTGATCCCCTGCGCACCGTTGGCCGCGAGGTAGCCGAGCCCCTGCTAATTCATGGCGCCCTCAACCGCGCACAACGCGAGGCCAAGGTCATCGAGCTTTTGCGATCCGTGGGCATTCCGGAACCCGAACTGCGAGCCTTGCAATATCCCCATCAGCTCTCCGGCGGATTGCGTCAACGGGCGCTTATCGCATCTGCGATTGCCTGCGGGCCCGAACTCCTGATCGCCGACGAACCAACGACGGCTCTGGATGCCGCCGTTCAGGCGCAGGTTTTGCTTCTTCTGGAATCCCTTCGCAATGCGAATACCGCCATGCTGATCATCAGCCATGATTTGGCCGTGGTATCCCGGCTGGCTGACCGTGTCGCCGTGATGCACCAGGGCTTGATTGTCGAACAGGGACCGATTGACGAGGTCTTGCAGAATCCCCAACACGTCTATACGCAATCGCTGCTCGCCGCAGCTTCCTACGTTCACGGAGGCAACCGTCGATGGGCACCAACGACCATGAATGAGGTGCTTTCGAATAAAGATGAATTTGTCATCAACGCGGATAACGTGACCAAGACTTTCCCAAATCCTGACGGCAAATCCCGCACCGTGGTGGAAAGGGTGTCCTTTGTGCTGCGACGCAAAGAAACTCTGGGCATCGTGGGAGAATCGGGTTCTGGCAAGACCACGCTGATGCGGATGATTCTCGGTCTTGAAAAGCCGGATGCGGGCGCCGTCTACCTTCGCGGAAATTCATGGACCTCCCTGAGCTCTGCGGCCCAACGCTCGGAGCGCAGACGCATTCAGGTCATCTTTCAAGATCCGTTTAGTTCCTTCGATCCTCGTTACACGGTAGAACACGTCATAGGAGAAGCCCTCGGCGTCATCGGAATTTCTGGCAGAAAGGAGCGCAGGCAGCAAACGATTGAGCTTTTGCGCTGGGTCCGGCTCGACGCCAGTATTCTACCGCGGCGTCCTATCGAGCTTTCCGGAGGACAGCGTCAGCGCGTCGCCATCGCGCGGGCCTTGGCGCCCAGGCCGGAAGTGTTGGTTTGCGATGAACCCGTCTCTGCCCTGGATGTTTCGGTGCAAGCGCAGATCTTGGAATTGCTGGAGGACCTCAAGGAACGGCTTGGCCTCTCGTGCCTTTTCATCTCCCACGATTTGGACATCGTTCACCGCATCAGTGATCGAGTCATGGTCATGAAAGATGGCGTAGTCGTCGAGTCAGGTGACGTTCGCGAGATTTTTGCCCGACCCAGGCACGAATACACCCGATTACTCTTGGATGCCATCCCTGGCCTGCCTGCCAAAACGTCGCGATGGTCCGCTCAGGATAGTCATGCAGAAAGCACCGCAACGAAACTGGAACAGAGTGAAGGGGTCCTTGAAGTTCAACTTTAAAAGGCATTCGTTCGTGACCTGGAAAGGCGTAAATAGATTTATCCATGATCAAGCCATTGCCTTTGCTCCGTAACCCGGAAGCCCCCTCATTGCCGGCGGAGCCACTCGCATTCATGTACCACTTTGTCCGGCAATACCGGTGGTGGTATTTGCTCATCCTCGCTCTGGAAACGGCCGGCGCAATCTGCGCAACCTTCATGCCTTACATTATTGGGCAGACAGTCCAGATCATTACCCATTTACGGGCGACACCAGAACGGATCTGGCCAGCCCTCATCGTGCCTATGGTGGTGTTTCTTCTGCTCAACGTTGGCGAGGTCATTTTTCTCCGCGTGGCGGGAGCCTGTCGCGCGCATACCAATCCCAGGTTGCGTCGTAGCGTCACCCAGGAACTCTACGCTTATCTCCAGCATCACTCCCATCGCTTCATCACGAACAATTTTGCGGGAGCTCTGGCTCATCGAATATCGGATACATCCCAGGGCGTCAGCATGTCGCTGGCGACCATCGTCTTCGAATTTTTCCCCGTTATTATTAAACTTGCCGTCTCCAGTATTCTGCTCTTTCGCGCTTCGGTGTTTCTCGGTGGCTTTGTTACCCTTTGGTCAGCGATCTTTCTGATCATCTCGTATCGTTTGGCGCGCCTGTGTCAGCCTCACGCGCGTCGGCATGCCGCAGCCCGCAGCGAGACCAACGGAAAAATCGTCGATTCGGTCACTAATCTCTCCAGCGTCCGGCTTTTCGCCCGACTGCCTTTCGAGCGACAATATCTCGACAAATATCTCGATACCGAAATTCAAACCGCGCGTATCGCCATGGCGTACATGGAAAGAATCCACTGGTTTCAGTATTCCGCCGCGGTCGTGCTGAAGGTGGGTGTTCTCCTTCTCGCCGCGTATCTCTGGCGTTACGGGAAGATTGATATCGCCGGCTTTGTCATGAGCATCAGCCTGGCTCTGCTCATCATCAGCGAGGTTCGCAACCTTGGCCGCCGGTTTCTCGAATTTTTTGAGTACATCGGCAATATCGCCAATGGAGTCCACTCGATCATCCGCTCCCATGAAGTGGTTGATGTTCCCGACGCCAAGCCGCTCAAAGTAAGCCGTGGTTCGATCGAGTTTCGCGGAGTGACCTTCGGTTATACTCCGGAAAGAAACGTCTTTGAAGACCTTGATCTGATCATTCCGCCCGGGCAGCGCGTGGGTCTTGTCGGTTATTCCGGCTCTGGCAAGTCGACGCTCGTCAATCTGGTCCTTCGTCTTTATGAACCGCAGGAAGGGGCCATTCTAATTGATGGCGTTGATATCCGGGACGTCACCCAAGCCTCCTTGCACTCGCAAATCAGCTTGATTCCGCAGGAGCCTGGGCTTTTTCACCGCACGCTGCTGGAAAATATTCGCTACGGAAATCTGGAGGTCGACGATCATCAGATCAAGGCGGCATCCAGACAGGCACACGCCCACGACTTCATCGAAGAAATGCCTCAAGCCTATCATTCCCTCGTCGGCGAGCGGGGCGTAAAGCTTTCCGGCGGCCAGCGTCAACGTATTGCGATTGCGCGAGTCATCGCCAAGGGAGCCCCCATTCTGATCATGGATGAAGCCACCTCCAGTCTTGATTCAGTGACGGAAAAAGCCATCCAGGACAGCCTCGATAATATCATGCGGGGAAAAACCGTTATCGTTGTGGCTCATCGACTCTCCACCATTTCACATTTGGATCGAATTCTTGTCTTTGATGAAGGCCGAATCATCGAGGACGGAAGTCATCGCGAACTACTGGCCCTGAACAAGGCTTACGCGCGCCTATGGAATCGCCAGGTCAATGGCTTTATTCCCGAAAACGAATGCGAAATGGAACACGCTGATTTAAGCACTCATGTAATTAAGTCCTTCCAGTCGTGAGCCAAGGTGCAGTTGGCCATTTTTCAAAGTGAAATCCCCTGCCTGGGGTGCTCAGGCTCAAAATAGATGAAAGGCTTCATTTGCTGGCTTTCATCAGGAGATTCCTTGGCTTGGACTTTTTCGGCAGAATGCTCCTTTTCGGGCTTCATGGCCGGTCGTAATGATTCAGGTTCAGGAATCGAGATCTTTTCCCGAAGCAGCGACTCGAAAGGATCTATGACGTTGGCTGGTACTGGCAATTTGAGCAATTCGTGGGCAGTCACGCGCGCACCGCTGGATTGTATAGTCTCCGCTAATCGCGCCTTGTCGTCGGTGTAAACCGTCACGCTTTCTTTGGCGCGGCTGACGGAGACATAAAATTGCTCGGCAGACGAGGCGGCCAAAGAGGCCGTCGATTGCGCGACGAAGACCCGATCGACGGTTTTGCTCTGGGCAACGTGCGAGGTTTGGCAATAGCCGTGATCCAAATTGCCGTAATTCTTGCCGATGACCCAGCCGTTGGTCAGCTTGAGATCGCCCGTTTTTGTGAAGTCCTTCACCCGGTACACGGCTCCGTTATTTAGCCGGTGCTTTCCATCGAACGTAAATCCATTTTGCGTGATGCGGACTTTATCACCCGGAGCCAAGGCTACTGTTTGGGCTTCATATACTTGAAACCGAGCATTTTGGCCCAACGGCAGAGAGTGTTGTCGCCCATGTGCGTCCTGAATGCGCACGGAGCCGCCCTGTCCCGCGCTTGATACAGTGAATCTACCTCCTCGCGTAATACCGGGAGTGTTTTGATGGAACTGGATAACCAGACCGGAGCGATAACTTTGAGGATTGCCCCGCTGGGCTTCAGTCCATTGCTGGTTGATGAGGCGCGTAAATTTCCGGTCATCGGTTCCCAGTTTGCCCCGTTGTTTTAATTCCTCCCGGATCTCTGTCGTGACTTTCTCACTCTCGGCATGGGTGGGAGAAACCACCATAGCGGTTTTACGTCGAGACACCGCATCAGCGTAATCCTGGGCAAGTTGCCTATATCTCTCGTCTTCCGATAATTCCTTTATCGAACCAGATTGATCCAACTTTTCAAAACCACGCCAAACGTCACCGTTGGCCAAATCCCGAACCACCGCCCGGTACTGCTCGGTTCTTTGCCGCCTGATTTCGGTTAATTGGGCAGGTTTCAACCCCGCGTATTTTTCCAGCAGGCGCAACGCATCCCCACGCTCGACGGACGTGTGCTGTGCCGTGTCACCGGAAAGAATCACCCGGCAATCCTGCTTTTCGGCCAACTGGAAGATTCCGCGCATCTGGCGGACGCTCAGTAATCCAGCCTCGTCGATCCAAAGAACCTGCCCGCGTAACTGCGGATGTAGCGTTTCATTTTTCAGGAGATGTGCCACGGTTTGGGCGTTGCTGAACCCTTCCTCCCGGAGCGTGCCACGCGAGGATTCGGCGCTCGGGGCAAAGGTGAAGACCTTGTGGCCGCCCGCCTCAATCGCCGGGACCGCTTCCCGCATCATGGTCGTCTTGCCGGCCCCAGCCGGGCCGCGAATGGCAATCACCCGGTCCGGCGATGCCAGTACATGCCGGACGGCATCCGCTTGATCCTGCCCGAGCCGGTTGTTTTGAAAGGTGTACGTCCCGGCATGGAGCGGGCGGTATCGACCATAGCCCTTTTGCACAA